>JBDSHZ010000143.1:0-42163 GCA_039918235.1 Pelobium sp.
ATGGATGATTACCGGCACTAAGAAAGACGGTAGCTTATCAAGAGATATTTGCTTGGCGCTACAAAGCAAAACCACTTTAGTAATTTATATGGGTATGAAAAACTTACCTTTCATCATTCAGGAAGCAATAAAATGTGGCAAACCAGAAACACCGGCCGCTTTGGTGCAAAATGCTTCATTACCAAATATGAAAATAGTTAAAGGTAAATTAGTTGATTTGGCCAGATTAGCTGAAGAACATCAAATTACACATCCAGCTTTAATAGTAATTGGAGATGTGGTGGATGTAAATCAAATCAATTTGAATTAATATCTCCGGCTGTGGCTTCTTTAATGATTCAGCGTCGTATAAATAATTTAGCTCATCATTTCTAATTTTGTTCCGCTATTATCGTATAGGTTTTTCCTTTTTTAGTTTGTAAAGTGGTGACATAGCCTATCTCAGATTTTACTGATGCTGACTGAATACCTTCAATATTTAAAGGTGAATTAGTTCTTAATTTTAGGGTTCCTCCAGCTAATGAAGTGATTTTCGCTGATTTTAATTTCCTGTTTTGCCAATTCATACTCACTTCAAAATTTCCACGGGCTTTTAACCCACTGATACTTCCATCTGCCCAAGCATCAGGTAAAGCGGGCAATAGATATATTTCTTCTAAGTGACTCTGTAATAGCATTTCAGACATTCCAGAAAGCGCTCCAAAATTACCATCAATTTGAAAAGGTGGGTGTGCATCAAAAAGATTAGCATAAGATCCTCCTCCATTTGCATAATCAGTACCCACTTCACCTGTAAGGTGTAAAATGGTTCTGATCATTTTATAGGCATGGTTTCCGTCTAGCAATCTTGCCCAAAAATTAATCTTCCAAGCTAAGCTCCATCCTGTGCCTTCATCTCCACGTAATTCTAAAGTTTTTGTTGCTGCTTTTGCAAAAGCAGGAGTAGCAATAGGTGAAATTTGCCTACCTGGATATAAACCAAAAAGGTGCGATACATGCCTATGATGAGGATCAACGGATTCCCAATCTTTATACCATTCTTGAATATCTCCTTTTTTACCAATTTTTAATGGGTACAATAAACTACGTTTTTTAATAACCAGATTACGAAATGCAGTGTCCCCATTTAATTTTTCTGAAGCCTGAATAAAGTTAGTAAACAGGTCATAAATGATTGACATATCCATAGTGCTGGCAATGGAAATGGATCCCTTTTTGCCTTTATCATCAATAAAAAGGTTTTCTGGAGAGGAGGAAGGAGCAGTAACCAGGTAACCCTCTTTATTTTCTACGAGAAAATCCAAACAGAAATCTACAGCACCTTTCATGATAGGAAAAGCCGTTTGTTCTAAAAATTTCTTGTCCTGAGTAAACTCATAATGCCACCACAAATGCTGAGATAACCACGGGGAACCCATTGCCCAAGTGGCCCACATCGGATCTCCATTCCCTAAATCTCCAACAGGGTTTGATAAACCCCATATATCACTATTATGATGAACAGCCCATCCTTTGGCATGATAGAATTCTTTGGCAGTGACTTGCCCTGTTACACTCAGGTTTTTTATAAAATCTAAAAATGGCAGGTGCATTTCTGATAAGTTAACGGCTTCTGCTGGCCAATAATTCATCTCCACATTAATGTTTGTGGTATAATTTGAGCTCCATGGTGGCCTTACTTCTTTATTCCATATTCCCTGCAAATTCGCAGGTATTCCGCCAGGTCTTGAGCAAGAAAGCAATAAATACCTATCATACTGAAAATAAAGCGTTTCTAAATCAGGATCTTTTGCGCCCTTTGCATAGGCAATTAACCTTTCGTTCATTGGAAGTAAAGCACTCTTGTTTTCATTTTGGGATTCCAGCTGAAAAGAAACCCTATTAAAATATTGATGATAATCTGAAAGATGTCTTTTTAAAATTTCTTGCCAGTTTCTTTTTACAGCATGTTGCATTGCGTCATTGGCAAGCTTATTTTCATCTTTGCCTTGTGAATCAGGGCAATGGTCAAAACCATTAAAACTGGTGGCTGCAGATAGGTAAATAATCACCTCTGTTGCATCTTTAACATGAAGCCCTTTATCATTTGAGGTAACCATACCATCCTTTGCCTTAGCTTTTACCCTCAGCTGATACCTCATTCCCCGGCAACCTGCAGTGTCAAATTCAGAGATTGGATTTTTCGAATTGACATAAGAAGGATCCACATGAGATGGGGCTTTACCGCTCATCATAATTTCTGATTGGTTCACCACATTATTGGTAAATTTTAAGGGATTACTGAGCTGTAAATCAATATTGAGTTTATTTGCTTTGTTGGCTGTTAATTTTATCACCATAATATTATCAGGTGAGGAGCTGATCATTTGACGGGTATACTCCACCCCATCAACTGTAAACTTTGTGGTGGCAATGGCATCTTTGATATTTAAATCGCGGTAATAATTGGTTTCTTTTTTTCCGTTAAAATCCTGATGAATTTTTAAATCGCCCAAAGGCAAATAAGATTCAGAATAATAGCCTTGCATTTTTTTCGCGAAGCCATTTGCCTTTTCATAATCTTCTTCTTCAAGAAGTGCTTTTCTGGCCAACAAAAGATTTTCATAAGCTTTAGGATTTACATTGGTTCTCACAGGTCCGCCTGTCCAATAGCTACTCTCATTCAGCTGTATCAGTTCATCTTCTACTCCACCAAAAACCATAGCGCCAAGCCTTCCATTTCCCAAAGGCAGCGCTTCTGTCCAAGTTTTTGCCGGCGCTTTATACCACAGCGTTAAATCTTTTTGTGCAAAAGAAAATACGGGCGTAAATAAAATCAGTCCTAATAATAAATTTTTTTTTACCCTTATTCTTAAATATAACTGCACCATAAATCTAAATTATTTTCTATTTGATAAAAAAATATTGCCCTTTGGCAATTAATTTCCAGCTTTAAAAGCTTGCTAAAATGCTATCCATATTTGTTTTATAGCTTGGATGTATTGATGGATGAACCGATTATTTGATGGAATAGCAAAACCCAAAACAAAGCAACCTAAATGATCAACTTTATAGGAGCTCCTTTTTATAACGACACCATTGCCTTAATCACCCCATTTACAGGATCAAGCCAACTCGCAAATTCCTGTTGTACCTGATTAAAATTTACCCGATGGCTAATGTAAGTCTGCGGATTTACTTTACCAGCTTTCATACTCGAAATTACATGTTCAAAATCTTGTTTGGTCGCATTTCTACTACTCATTAAAGTAGTCTCCCGTTTATGAAATTCTGGATTATTGAATGAAAAATCTGCTTTTTGCAAACCGATAAGCACATATCTTCCTCCATGTGCCAAAAAATTTATTCCGTTATTAATGGCTTTCAAGTTCCCAGTTGCATCAATCACTACCGTTGGCATATCACCGTTTGTGATTTCTTTTAAGCGTTCAATTACATTTTCTGACGATGCATTAATTGTGAAATGAACTTCTAATTTATTTCGGCAAAAATCTAATCTTGCATCGTTCACATCCAATGCAATTACTTTAGCTCCAGCAATGCGGGCCATCTCCATTGTTCCTAATCCTATGGGGCCTGCACCTACAACCAAAACAAATTCATCAGGTTTTACGCCTGCTTGCCTTACGCCATGAGCTCCAATTGCTAAAGGCTCTACCAATGCCAGCTCATCAAAACTCAATCCTTCTCCATGCAAAAGGTATTTAGATGGTACGGAGATATATTCACTCATTCCCCCATCTATATGTACCCCAAATACTTGAATATTTGCACAGCAGTTTGGCTTACCACTCCTACAGGCTATGCAGGTACCATCAGAAAAATAAGGAATAAAAGTAACCGCTTCTCCTTTTTCAAATCCGGGTGCATCCTCAAAATCTATCAATTCTCCAGATAGCTCATGCCCTAATATTCTTGGATAACTGAAAAAAGGCTGTTTACCTTCAAAAGCATGTAAATCTGTACCACAAATACCTATTCGTTTAATGCGGATAATGGCATTCCCCTTTTGCAATTCGGGTTTAACCCCAACTTTATAATCGAATACTCCAGGCTGTGTACATACTAGGGTTCTCATGATGATTTCAAATTATAAAATGAAGTAGCAACTTCTCCAAAGAACTGATCTTGTTCTTGTATGGACAATTGCTTGGTGTATTCTTTAACAATAGCTAATGATTTTTGATAGCCTCCGGCAACGTTGCAAACTGGCCAATCGGATCCAAACATTAATCGATGGGTTCCAAAAGCTTCAAAAACAACATCCAGATAAGGGATAAAATCATTTTGCTTCCAATTGCTCCAATCAGCTTCGGTAACCATTCCTGATACTTTGCAATAAACATTTTCATGTTGAGCAATGGAGAGGAGATCCTTTTTCCAATCTCCTATTTTTTGATTTTTAATAGTAGGCTTGGCAATATGGTCTACCACGAATTTCTGATTGGGGAACTTTTCAATTAATTTTTCTGAAAACTTGAGCTGATCTGGCAAGATCAGAATATCATACGTAAAACCGTATTTTTCTAATAAACCAATCCCTTTTAAAAAATCGGGTTTAAGCATAAAATCTCGCTGCGCTTCTCCTTGCAATACATGCCGAAAGCCTTTCATCAGCGTTTCTTTGAGATATATGGAAAGCTTCTCCTCAATATTAGGATGCTGCAAATCTACCCAGCCCACAATTCCTTTTATAAAGCTTTCTTTCGAAGCCAAATCCAGTAAAAATTCATTCTGCTTTTCAGTCTGATCTGCCTGCACTGCCACGCATCCATCAAAACTATTTTCTTTCAATAACGGCGTTAAATCATCGGGCAAAAAATTACGTTGAATAACAGCCATTGATTCGTCAATCCAACTATCCCTTATGGGATCAAAAATCCAAAAATGCTGATGGGAGTCAATCCTCATGATGCTGTTGAAATACTATTTTTATTGATCAATCTTAAAACCAAATGATAATGCAAATACTTTAATTTTCTATAAAATTCCTGCAGGTTCTGTCTCTACTTGTTTTTTGTTCACTCGATGTCCACTAATGCCGAAGATGGCAATCACTAAAAAGCAAACTGCAGGAACAATGTAACCGTTCTGGATATTTTGAGTTTCATCACTTATTATCCCAAAAATCCTAGGCAAAATAGCTCCGCCAACGATAGACATGATGATTAAGCTGCTGCCATACTCCGTGTCTCCGCCTAAACCGCTTATACCTAATGCAAAAATGGTAGGGAACATGATGGACATGAAAAAACAGATCGCGATTACAGTATAAACGGTGATCATTCCATGGGCAAAAATTGCCACAAAACATAAAATAATATTAATCACTGCGTAAAGCGCCAGTAAATTTTCAGCTTTAAAAAACTTCATTAAAAACGTACCAATAAACCTTCCAATCAAAAATGCTATTCCACATGCACCTAAATAATAACCTGCCTCTTCTTCAGTAATTCCAGCTGCTACCGGTGCGTATAAAAGGAAAAGACTAAATACGGAAACTTGTGCGCCAACATAAAAAAACTGTGCGCTAACCCCCCAAGCCAAATGCTTATGTTTCAATGCATGAAAAATGCTCTTACTACTTGCTTCGTTTGTGGAAGAACTTTTTATATCGGGCAACTTGGTAAAATAAAAAATGACTGCAATTAAAATTAGAACAATACCTAAAACAAGATAGGGCATCTTCACAGTTGAAGCCTCTGCGGCTAGTGAGGCGGCTCTAGCAGTTTCAGTCATGGCATTTAACTCTTCTATGGGTGTGCCTTTTGTCAATATTAGTTTGACACCTATTATAGGTGCCAAAGATGCCGCTAAACCATTAAATGATTGTGCAAAATTGATCCTGAATGATGCCGTTTCTGGTGGACCTAAAATGGTAATGTAAGGGTTTGCCGCAGTTTCTAAAACTGTTAAACCGCAGGCTATGATAAATAAAGCAATTAGAAAAAAGTTATAGGACTGGTAATCTGCCGCAGGCAGAAACAAAAGTGACCCACAGGCAAAAACAAACAAACCAACAATAATCCCGGCTTTATAACCATATTTCTTCATTAAAAAACCTGCTGGTATGGCCATTAAAAAATAAGCAATAAAAACAGCCGAATCAACCAAAGTGGCCTGTACAGTGGTCAACGTGAAAGATTTTTTTAGATGCGGGATGAGGATAGGGTCCAGGTTATGAGCAAAACCCCATAAGAAAAAAAGGGAAGTAATGAGCCCAATGGCAAAAATAGAGTTTTTCACCACTGGACTTTTATCTACCGATGAAGGGTTATTTGTAATGTTCATAATTGGAGCTTTTATTTCGTTTGGTTTTAATCGCTGTTTTTTGGATAGTTATAAATAGGATAATCTTTTCAAATCAGTTTCATCTGTTTCATCTCATCCCAAAAAGCATCAGAAATTTCAAGTAATTCATTTCCCTGTTCAAAGCACTCTAGAATTCTATCAAAACTTATATTTTGATAGGCATCATACGCTATATCTATCCAAACATCCTCTTCAAAAGTTGGTTTAGGAGTTATTAATGGTTTTCTCAACCATCCCAATTTATTACTGATGATCACCTCATTTTTTGCAACCCTTAATTTCCTTAAACATTTACCTAAGGTTTCCAGTGCTAATCCCGCACCATATTTACCAGCAGTATCAAACATGCTTAATTCGCCCGAATTCTCCATCCCAGCTTTTACAATTTCCAGTTTCTGAGAATACGGAATGGCACTATACAAATTACCCTTTAAGCTACTTGTTCCTAAAATTACTTTTGGAATAGCTATTTCTACTAAAAAATTCGCATCCAAATCCCGACTAATCATATTGGTTTATGTAATAAATGACTGGACTTTCATTTCCAGAATTTATACTATTTACAATTGGAGTTCAAGTATAACATTTTAGAAATCGATTTCAAAAAATTCATTTCCGCTCACATTTTTTATTACTCCTCTTGCGGAGCAATGAACCGCCACTGTGCCAAACTCTAGTTATATGCGTTTCTATTTCTATCTACCAAGCCATAAGTCGCCACGCTTAAATGAATAGGATTCTTTTGCATCACCAATTGGTTGCTTAAGTTTTTCTTTACGATGTGGCTTTTTTAAAAGCTCATCAAACCATTTCCTATGATCTAAATAGTCCTGATTTGAAGCATATTGTTCTGGTTCTCCAACTTCAGTATTGTCATAATGGTCTTCGTCCAAGAGGTATTCCCAATTTAAATTAGAAAGCTTTATTTTTAGTTTTTCACAATTGGTGAATCGTAAAATTTTATCTGTTTCGGGTTTATAAAAGATATTTTCGTAGAAACCAATATTACCGCCAATTGCACCTACAACTTGAGATTTTGAAAAGCGTGGCTCAAAAAGCCAAACTTTTAAATAATATGGCTGACCGAGTTGTTCCAGTTGGTTTTTCCAATTTTCGTAAATATCAAGAAGTCCATTCAGCATTTTTTGCTTGGTCTTTCCTTTGGGTTGTGGCGTATCACTATTTATCAATGAAAGTCCGTTCCAAGGATGCACTCTGATTTTTGCAACATATCTTTCACCCTCGTTCAGTAAATAGGCTTTAAGGTCAAACGATAAATTTTCAAGTTGCCAAATGTCGATTTGCCGATGTTGCCTGTTGTGCCCCCGTATTTTCTTCTTTCTCACATTCGTCTTTTAAAATGGCTTATAGCGGCCTTTCAATTACACCAAATGGCGATTGCAAAACACCAATCTTTCTGCAAGCAAAAAACATCCAACTAAGAATAAAGCTTCATTTAACCATTGAATCGCCAATTTATTTGAGGTACTGTTTTACAAGGTTTATTTTTGACTTTCATCTTTTTTAATTTCATATTCACCTGAGCCATCTTTCTGCATCATAGTTGTTACTTTTCCGTTGTGTAAACTAAACTCAAAATCTCTCAAAACGGATATTGATGGTGGTTTTTATTTTTCGTTATTGATTAGTGCCCAAATTTTTTCGTTATAATTCAACTTTGTTATTCCTGTTAATTTTTCAAGTGTTTGATAATACTTTTCGTTTCCCTTTTCAAAAGGTCCAACATTAAGAAGTTCCCAAACTCCTTCAAATCCTTTTTCCTTTTCTATTTTCTTAACCAATAAAGCGTTCACAATGTAGTCGGCAGAATTTGGATATTTTCCTGTCTTAAATGAAATTGGCATCTCTTTAATTTCAGTCCAACTTGTGTTTTTATGACTTGAAATTTGATCCTTGAATGCATTGAAAATTTCTTTCCAAGTAAAACCCCAACTTCCACCATAAAGATATGCACAACCTTCTTCAACAGGTTTGTTTACTTTACTTCTTGAAATTACTAAACTTAATCTGTCGTGAAATAAATCGTGTGGGTCAAACTCATTAAATGTTGAATTGTTGTTGCCTAATATAATTAGCTTTCTGTTCCCAAATGAAGAACTCCAAACACTTTCTGCTTGCCCGCTGTAGTCAGCTTTATAATCAACTCCTATTAATTTTTGCATTTCGATAATGTTGTCAGTGCAATAATAGTCGGTTATTTTATTTGTTGATTTCAGTTTCAAATCAAACGAAGAACTCAAATTATTTAATTCTTTTATCTTCTCTTTGTTGATGCTATTTTGATAGTGAAAAATATTGTTGCCAACTTTATCTACTTTCCAATTTTTCGTATTTCTTAAAAGTGGCGAAGAAAATGTAAATGAGTCAGCTGTCTTATGTGCAATAAATTCAAAACTTGCTCTTAACATCGCAACACTTTCGTTGGTCCCCATGTAAGAAACTTGAATTAAATAATCTTTGTCTTTAAGTAAAACAACATTTGTCAAATATGGCTTATAGAAAAAATCATCTTTGTATTTTCCGCTTTTTTCTATGCCGCTTACTTCGTCAAGTTGAATAAAAGTCTCAATTTTTTCGCTGTCAAAAACAAATTTATTTTCTTCGTTTGGTTTATGTACAGAAATCAAAAAATCGTTAAGTGAAGTGGTTAAGTTTTTACTTTCTATACTGTCTTTGGGTAAAACAATATTTGGGTTTAGTCGCAAAGAATTTGTTTGTGCGTTTGCAATAAGTGTTGCAAACACAAGTGTAAAACCGGAAATAAATTTCATATTCATATTTTGTGAAAATGTCTGTATTTAAGCGGTCAGGTGAAATTGCCTATAATCTTTTGAAAATTTGTACATAAATGAGAAAAATGGAGCTGAGCGTATGTTAGCAACAATTATTTTTATAAATGACTATTGCAGCTCGTCAATTTTTATATTTTCATCCACCTCTTCTAAATAATTAATATTCTCGAATCCAAAACCAAATAAATTTAAAAAATCGGATTTATAACCTTTTAAGTCGCCAATTTCAGGTAGCGTTTCGGTAGTTGCTTTTAACCATAATGCAGCAACTTTGTGCTGTATATCTTCCCTCATTTCCAAGTCATCAATTCTGATTCTCCCTTTTTCATCGGTTGGAATTTCTTTACCAGAATACAATCTTTCACTGAATAAGCGTTCTATTTGTTCGATACAACCTTCATGGATACCGTTTTCCTTCATCTCTTTGTAAAGTAAAGAAATGTAAAGTGGGATAACAGGAATTGCTGAACTTGCTTGTGTAACCAAGGCTTTATTTACGGATACATATGCTTTGCCATTTATACTTTTTAAACGATCAGTGATTTTAAATGCAGTAGCTTCTAAATCATCCTTGGCTTTCCCTATAGTTCCTTTGCGATATACTGCTTCAGTAAGCGAAGGACCAATATAAGAATAGGCAACTGTCTTTGCCTCATCCGATAAGGCGTCAGCTTTAAGTAAAGCATCAATCCACATTTGCCAATCTTCACCGCCCATAACTGCTATGGTATTTTCAATATCATCCGCTGTGCAAGGTTCTATAGAAATATTTGTAATTATTCCAGTATGAAAGTCAACCGTTTTATCAGTGAAGGTTTGTCCAATCGGCTTAAGCACTGAACGATGTATAATGCCTGTTTTAGGATGTTTTCTAACAGGTGAAGCTAAACTATAGATAACCAAGTCCACTTTGCCCAAGTCTTTTTTGATGAGGTCAATGGTCTGGTTTTTTACTTCGTTTGAAAATGCATCACCATTGATACTTTTAGCATAGAGCCCAGCTTTTTTTGCTTGTTGTTGAAACGCAGCACTGTTATACCAACCTGGGGAAGCAGTCTTGCCGTCCTGCGGTGGTTTCTCAAAGAAAACACCTATTGTAGAAGCGTTTGAACCAAAAGCACTCGTAATCCTTGAAGCAAGCCCGAAACCTGTGGATGCACCAATTACTAAAACATTTTTTGGTCCATTATTTTTTCCTTTTGATTTAATAAATTCAATTTGATTCATTACATTTCTTTCACAGCCTTTTGGATGCGAAGTCAAACAAATAAATCCTCTGATTTTTGGTTCTATTATCATATGTTATCTCTTCTTTTATTAAGTTGATTGATCAGTTTTATAATGGTTGGTAAAGTTTTTAAGATTTATGCAACAATGGCATTGCTTGCAGAATTATTGCAGAATTGACTTGAACCAACCCATAGGATTTCGAACGCAACCACAGCTTACCAATAAAATTCAAATCCCCAGCAAAAAAAGCTATCATTATACAAGAATGGTGCATCAATACTTTACTTATTATTTTGGTCTTCAAGAACTTCCGCTTCCCTAATTCTTCTATTTATAATGTCAAGATAGTCTTGTGTTTTCCTATTTCCTGACAAAATAAATGATGCCGCCAACCACTTTTTGGATAATGCTAACTCACTTTCAACTTCATAGCAAAAACCTAAATTATGCGCAATGTCTGCTCTAATTTTTGCACTTCTTTCTGTTTTATATGCTTCTTGTAAAGTACTAATTGCATTCGCATAATCTTGCGCAAGTATTTGCCGTTCGGCCATTTTTGTCGTTGCAGTTTTGCCTTTCATAAAAACCCGGTCTTCCCAAGTGCTGTAGGTAACAAACCTTTGCCCCACATATTTTCCAAGTTCATAACTCACCTTCTTCAACGCTGTTGTGCCCACAATAACTTTACCTAAAAGAATTTCCTTGCTACCTGCTTTTTCTCCATACGTTTTTGAATAGCTAAAACTGTTTTCATACAAAAGTCGCTGTGTATTTGGCAAATAAACCCTTACCCCAACTTTTGCTTTAGCGAAGCCCTGAAACAAAACACCTCCAACAATCCCTGAAGTACTTGCGTTTCTAATGGTAAAATCCGAATCAAAATATTCTAAAACCAACACAGCATCTGCATTACTCCCAATGGCTATTTGTTGCACTTCTGCCCAGTTCATAACAGCGCCAAAACCTGTGGAAGTTTTGTTCGCACTCTTTAACCTTTCTGGATGTTGTGTAATTTCAATTTCCGAATTTTTTAAGAAGGTATTGGTTAATCCAGAAATACATTCTTGAGCAAGAACTTTATCAATTCCTATTGTTTCCCCTGTTAAAACACCTTCGATACTTGTTAAAAAATTACCTTGCGTCTTATCCACAATTACCATCCGCTTAACGGCTGCCGGAAGCTGCACCGAAGTGGGCTTTTTAACATTAACTCGCATTCTTTTAACAGAACTACAAGAGAATATCGTTAATAAGATGAAGCCTAAAATCAGTTTTTTCATTTTTGCTCATAATTAAATGTCCATAAATCTAAGTTATTTTACTGCTTTTTTGAGGACAAAAATTCTCGCTTACATCCTAAACCTAAACCAGCTGTTAAAAAACAGTTTGCATAGCTGCTTTTAGGGAGGGAGGAATGTACTTAACCCATTTAATGCTTGGAGGAGGCTTACATGTAAATTGTCTAAACAGGTTTTTAAAAACCAAAAAAGCCTCACATTGCTGTGAGGCTTTCCATTTCACCCCTTCTCCTCAACCGCAGCTGAGGAGACTGCGCTTGGAATTGCAATTCCACTCAAACTTTAGCCTTCCCTCATCCCTCCTCCGTCTTTCAACCTCCAAATCTGTGCAATCCGTGTCCCTCTTCCGACTTCTGTCTACCGTCCTCCGACTTCCGCCTTCCGACCTCCTACCGCAACTCGAACCCTAATAATTAAAGAATGCATATCGTTATCGCTGTAAAAATTATAGCTTTGCAAGCTAGTGTTCAATTTGGCACAGCAATAAGTCTGCATTTTAAAAATGGCAAGTAAAATCTCCTGGCGAATTCCGTCCTTGAATGCTTCCGTAACTGAAACGTCTTTATTTCAGGCCCAATTAAAATTATTTTACCTGATGCTGGGCGCTAATGTGTACAAGGGTCTCATTTATCTTTTTGATGCAGTGGCCAATCATCAGGGAGATGGCAGTAATCGGGCAATCCGTTTAATGGTGACCTCCATCATCATCATTTTTGTGCTGCGCCGCTTCCCTAAAATCCTAACATGGGGAATACATTATGCGGTAATAGCAACTATACTGCATGTTTATTACAGGGTGTTCAATACCGCTGTTGGAACAGATGTGGTGGCGCTACAGGCCATCTTCATGATTATTATTTCGGCCTTTTACGGTTTGGGTAAAAAGTGGGGCACCATTTATAGTATCATTGCATTTGCTTCGCTCATACTATATCACCACATCCCCTACCGCTTTGTTGGGCTGCAACCCTTGCCAGAGAATTTGAACGATGCTTATATTGTCATCAACTGTATAGTGATAGTGATGGCACATATTTACTTCCATGCGGTGATTTTTGGCAACCTTAATAACAGCAAATTGCAGAGTGAAAAGATGTCGCAGTTGGCACAAACAAAAAGTGATTTTCTTTCCACCATGTCACACGAGTTGCGCACACCGCTTAACTCCGTAATTGGTATTGCCAGTCTTTTAATCAGCGATAATACCAACACCCAACAAAAGGAACAACTGGATGTACTTAAATTTTCGGCAGAAGGCTTACTGTCTTTAATCAATGATATACTGGACATCAATAAAATAGAATCGGGTAAACTGGAGCTGGAAAATGCAGCATTTGACTTGGAAAGGTTATTAAAGGGCATAACAGCAGCGATGCAGTTTAAGGCCGAGGAGAAAGTACTGCAACTAAATCTCGAAATAGACGATCAAATAAAAGAGAAAATGTTTCTCGGCGACGTTTCCCGCTTAAGCCAGGTGCTTTATAATTTGGTTGGTAACGCCATTAAGTTTACAGAGAAAGGGCAGGTAAAGCTGAGTGCAAAGGTATTAAGTATTGAAAACGGAGATCATAGCATACGTTTTGAGGTGGAAGACAGCGGTATTGGGATTTCCACAGAGCAACAGGACATTATTTTTGAACCTTTTCTGCAGGCCACAGCAAATACCAACAGAAAGTTTGGAGGTACCGGTCTGGGGCTTTCTATCGTAAAACAATTGGTGGTGAAATTTGGCAGCCAAATTAAAATGAGAAGTGAGCTGGGCAAAGGCGCTGTTTTTTATTTTGACCTGCTGATCAAAGAAACCGTTAAAGAAAAACAGGAAAGTATAAACACTACCAAAAATGGCGAAGAAACTGATTTAAGCCAACTGAATGTTTTACTTGCAGAAGACAACATGATGAATATATTTTTCATGAAACAGCTTTTTAAGAAGTGGAACATTACTGCGGATATAGCAGAAAATGGCGAAGAGGTTCTACAGCTGATTAAAAAAAAAGATTACGATGTGATTTTGATGGATATGCACATGCCTGTATTGGATGGTATAGAAACTACCAAAATCATAAGAGCTTTAAAAGATTCGTCAAAAGCAAATACTTATATTATTGCATTAACGGCTTCGGTTTCTGATAATATCATAAAGCAAACCAAAGATTATGGAATTAACGACTATTTATCCAAGCCTTTCCCTTTGGACGATCTTTTTCAAAGACTGGTTAAGCGGCAACAGATCAAATCACTTTAACCAAACTGTCCTTAGTCTTAAGCGAAGCGGGACTAAGGATTAACGAATAGAAAAGAGTTTTCAAACTCGCTTCCAACTGATTACTCAAGGCTCACTGCTGATTGCTCAAAGCCCAGTCTGGCACCAGTCTCCTATTGCAAGGGAGAAATAACCTGTTAAGAAATTTAAAAGATGGCTATACAATCATAACTCTAAATTTATTAAATTAGACCTAGCCTTTGTATGGAGCAAGCAGATGAGGGGAGGATGGGCAACAAAGGAATAACCTTAGCGCTTAAAACTGATCAAGATGATTGTGCCATCAATGAACCTGCAGGAAATTAGCAAGGAAGTTTTGGAAGATGCCAGAACTTTTGGCAATAAGCTTACCGCATGTGGGAGAGATTTCAAGAAAATCGTTTTACATAGGAGCCATTATCCGGTAACAAAAACTTACGAGTGCAAATCACTTAAAAGGAAAAACCTGTTTGTATTTATTTTTAAGGCTTTTAAAAGAAGTCATTTTAACACTCCTTTTGTGTTAGCGTACACGGTTTATTCCCGTCCCGAAGGCAGATATGCAGTTGTTCCTGAAATAAAAAATAATAGGGCAACGGTATATCCTCCTCATTTTTTTAAGCGGTATAGAGAGCGCATTTTAAAAGAGGAATCACTATCCATTGAGGGGGTAATTCATGAATATTTTAAGAACGACTGGGGATCTTTAGGAAGACTGGTTAATAAGGATTTTGAAGCTATTTATTACGTTTTTGAGAAAGATAATGAAAGCAACAAGCTTAGTTTTGTGGGCATTAACGCACAGGGTTATTTTTTTGGTGAAAAGCAAAGCCATGTGGATATTATAAAAACGATAGTTCCGGAAGACATGTTATTTAAAAGTCAGTTAAGTACGTTTGCTAGATTAAAAGCTGATTTTATCCAGCAGAACAAAGAAGCATATGGGGTAAGTATGCTATAGGTTAAATGTCTGTAGAAGCCCCTACTGTCCGTTTGTTCAGCGTAGCGTCACAACGGATAACGGAATATATAAAAGAGCTTTCAAACTCGCTTCCGACCACCGTCTTCAATCCTCCGTCTTTTCCACCTTCCGACCTCCTTTTTCCATCTCCCGTCTTCCAAATCTGTGCAATCCGTGTCTCTCTTTTTCTCTGCTCAAACTTTAGCCTTCCGACCTCCGACTTCAATTTTCCCTACTGTCCTTAGTGTTCAGCGTAGCGCCACTACGGATTAACGAATAGCAAAGAGTTTTCAAACTCGCTTCCAACTGATCGCTCCTCCAAACAAACTAAATCTAAACCCCGCTAAACAAAAAAATGATCAGGAATTACGAAAGACATTTTAAACTTTTATAAAATGATTAGCTTGCAACTATAAATGGTCAGTAACTCCATAACATCAATAATACAAGCTGTATAAAGGAAGTTTTATGGTAAAGTTATACAAGTGGGTGACAATATTTTGAAACACTTAGAATTTAAACAAATAAAATGATTAAAATAAAATTGACTCCTTTAGTTCTGATCCTTTTCCTTTTTTTAAGATTAAATGCTCAACAACCAAGTAAAGCAACGGAATTTAAAAATGAAAACGAGCTTAAAAGTTACATTGCCCAAGTTCAAAAACAATATAATATTCCAGGTTTAGCAGTAGCGATAATTAAAAATGGAAAAGTTATATACAAAACCAACTATGGACATGCAAACGTTGAATTATCCGTACCTGTCACTGATAAAACATTGTTTCCATTATTTTCTACATCTAAAGTGATTTCAGTGGTAGCTGTTTACCAATTAGTAGAACAAAAAAAAATCACATTAGAAAATTATATTTCTGATTTTATTACAGATTTACCCGACAGTTGGAAAAATGTACAAATAAAAAATTTGATTACACACTCATCAGGATTGCCAGATATTGTAAATTATAGTAGTGACAAAGAGGAAGATGCTAAACAAAAAGTATATAAAGACACCATTAAGTTTGAACCTGGTAATCGGTTTGACTATAACCAAACAAATTATTGGCTAATAAACCGAATATTTCAAAAAGTAGTTGGAAAGACGCTAAGTGAATACATTATGGACACTCAATTTCATTCATCATTAGGTTCGGTTGTGTATGAAGGTAATAACATGAAAGTTGTCCAGAATTTAAGCTATGGTTACTTAAATACACCAAACAGCAACCAATTATTGAAGAGAAATTGGAGTTTTCCAGAATTCTTATATGGTGCTGCTGCTTTAAATATGACGTTAAATTCTTTTATTGAATGGAATAACAAATTTGATAATGGAGAACTTATTTCGGATAAAACCAAGACCCAACTATTTACTGCATTTAATTTTAAACAGCCTAGAGACTTTACTTATGGTTTAGAAATAATCCGTATTAATAATGAATTATCTTATGGTTTTTCAGGTGGAATATCAACTGCTTATAGAAAATTTATAGATAGAAATTTGACAATAATTCTTTTGGCAAATGGTATGTTTATTCCTACTGACAAATTAAATGGAATAAACGAAGTTGTAAATAACATTGTAATAATAGCTGAAAAGTAAAAAAACCGAACGGAGCGAACACATGAAAACCTCTGAAGAAGAATTAACAAATTGAATAATGCCACCGCTACGCCGGATTGCTCCCAACCTTCAGTCTTCCGATCTCCGACCTCCCATCTCTGTCCTCCGACCTCTGTACTACGACGACCTCCGACCTCCAAATCCGTGTAATCTGTGCAATCCGTGTCCCTCTCTTTTCTATACTCAAACTTTAGCCTTCCGACCTCCGCCTTCACGAGTATAGCTACAGTATACCTTCAGTATAGTTTGAGTATAGCTACAGCTAAGCCAAATCGGTAGCTTTAAAAAGCTTAAAAACCAAAAAAGCCTCACATTGCTGTGAAGCTTTTTTGGTTTTGAGTGGTGCCTGCTGGGATCGAACCAGCGACACAAGGATTTTCAGTCCTTTGCTCTACCAACTGAGCTAAGGCACCCTACCATTCCCTTATTTGGTAATTGTTAGGGATTGCAAATGTAGGCTCTTTTTATGAAAACACAAATAATATTTTAAAAAACACTTCAAATAACTGTACAGTGCATATATTATACTTATTATCAGCCTATTAAATTTTATCCTTTACCTAAATCCATTCTAAATAAAAATAGAATGCTTGCATAGTAAATTTATCTCATCATATTCGCTAACTTAGCTTTGTTAACCAATTGCACATTCATGATTGCACAAATTATATTCGGAATCTTATTCTTGGCCGCGGTCATACTTTTTACCATTCAGGTCAAAAAAATCATAAGAAACATCAATTTAGGGAAAGACATTAACCGTTCAGATCGTAAACCCGAAAGATGGGCCGTAATGGCAAAGGTAGCTTTAGGCCAATCAAAAATGGTGGTCCGCCCTGTTGCAGGTATCATGCACATCTTTGTGTACTTAGGCTTTGTCATCATCAATCTAGAAGTATTAGAAATCATTATAGACGGCCTCTTCGGCACACACCGCATATTTTCATTCCTAGGCAGTTTCTACAGCTTTCTTATCGGCGCTTTTGAAATCTTGGCATTGCTCGTTTTAGTGGGCGTATTGGTCTTCCTGGCCCGCAGGGTAATATTGGGCTTAAAAAGATTTTCCGGTGCAGAGATGACCACTTGGCCCAAATGGGACGCTATTTATATCCTCATCATAGAAGTACTGCTCATGACTGCTTTCCTAACCATGAATGCGGCCGATTATAAACTGCAGTTAATGGGTTATGGGCATTACATCATGGCCGGCAGTTTTCCCGTAGCGCAGTTTTTAACAGGAATATTGCCCAACTCCCCAGAAAGTTTAGTAATGATAGAAAGAGCCTGTTGGTGGTTCCACATCTTCGGCATCTTGGCATTCTTAAATTACCTTCCGTTTTCTAAGCACTTCCACATCATTTTGGCTTTCCCAAATACCTGGTACAGCAACTTAAATGCAAAAGGGAAGTTCAGGAATATGGAAACCGTAACCAACGAGGTAAAAGCAATGTTAGACCCCTCCTTTACGCCGCCTCCAGCAGAAGAATTGGGAAGGTTTGGAGCAAAAGACGTACAGGATTTAAACTGGGTACAGCTCATGAACGCCTATTCCTGTACCGAGTGTGGCAGGTGCACATCCGTATGTCCGGCAAATCAGACCGGGAAATTGCTTTCGCCCCGTAAAATCATGATGGATACCCGCGATAGACTGGAAGAAGTAGGAAAGAATACCGATAAACACGGCAAAGGATACGACGACGGTAAGGCACTCCTTGATGATTTTATCACCAGAGAAGAAATATGGGCCTGCACCACTTGTAACGCCTGTACAGAAGCCTGCCCTATAAACATAGATCCTTTAGCTATAATTGTTGATCTCAGGAGATACGCCGTGATGGAAGAGTCGAATGTAGCAGGCAGTTTAAACGCCATGTTCTCCAATATTGAGAATAACGGTGCACCTTGGAAATATTCCCCAGCAGATAGACTGAACTGGGCAGATAAAGATTAAAATATGGGCGTTTTTATCCAGATGAAAAATCGGGATAAACTACGCTATCCGCTCATACGTCCCGAGGGCATTAGCCACAAGGCCGGTAGCCGCTACTATCGTTAACGCAAAAAAACAAAACAAACTGATAACCGGCAACTGAAAACTGCAAACCAACACTAAAAACCAAAAATTGATTGCTGAAGTCTGATTGCTGATAGCTGATTGCTGACAACTCTTAAACTAATAACCGAAAACCGATAACTGGCAACTCAAAACTAACAATTGACAACTCAAAACTAACAACTGAAAACTGTTAACTAAAAAACCGAATGAATATGGAAATAACAGATATAAAAATACCAACAATGGCAGAAATGATGGCTGCCGGGGAAAAACCAGAGATCCTGTTTTGGGTAGGCTGTGCAGGCAGTTATGACGAAAGGGCACAACGAATTACCAGGGCTTTCGCCAAAATACTAACACATGTAGGTATAAAATTCGCCGTCTTAGGAACAGAAGAAAGCTGTACCGGAGATCCAGCAAAAAGAGCAGGCAATGAATTTCTTTTTCAGATGCAGGCAATGACAAATATTCAGGTATTAGATGGCTATGAAGTGAAAAAGATTGTGACCGCTTGCCCACATTGTTTCAATACCTTAAAAAACGAGTATCCAGAACTGGGCGGTAATTATGAAGTCATCCATCACACCCAGTTGATTCAAGAACTCATAGATGCTGGAAAACTAAAAGCAGAAGGCGGAGACTTTAAAGGCAAAAAAATCACTTTTCACGACCCTTGTTATTTAGGCAGAGGGAATGGCGTGTACGAAGCCCCTAGGAAAGCGCTAGAGATCCTGGATGCTGATTTGGTAGAGCTGAAACGTTGTAAATCCAATGGGCTGTGCTGTGGCGCTGGTGGCGCTCAGATGTTTAAAGAACCTGAAAAAGGAAATAAAGATGTGAATATTGAAAGAATGGAAGATGTAATCGCATCTAATGCATCGGTAGTTGCCTTAGGTTGCCCATTCTGTATGACCATGATCAATGATGGTGTTAAACATTTTAATAAAGAACAAGAAATTCAAGTTTTAGACATCGCAGAAATTACTGCAAAAGTTAATGGTTTATAAATTACTTAAATGATGTAAATTAGCTGACAGAATTTAACTTATACCTTCATAAAATTAACCATGATTTCAATAGTCATAGCTGATGATCACAAACTTTTTGCCCAAGGCTTAGCAAATATTTTAGCAGAAGATCCTGAATTTCAAATAAAAGCCGTTTTTAATGACGGTAGGTCAATGGTTGATTATTTATGCAATCAAGATGCAGATATTGCCATTGTTGATTTAAACATGCCTAATTTTGACGGTAAAAGCACATTACTCAAACTAAAAGAGCACCATATTACCTCCAAAAAAATTGTAGTTTCTATGTATGCAGAAGAAAGTCTGCTCAAAGAATGTGCGGAGATTGGAATAGACGCATACTTATTAAAAGATACCGAACCACAAGTGCTTAAAAACACAATTAAAGACGTTTACCACAACAAACATGTTTTTTGTGTAGAAAAGGTGAACCTAATGGATGCAATAAATCTTTTTAAAGATGATTTTATCAATAAATATAAATTATCTAAAAGGGAATTAGAGGTAATCCATTTTGTAGTAGAGGGCTTAACCAATGCAAAAATAGGTGACAAATTATTCCTTTCTACTTATACTATAGATACTCATCGAAAAAATATTTCTCAGAAACTTGGAATTAGCAACACTGCAGAATTAGTAAAAATTGCCATGGAGCAGGGAATTAATTAATGGAAAAGCATCCACCTCATGAGTCAGAATAATAGTTAAAACGCTAGGTAATCCCTTTTCTAACTTACGGGTTCAACAATGCTACTGACCCTCAAAAAGAATCTTTTTTTGTTTTACAGAATCAACATTAGCTTTTGAGATAGGAATATGGAGATTAGACCTGTTGGAGGGGATTAATGAATTAAGCTGATGTTTCTGAGGCCTGGCATCATCTTCTTTAGAAAGCCAATTAGTTAACAAAAGAGTGTGTAAAGTTAAGATACTAAACATAAAAATTAAATAAATAGTCCTTTTACGCTTCATACACCTTTCTATTAGCTGTAAACTTACAAATTTTTGTTTGATACAAACAATACCAACTTTACGGTATTTTTAGTTCTATTTTTTTAGCAGTTTAAAATCATTAGACCAGCTATTTATGCTATCAATATTAATTTGCTTAATCGGGATTTTAATCTGATTGATCATTTCATCAGTATCCCCATTCTGGTCGTGATAAGTCTGAAATATCACTGACTCTTTCTCACAATTGATTACTAACCAACCTGAAACTTCAGTACCTAAATAAGATACGTCTGTAATTTTATCAGTTTTTACTGAATAGTACTCAGTTTTATTATTTTTAAGTACCCTCTTATATCTTACAAAACCGTTTGCAGTTACATCAAAACTGAAAGTCTTTACTCCTAATTCTTGCTCCGCTTGGTATTTTTGATAGTGATCAATAATATTCCTTCTGGCCAAATCAGCCTCATTTTGATTTTCTAAACTGAAAAACAAAAACAAACAGCAGCTAAAAACTTTATTAAAACAAAGGAAATTCATTCCTCTAAAATACCCCTACCTAAAAGCTTGAGACAAAAAAGTTATCCACTTATTAACTAAGATTTAGCTATTAACAAAGAGTGATCAATTTTAAATTTTCAAATAAAAAAATAAGATTGACAATGGAAAGATAAAGCCAGTAAAGAAATTTCTTTAAATTTGTTTATGATAAACTTACAAGCTAGGGTTTGGATCTATCAATCTAACAGAGTTTTAAAGCCTCAGGAAACTAATCAATTAGATTTGATGCTTTCTTCTTTCACTAATGAATGGACGGCCCATAATCAACAGTTAAAGGCTTATTATGAAGTAAGGTACAATCGGTTTATTATATTGGTTGTAGATGAAGCGGAGGCTGGAGCTAGTGGATGTTCAATAGATAAATCTGTGCGCTTGATGAAAGAAATAGAATCAGAATTTGATATTAATTTATTTGACCGGTTCAACATAGCGTGGAAAGAAGGAGAAGAAATTTATTCAGGCAATAGAGAAGAGTTTGAACTAAAGATCAAAGAAGGCAAAATAAATTCAGAAACTACTGTCTTCAATAATTTAGTAACTGATTATGCTAATTATTTAGAAAACTGGGAAACACCTTTCAGCAACAGCTGGCATTCCAAAGTATTTAAATTAGAATCCGTTCTTTAAAACACCTAATCGTTCTAAATTTCTGATATTTCTTAAAATCAAAGACTGTTTATGGTAAATATAAGAGGTTGGCTTAGCTGGAGACCATTTTCTGGGGTTTGGCAATACTGCTACCAATAGCGCCGCCTGTCCTTTACTTAAACTCTTTGCAGATTTATTAAAATAAGTTTGACAGGCTACTTCAGAACCGTAAATCCCATCTCCCATTTCTATTACATTCAAATAAACTTCTAGTATTCGTTTTTTACTCCAAAAAAGCTCTATTAAAAATGTAAAATATGCTTCAAAACCTTTTCTAATATATGACCTCCCAGGCCATAGAAAAACGTTTTTAGCAGTTTGTTGGCTAATGGTACTGCCACCTCTAACTTTTTTACCTTTCTGGTTCTTTTGGTAAGCCTTTTCAATTGCTTTAAAATCAAATCCGTAATGGCTCATAAATCTGCTATCTTCACCTGCTATTGCTGCTTTCTTTAGGTTTAGGGACAATTCATCAAAATCTTTCCAATCCTTTTTCAACTTCCACTCTTTACCCTCCAGTTTTCTTTCAAAACCCCGCTGTACCATTAAATAGGTAACTGGAGGATTGATAAATTTATACAAGAGCACCCAGATTATACTGATGGCAAAAAACCATAACATCGCGTTAAAAAGCCACTTTAACACTCCTTTAAAATTGAAATTAAATTTTTGTTTTTTAGTTTTCTTTACAGTCATTTAGGCCTAAAATAAAAAATGCTTCCTGAATATTTCAGGAAGCATTGTAAAAAGTTTTAATTATTGAGCTTACTCAGAAACAACAGTAAAAGGAACTTTAACTTTAACTTCTTTATGTAAGTTTAAGTTAGCGATATAATCACCAACAAATTTTACATCAGTTTCAAAAGTAATTCTTCTTCTATCTACTTCAAAGCCTAATTTTTTCAATGCGTCTGATACCTGAATAGTATTAACAGCACCAAATATTTTCCCGCTTTCACCAGCTTTAGCACCAATAGAAAGAGTAACTCCTTCTAATTTAGTAGCCATCGCTTCAGCATCTTTTTTAATTTTATCTTGTTTGAACTGAGCTTGTTTAATGTTCTCAGCCAATACTTTTCTTGCCGACTCAGTTGCTAAAATAGCATGACCCTGAGGGATTAAATAATTACGGCCAAAACCAGGCTTTACTGTAACGATATCGTCTTTCTCTCCCAGGTTCTTTACATCTTGTTTTAATATGATTTCCATGTTAGCCTCCCTTATTTTAAACCATCAGTTACAAATGGCAATATACCTATGTGGCGAGCTCTTTTTACTGCCTGAGCTACTTTACGTTGATATTTCAAAGAAGTACCGGTTAATCTGCGAGGTAAAATTTTACCTTGATCGTTGATAAACTTTAACAGGAAATTTCCGTCTTTGTAATCAATGTATTTAATCCCGTTCTTTTTAAAACGGCAATATTTTTTTCTGTTGTCCTCCACCTTGGGAGCAGTCACATACTGGATTTTGTCTTGTGCCATTAGTTTGCTACCTCCGCTTTGTCTTTTTTCTTGTTAAAAGCACCACCGCGTTTTTTCTCATTGTACGCAACAGCATGTTTATTTAAACTGATTGTTAAAAACCTCATTACACGCTCGTCACGCTTTAATTCGATTTCTACTTTGCCGATAACCTCTCCTGAGCATTTATATTCAGTCAAGTGATAGTATCCAGTTGATTTTTTTTCAATTAGATACGCCAGTTTTTTCAAACCCCAATTGTCTTCCATAACAATTTCGGCTCCGTTGTCAGTAAGTATTTTAGAGAATTTTGCAATCACCTCTTTAGCAACTTCTTCTGACAACAATGGGGTAAGAATGATAGTGGTTTCGTATTGATTCATTTCTTACAATATTGTTTTTAAAATTCCCGCTTTTTGCGGGACTGCAAAAGTAGAGATTATTAAATTGAAAAACAATAGCTTGAAGGTTTTAATGGTTACAAATTAACTTATCGCTTTTATCAACAAAGCTAAAAGTTAAACGCTAATAATGAGTTGCCTTATAAATTCAATTAATCAATATTCATTTGATGCTTAACACCTATGAGCCAACTATATTTTGACCTGACTAATATGCTCACAATAATATAGGTAATAAATACAATTATAGAACAGAATAAAATCTGGATAATGAGTAAATACCAATAGTTTGCAACACTATCAAAAACACGGTAATATCTTAAAACTATCATTAATTCATAGATGACTAAATTATGAATGAGAAAAATGCCATAAACAGTTTTTCTGGGATTAAGGTTATTTATCAACTGTAATCTCCCCATTTTAAATAATGCTAACAAGAAAACAATAGAAAATAAACTGTTACTTACACGGTTTGATGCAAAGGGATCTACACAACCTATTTTTTGAAGATATGCTCCCTCAGCACAAGACAAATAAAACATCACTACTAAAACAACAATAAAAAGCACCCAAGAAATCCTTTTTATGAAATTCATAACTGTATCAAAATGTTTTTGTAAAAGGATACCTATCCAAACGAAAAAAGCATAAGCCAAAATAGACTTTGCATGATTTGCAGCTATCCATTGATAGTAAAGATTTACCGCATAAAAGCATGTAATTAATCCTAATATTAAGCCAAAAAACAAGCTTTCTGCATATTTTCTAAATGTGACAAAAAGGATCATACTTACAAAATAGGTTGTGATAAACCAATAAGCAGTGTATAATAATAAACCGTTAAGAATTTTATAACATCCATCTAATAAAAGTTTGATATTTCCAGTAGCAAATATCTCCTTTAATGGCAATTCCTGAACAATTTCAACAATTAGGAAGATGATTATAAAAAGTACCCAAGGGAAATAGACCTTTGGAATACGGTCTTGTAAATAACTTTTTAAAGTGTAATGATGAAGCTTGGGTCTTAAAAGAAAACCCGCTATGATAAAAAAAATCACTGTACTGATTTTCCCTGTTTGGGAAACAAAAATATGTAAATATTCCTTTTCTGGAGTCAGAAATTGTTTCTCATCCCATTGAGACAGCAAACAATGTCCGAATACTATAAAACAAATAGTGATGAAACGAATGGTATCAATTTGAGGATAATATTTGTTACCTAAAACAGCTCCTCTGTGGTCCCCTATCATTTTGTGACTTAATAAATCAATTTTAATTCCGCAAAGATATATTAATCATTAAGAGATTATAAAAAACAAATTATCTGATTTAAAATAATTCATTATAAAACAGCTAAACTATACTCATTATTAACAAAAAACCTCCAGTAATATCATTACCGGAGGTTTTTTAAAAGTATTTTATATCTAAAAGGCGTCTTCAAAAAGATTAACCGCATCCTTACTTTCTAAAGAAGAATGCCCCATCAGGTATTCATCAACCTTTCTGGCTGCTTCTCTACCTTCAGAAATGGCCCAAACCACTAAAGATTGTCCTCTTCTCATGTCTCCAGCAACAAAAACCTTTTCTACATTGGTTTTGTATTTACCTTCAATTGCACTTACGTTTTTACGATTGTCTAATGCTAAGCCCAATTGCTCAATCATGCCTTCGTATTGAGGGTTTAAAAAGCCCATTGCCAAGAACACACGCTGGCAGGGAATTACCCTTTCTGTACCTTGTACCTCTTTAAAATTGGTTGGACGGCCTAAGAAATCTGTTTCCCATTCTACATCGGCAATCTTCAGCTCTTTCAGTTCGCCGTTTTCATCTCCAATAAATTCTTTGGTATTTACACCCCAAAATCTTTGGCAACCTTCTTCATGAGAACTGGTGGTTTTTAAAAGCATAGGATATTGAGGCCAAGGCATATGGTCTGTTCTTTCTTTTGGCGGTTGAAACATCAGCTCAAATTGAGTGATAGATTTTGCACCTTGACGGTTAGATGTACCTACACAATCTGAACCCGTATCACCACCACCAATTACCACTACATCTTTACCTGTGGCTAAAATTTCTTCTTCACTAAACTTAATATTGCTCACACGTTTATTTTGCTGTTTTAAAAATTCCATTGCATAATAAACACCTTTAAATTCACGACCGGTTATGGGCAAATCTCTAGGAATGGTTGATCCTCCTGTGAGTACCACTGCATCAAAATCACTAACTAATTCAGAAGCACCAATATCTTTTCCTACTTCCACATTGTATTTAAAATTGATACCGCTTTCTGCCATCAATTTCACTCTTCTATGCACTACCTCTTTATCCAATTTAAAATCCGGAATACCGTACCTTAATAAACCTCCAGCTTCATCATCTCTTTCAAAAACCGTAACTTCATGCCCTACTTTATTCAACTGTACAGCGGCGGCTAATCCTGCTGGACCAGAACCTACGATGGCTACTTTTTTACCTGTTTTTAAAATCGGCTGATAGGGTTTTACATATCCCTTTTCAAAAGCAATCTCTATAATATGCTTCTCAATTTCCTCAATGGCTACAGCAGGCTTATTAATCCCTAGTACACAAGAAGATTCACACGGTGCAGGACAAATTCTACCCGTAAACTCTGGGAAATTATTGGTGGAGCTCAATATTTTATAAGCTTCTTCCCAATTTTCTTTATAAACCGCATCATTAAATTCTGGGATAACATTCCCAAGTGGACAACCATTGTGGCAAAATGGAATCCCACAGTTCATACACCTGGCTGACTGTTCATTCAGTTTTTCGTCTGAATACATCCCTACAAATTCCTTGTAGTTTTTAACTCTTTCTTTTGAAGGTATTCTTTCAGGAAGCTCTCTTCCGTATTCTTTAAATCCTGTTGCTTTTCCCATCTTAATAAGTTGATTCTAATTCCTGCTTTTCGGCCAATACTCTCTTAAATTCTTTAGGAAAAACCTTAATGAATTTTGCTGATTCTTCTCCCCAATTTTCAATGAGGAATTTAGCGACCGAGCTTTGGGTAAGCTGATGATGTTTCTTTAATAAATTGGTGATTAACTCTTCATCCTTCACATTTAAAGGATCCAAATCAACCATTTCACGATTGCAGTTATCTACAAAGTTTCCATCAATATCATAAATCCACGCAATTCCACCACTCATTCCAGCCGCAAAGTTTCTTCCTGTTTTACCAATAATTAAAGCTTTACCACCTGTCATGTACTCACAGCCATGATCTCCCACTCCCTCTACCACTGCTGTAGCGCCTGAGTTTCTTACTGCAAAACGTTCTCCGGCCTGTCCTCTAATAAACAATTCACCAGAAGTAGCTCCGTAAAGCACTACGTTTCCTACAATAATATTATCCTCGGGAACAAAAGTGCTTTCTTTTGATGGATAGATCGCAATTTGAGCTCCTGATAAACCTTTACCTACATAATCATTGGATTCTCCTTCTAATTCAAAAGAAATTCCTTTTGATGCAAATGCTCCAAAACTTTGTCCGGCTGAACCAGTGAATTTGAAATTTATAGTATTATCAGGCAAACCTACGGAGCCGTAAAGCTTCGCAATCTCATTTGATAATAATGTGCCTACAGTTCTATCAGTGTTCTTCAGTTCAAAAGAACCAAACACAGGGATTTTACTTTCTAAAGCTAATTTAGAGGCTTCCAAAAGTTTCCAATCGATGACATTATCCATTCCATGATCCTGAGATTCGCTATTATAGAGCGTCATTCCTTTTGGATATACCATAGGATGTAGCATGGCTGAAAAATCTAATTTTTTAGCTTTCCAGTGTGTAATTCCGTCTTTCATTTTCAAGAACTGAACACGTCCGACCATATCATTAATGGTTCTAAAACCTAGTTCGGCCATAATCTCACGAAGTTCCTGAGCCATAAACTGAAACAGGTTGACAATATGTTCCGGCTTACCGCTAAATAATTTCCTTAATTCAGAATCTTGAGTTGCCACACCAACTGGGCAGGTATTTAAATGACACTTACGCATCATGATACAACCACCTGCCACTAAGGCCGCGGTTGCTACCCCCCACTCTTCTGCTCCTAGCAAAGCAGCAATGGCCAAATCTCTACCTGTTTTTAACTGTCCGTCCGTTTGTAAAACTACTCTGCTTCTCAGTTTATTTTTAACCAACGTTTGGTGAGCTTCTGCTAAACCCAGTTCCCAAGGCAAACCAGCATGTTTTACTGAGCTTAAAGGTGAAGCTCCTGTTCCACCATCATAACCTGCAATCAGAATTACATCTGCATGTGCTTTAGCCACACCTGCCGCAATGGTTCCAACTCCAGCTTTAGAAACCAATTTTACATTAATTCTAGCTGCTCTGTTGGCATTCTTTAAATCGAAAATTAACTGAGCTAAATCCTCAATAGAATAAATATCGTGATGTGGTGGTGGAGAAATCAATCCAACCCCAGGTGTAGAGTGACGTGTTTTGGCAATCCAGTCATCTACTTTATGGCCGGGCAACTGCCCTCCTTCTCCAGGTTTAGCACCTTGAGCCATTTTTATCTGTAACTCATCTGCATTGGTTAAGTAATTGATGGTTACCCCAAATCTTGCAGATGCAATTTGCTTAATTGCAGAACGCATAGAATCTCCATTTGGCATCGTCTCAAAACGCATTTCATCTTCACCTCCCTCTCCAGTATTGCTCTTAGCCCCTATTCGATTCATCGCGATTGCTAAAGTACTGTGTGCCTCATGAGAAATAGAGCCAAAAGACATTGCTCCGGTGGCAAAACGTTTCATTATATTTTCAGCAGGTTCCACCTCATCAATAGAAATGGATTCGCGGTGTTTTGCAAAATCTAGCAGACAACGCAGGGTATACATTTTATCTTTTTGATCGTTTACTGCATGTGCATACTTTTTATAGGTTTCATAATCCCCCATTTTAGTAGCATGTTGCAATAGATGCACAGTTGTTGGATTAAACAAATGCGATTCACCCCTTCTCTTCCATTGGTAAATCCCTCCTTCAGGTAAAAGATGAGCGGCATCACCTTTAAATCCATTGATGTGTTTTGATAACGCTTCTCTGGCAATTTCATCTAAACCTAATCCTCCAATTCTACTTACGCCACCAACAAAATACTGATCAACTACCTCTCTGTTTATTCCAAGGATTTCGAAAACCTGAGAGCCATGATAAGATTGAAGCGTAGAGATTCCCATTTTTGAGAAAATCTTCAACAATCCGTCACACACAGATTTCACGTAATTTTTAACCAGTACTTTCTCTTCTAAATCAGTTTCAAGCTTATCTTCTTTTAAAGCATGGATAGATGCCAATGCCAAATAAGGGTTGATTGCCGTAGCGCCGAATGCCAACAAACAAGCAAAATGGTGAACTTCCCAAACATCACCAGCTTCTACCACTAAACCTACAGCACCCCTTAATCCTTTTTTGATAAGGTAATGGTGCACTGCTGATACCGCCAATAAAGATGGGATTGGTGCATGTTCTGAATCTAAGGCTCTGTCAGAAAGAATCAACACCTCAAAACCGTCATTCACTGCATCTTCTGCATAACGGCATAACCTATCTATTCCTCTTTGTAAAGAACCACTTAATCCATCTGCTTTAAAATAAGTCTGGAGTGTTTTTGCATGAAATAATCCGGTATCAATACTTCTTAATTTTTCTAGTTCATTGTCTTTTAAGATGGGCTGGTTAAGCATTACACAGTGACAGTGCATTTTATCCTCATCTAAAATATTTCCGTTGTTACCTATAAAAGTAGCCAAACTCATCACTAATCTTTCCCTGATGGGGTCAATTGGCGGATTGGTTACTTGAGCAAAAAATTGCTTAAAATAACTGGAGATATGTTGTGGACGGTCTGATAAAACTGCTAAAGGAACATCTGTACCCATAGATCCTATCGGTTCTTTCCCATCCAAAGCCATTGGCTTAATAATAGATTCAATATCTTCTCGGCTGTAGCCAAAAACTTTTTGATACCTATAAACCGATTCTTTAGACATGCTGGTAAAAGAAACTCTTGGCTCGGGCAATTCATCCATCCTGATCTTATAGTTTTCTATCCAAGTACCGTAAGGTTGGCGATTTGCTATTTCATGCTTAATTTCATCATCAGTAATGATTTTACCATGTTCCATATCAATCAGGAACATTTTTCCTGGTTGCAATCTTCCTTTTCTTAGGATAGTTTTCTCATCTAATGCTAACACCCCAGCTTCAGACGCCACTATTACCGTGTCTTCATTTGTGATGGCATAACGTAATGGCCTTAACCCATTTCTATCTAAAATAGAACCTATTAATTTACCATTGGTAAAAGTTAATGCTGCAGGGCCATCCCAAGGTTCCATTAAAGTAGCATGAAATTCATAAAATGCCTTCTTAATAGGATCCATGGCTTCGTTTCCGTCCCATGCTTCTGGCACCAACATCATCATTACGTGAGGCAATGAACGTCCGGAGTGCATCAACACTTCCACAATATTATCCAAACAGGCTGAATCAGACTGATTATCATCAATTACTGGGAGAATCATATCCATTTCCTCATTGGTAAAATAAGGAGAAACATAAGACCTTACTCCTGCATAAAACCAGTTCAAATTCCCTGTAAGCGTGTTGATCTCGCCATTGTGAGACATATATCTAAATGGCTGAGCCAATTTCCAAGAAGGAAAAGTATTGGTAGAAAACCTGGAGTGAATCATCCCGAAGGCAGAAACAAAACGTTCGTCTCTTAAATCAGCATAATACTGACGGACTTGATAAGTTGTTAACTGCCCTTTATAAACGATTACTCTTGAAGAAAGAGAAGTAAAATAGAATTCATTATCTCCAGTTTTAAGAGATTCAGTAACTGTCTTAGATATTAATCTTCGCAGTACATATAGTTTGCGTTCAAAATCATCATTATCTACAATGTGAGCTGGTTTGCCAATAAAGATCTGTTTAATAAGCGGTTCTACCGCTCTTGCTGTTTCGCCTACCACTTCAGAGTTCACAGGCACCTTCCTATAACCTAATACAGGAAGATTTAATTGCTGTGCACAATCTTCGATAATTCTTTTTACAGCTTTTTTAGAATGAGAATCTTTTGGCAAGAACATCATTCCTATTCCATAATTACCTGGTTCTTTGAGGTCAATAGCATCAGATGAACATTCATCTAAGAAAAATCCATGTGGGATTTGCACCATTATTCCTGCTCCATCTCCGCTATCTGGATCACATCCACAAGCACCTCTGTGCTCCATGTTTTCCAGCATCGTTAAAGCATCAACAACTATTTGATGTGACTTTTTGCCATTGATATTTGTGATAAAACCAGTACCACATGCATCATGTTCAAACTTAGCATCATATAAACCTTGTTGTGTCTGAATTGGTTGATTCATTAAATTTTCTTTTAGTTCGGTTGAAATAGCAAAATATGAAAATTATGATAAATATCATAGAATGCTTATTTTTTTAATGATTTGTTAAATTAACTTGTATTTAATACCTAATCAACTAAAATAATTACAATAATCAATTTATATTTTTAAAATATTCACAATTATGAAGCAATTGAAAAATTAACCTTTATCATATAAATTCATCGGTTTTAGTTTGAAATCTTCGTTTTTTTCCTTCTTACACATAAAATTTAAAGAAAATGTACCGTTTTTAAAATCGGTACATTCTCTTATTTTAATGAAAATCAGTAGAAATAATATTTATTTATATTCGCCAAAAAAACAATTTAAATGCAAAAAGCAATTTTTTTAGATAGAGATGGCGTTATTAATAAAGAGTTAGGAGACTACGTTTGCCGATTTGAAGATTTCGAAATCCTGCCTCATAATTATGAAACTTTAAGAACGCTGCAAGACAGAGGTTATATCATATTGGTAGCTACCAATCAAGGCGGATTGGCTAAAGGTTGGTATACTGAAGAAACCCTAAAAAAAATGCATGACCATCTTGAAGCAGATTATTTAAAAAATGGAATTAAAATATCTGCTTTTTATTATTGTCCACACCACCCAAATTTTACTGGCGATTGCGATTGTAGAAAGCCTAAACCCGGCATGTTACTTAAAGGAATTAAGGATTTCAACCTAGATGCGAGTTCTTCTTATTTTATTGGCGATAAACCTACTGATGTACAAGCTGCTGAAGCTGCAGGAGTTAATGGAATCCAAATAAATATTGACCAGCCTTTGGGCGAGATTTTACATTTAATAAAGTAATTTGAAATAAATTTTGACTAAATTTGTCAAAATTTATTTTGTCAAAATGAAAAGCTTTGGAGACATTATCAAAGAATTACGGGAAAGCAAAAATTTGCCTTTAAGGGTTGTCGCGGCTTATTTAGATATAGATCAAGCTATTTTAAGCAAAATTGAACGAGGTTTACGAAAACCAAATAGAAATATAGTTGTAAAATTGGCAGATTATTATGAAACCAACAAGAATGATCTTCTGGTAGCTTGGTTGTCTGATAAATTAGTTTTAGAGCTTGAAAATGAAGAAATCGCTTTGAAAGCATTACAAGTAGCTGAAGAGAAAGTGATCTATTATACTAAAAAAACTCCTCCAACAAACATTATTGATGCACTAAGAAAAACTTTAAAATTAGATGGAAGAGTCAATACAGCTTGGTTATTTGGCTCGGTTGCCCGAGGGGATGACCATTACAAAAGTGATATTGATCTGATGGTAGAACTTAAAACGGATAAAAAATATTCAATGTTTGATTTATTAGACTTGGAATACCTTTTGGGTGAGCCTATTAACCGTAAAGTTGACCTGGTTGAAAAAGATTTTCTGAAAGGATTTTCTTTAAAAACCGCAGAGAACGATTTTGTTAAAATATATGGATAATACCTCTTTAAAGGATCGGATTATCCATATTAAAAATGCCATCAGCTTGATAGAGAAATTTGTTGATCAAGTTTCAGAAACAGAATTTTTAGCTGATTTGAAATTACAAAGTGCTATTCAGTTTCAATTTTTGATCATTAGGGAAGCGGTAAAATATATTGATATTTCAATTTTAGAAAAATATCCTTACCCTTGGCATATTCCCCGTTCTTTCAGAAATTTTATTATTCATGAATATCATGGCGTAAAAATGGAAAGGATTTATTATGCTTCTAAAGATTTAGAAAATCTTAAACTTCAGATACACCAAATTTTGCAAAACGAATTTTAAGATTTTATTGCTTTCTTAAAATGTTACTAATAATTAAATCAGCATGTTCTCTTGAGTTTTCTATAAACCACAAATGCGTATCCATACCACCGCAAACAACTCCTGCCAAATACATTCCTTTTTGATTGGTTTCCATCGTTTTTGGATTGTGATGTGGATATTTTATTTTGTCATCACTTAAAGTAATCCCCATTTTCTCTAAGAAATAAAAATTAGGTTGATAACCAGTTAAAGCCAATACAAAATCATTTTCAATAATTACTTCCTGATCTGGAGTCTGAATAATAACTTCATTTTCTTTAATTTCTTTCAAAGTAGAACTAAAATAGGCTTTAATACTTCCTTCCTTAATTCTATTTAAAATATCCGGACGTACCCAATATTTCACCCTTTGCCCAATTTCTTCTCCTCTTACCACCATTGTCACGTCGGCACCTTTTCTATAGCACTCTAATGCGGCATCAACAGATGAATTACTTGCGCCAACTACCATAACTTTTTGCATCGCATAAAAATGAGGATCATTGTAATAATGAGCTACTTTAGGAAAGTGCTCACCCGGAATATTCATTAATGCTGGCAGGTCATAAAAACCTGTAGATATTATTATATTTTTTGCTTGATATTGATTTTTCGAGGTTTTTACTTCAAAAGTATTTGAATTTTTCACTTCCAAAACTTCTTCAAACAATTGTATTTTCAATTCAAATTTTAGCGATACCCTTCTGTAATATTCTAAAGCTTCATCTCTTGTTGGTTTGGGATTATTTGACACAAATGGCACCCCACCAATTTCCAGTTTCTCTGAAGTTGAAAAAAAGGTCATGTTTTGAGGGTAGTTGTATAAAGAATTCACTAAACAACCTTTATCAATAATGAGGTAAGAAAGTCCTGCTTCCTTTGCTTTGATGCCACAGGTTAAGCCAATGGGTCCAGCTCCTACAATGATGATGTCATAAATTCTCATGCCGATTAATTAAACTAAGAGTTTTGTTTTGCTGTAAGTTAGAAAATAGCTAATTGAAATAATCTATTCTGAAAATAATGAGAAAAAATTATTGAGTTTTTTTAACCTCTAAACTTATCTAAAAGCCCGCTTAATTGCTCTGCCTCATCTTCAGTTAAATTAACTTGGAAATCTTTGTAGGTATTTTCCATTTTAATGTGGTCCAACAAATCTAAGCCTTTTTCGTTGATCAGAATATCAACAGCTCTGCGGTCTTTTTTGTTCACATTTCTGGTTACCAAATCTTTTTGGACCAACCTATCCACAATTCTTGAGGCGTCAGACATTTTATCCAACATCCTATCTTTTAAGATATTAATAGTAGCAGGATTTGGGTGTTGGCCTCTTAAAATTCGCAGAACATTAAACTGTTGATTGGTGATTCCGGATTTATCGAGTTCAAGTTTAATAATGCTATTCAGCCAATTATAAGTGAATACAATATTAACAGAGGCTTTTTGATAGCTATTTGCGAAATTGGTGCTTTGAATTTCCTTCTCGATTTCCATAGAATACTAATTTAAAATAAATTCTAAGTTAACTTATCTTTTTTATCATCCTTTTTTTTGTATTTCCAAGGGCAGTGCTTGCATCCGTTTTTACAGCAATAACCTCTGTCTAAATGATACTTCTCTGTAAAGACAAAATTTCCGTCTTGATTGATGTAATAATCTATATTTTCTTTAAGCATTTAAAGTATTCTCACTTCTAAAGAATTGCTAAAATAGTTTTTTAAGTGTTTTCCATCTCCATGAATTGTCCACACTTCTTTGGGGCTAACTTCATCAATCGTCTTCAAAATATCATCCCAGTCTACATGGTCAGAAATAAAAAGCTTTTCATCATTTCCTCTTTGGAGGTTTTCCCAGCCAGAAGCAAATATTTTCACCACTCCAACAGCTCTTTGATAACTATCAAAAGTGAGTGGAGGAACCATATAAACTTGATTTTTAGGGTTATTTTTCATCGTCTTTCTATCGTAATATTGATAGTTCCCTAAAGAAATTCCCTGCTGTTGATAGAGTTGATGGATAGGATAAATGGAATAATGAAGTAAAATGTTTTTCTGTGGGCAAATTTTATTAAAAAGACTCGTTAATCTTTGTGCTTTGCCTAAACCATAAACTCCCAATAAAATATTGTCATCAATAAGGTTAAGCCTTTCCATTTCCTTTATAGGGTCGGGATGCTTGGTTTCTGGGTTAGCAAAAGTAGTCTCTGTGATTAAAACATCAGCTTTACAAAATTCTATTACTTCGCAGGTATCATCTGCCTGTAATTTATAATCTCCAGTAAAAAGATAAGTTGCATTTTGAAAACTCATTTTTATCATTGCTGAACCAATAATATGACCAGCTGGCAAAAATTGTAGTGCAACTTCTCCTATTTTAAAATTTTCTCTGTAAGGGAATTCAAAAAACTGCTTTCCGGCATTTTTCTTAAGCCTTAACTGCATTATTTTTTTTGTTGGAGTTGTACAGAAAACCTGCTCATGTCCGGGTCTGGCATGGTCTCCATGCGCATGGGAAATCACCGCTTTTTTAACCGGCAAAAGTGGATCTAAATAAAAATCGCCAGCACTACAGTATAAACCATATTGGGTTTGTTTTAAAAATTCAGCATCAATCATTACTAATTTTTAAGAGTTGCTGATAAAGATTTAAAACCTGTGGAATAATCATTTCTTCTTCATTATTTTGAATAAAAAAATCAGCCAGTTTTACTTTTTGTTCTTCCGGAAACTGATTATTTATCCTTTCCATTATTTTTTCTTTTGAAATTTCATCACGTTGCATCACTCTTCTTAATCTTAATTCTAAAGGTGAAGAAACCAAAATATTATAATCATTTTTTAAATAAGAATTGCTTTCAAAAAGCAAGGCGGCTTCTTTTAAAACAAATGGAGCTTTTTGTTTACATACCCAGTCATCCATTGCTGCAAAAACTGCTGGATGAACAAAACTATTGAGGGTAGCTAATGCGTCTGGATTACGGAATACCTGATCAGCAATATATTTTCTATTGAGTTGCTGATCTTTAAAATAAGATTCCTCGCCAAATGATTTTTTAATTTGATTGATTAAAATTTCATCGGTAACCATTAGCTCTTTAGCTACATCATCAGCATAAAAAACAGGGATTTTCAGCAGTTCAAAAACTTTACAAACTGTAGTTTTACCACTTCCTATACCCCCTGTGATCCCGATTTTTAGCATTACTTTTTAATCATAAAATTTACCTGAATGGGTTCTACCCTACGGATTCTTGTAAAAGTTGCCTTTTTTATGATCTGCACAGGCAACTGGGAAACTTGCTCATTTTTCCAAAGGTCAAGGTCTACTACGGCTTCAAAATTATCTTCTTTCACATTTGCATAGTCTGAAAGAGAAACCATAAAAACCAGTCTTACCTTCTCTGGTATCAATTTTACGTTATAGTATTGCTGATTATGAATCACCTTTATTGGGATATTGAGTGATTTTTCTGTAAATTCTTCCACTGGTACTTTCACATCTGTTGTAGCAGGAAATATAGCAATGTTAGCTTCTTTCGGGTTTTTAAATGTTATATTTTGTGTAAGTGTCTTATCAATTCCATTGGCTCTAAAAGTATCTGTAGTCCAAAAATGAATGTTATCCAAGGCTTCTTGTGGACCAGTTATCGTGACATAATCAGGCTTTAATTCAATCAATCCTGACTGCCCGAATTGCTTCACAAAACTAAGATCACTTAATAATTTTACAGGGACTTTCTTAACTTTTCTAGTTGTAAAATCAAAATATAAAGTATCTGGCTGTACGCTAATGATCTTTTGATCTGATGAATAATAGCTGTTGATGCTATTCATTTGCTCCGTAAAAGTGACAAAATTTCTTCTATTTAAAGTATTCAAATCTACCTTCACATCTCTAGGGTAAATGCGCATTCTTGTAAATAAAAGTTGCCAACCGGTTCCTTGAACGGTTAAGGTTACCGTATCTGACTGTAATGGATTGAATGCTTTATTAACAGGCAAATTTTTAAAATTAACTGCCGTTCTAACTTCGTATTCATACTTATTTTTTAAACCATAAAAAAGCCAAACTAGCACAGCCAAAACCAAGCAAGTAAAAAAAATACTCAGCTTACGCCTCTCAACTGCCGTTAACTTTATTAAAGCCATATCTTACAAAACTAAGCATTGCTGTTTCATGATATTAAAATCTTTTGATTTAAATCCGAAAAGATAAATTAATTACAAACAAAAAAGCCGTCTTGAAATCAAAACGGCTTTTTTAAAATGATGATTTCTTAACCTTTTAAAGGTTTTGAAGAATCTAAAGAAACTGCAGATTTATCAAAACGGATTTTACCACCACCTTCTGTTTCTATTAAGAAAGTGGTATCATTCATGTCGGCAATTTTACCGTGAATTCCCGCAGTAGTAATTATTTTATCGCCTTTTTTTAATTCAGCAACAAACTTTTTATGGTCTTTTGCTTTTTTCATTTGAGGTCTGATCATGAAAAAATAAAACACTACCACAATTAAAATCATTGGCAGGAAATTCATTATTCCACTAGGGAGTTGTAACAATACAAAGTTTAACATACTATTTATCGATTTATAATTTTTTTATTTATTTAGACACTTCTCCTATGAGGTGAATTTGTGTTTGAGCAGGAATGGTATTAGCAGTAATGGTGACTACTTTATCTTGTAATCCACTTTTTCCAGCACTGTTGAAAACCACATTAATTTTAGATTTTTGTCCTGGAGCTATAGGTTCTGTAGGTGGTTCAGGCACTGTACAACCACAAGTAGCTACGGCATCTTTTATAATTAACGGTGTTTTGCCAGTATTGGTAAACACAAAATCATAAGATACTTTTTCTCCTTCAGTAATTTTACCAAATTCATAAACATCCTTTTCAAATTTCATCACTGGCGCACCATCTGCATTGGTTACTTCAGTTGAAGTTGCTGTTGGTGTGGTGGTGTTAGTTTCTTGTGTTTTTTTATCCTGATTACATGCTGTTAATACAACTACAGCCATCACCATACTTAAAATAACTTTTTTCATTTGATCTTATATTAATCCACGACCATATTTTCTGATTTTTCCATCAGCCTTTAAATCGTCTAAAATTTTGTCTAAAATACCATTTATGAACGAATTACTCTTAGGAGTACTAAATTCTTTTGCAATTTCTAAATATTCATTGATGGTTACCTTAACAGGGATGCTTGTAAAGTAAATTAACTCGGCCAAAGCCATTTTCATTAAAATTACATCCATCATGGCAATTCTGTCAGCTTCCCAATTCTTTGTTTTAGCCGAAATCATTTCGTGATAAGCACTATCATTTGCAATGGTTTTATGATATAAATCCAACACAAATTCTTTGTCTTCTATCCAGTTAGAACTTACCTGCGCTAGTTTATTTTCTCCGCTTTCGGCTGAAAAATTCTTTAGGGTTTTGGCAATCATTGCTTGCAAAACGTCTTGATCAACCTGCCAATTCATGTGCTTTTCTTCTAAAGCCTGTTGTGCTAAAGTTGATTTAAGAATCAGTTTCTTGAAAATAAATTTGATCAGATCTTTATCGGTATGTAAATCTTGATCTGGATTTGCAAGGTAGGCCTTATATTCTTCAGTTGCTTTTAAGGTCATGAAAAGAGAACGGGCAAGTTCTGGATCAAAATCCCAAGAAACTTTATATTTTTTAACCGCCTGTAAATATTCTTGATTGCTCAATAAAAGCTTTATGAACAAATTGTCCATTACCTTAAGATTGGCATTTAAATCATCTTCTGTTGGTAAATGTTTATTTGACCTATCAATCGCATCAATTTCTGCATATTGTACAACATCATTTATTAATGCCAAAAGGCTGATGTACATTTCAAAAACTTTATCTACACTAGCTAATAGATTCTTTTCCTGTTGCCTGATGTCTTTGACTTCAGCTTGTTGAAATGCATACAATACCTGCATAACCTTTACTCTCAGATGCCTTCTGTTTAACATTTTTTTAAAGAACGATTTGGTTTTAAAAAACCGATATATAATTATTAATAGCTTGCTTTTATTTTTCTGATATCAGCAATTCTTTTCTCTGCAATTTTATTTGCAGCCATATTTGTTGGTATATTTTCTTTTTTAGACATTTTTAATACTTCACGGGTTGCCTCGTAAATATTCTCTGCCAATTGCATGGTTCTCTTTTTGCTGTAACCTGCCAATTCTGAATAGCAATTAATCAGTCCTCCTGCATTTATTAAATAATCAGGAGCATATAAAATCCCTTTATCTAATAATAGCTGTCCGTCTGATTTCTCGTCTGCCAATTGATTATTGGCTGAACCTGCAATAATCCCGCATTTCATCCTGCCAATAGTTTCTGAATTTACTGTTGCGCCAAGCGCACATGGGGCATAAATATCAAAATTCAAATCAAAAAGGCTATTGTTGCTGATGGCTTCTGCACCAAATTTTTTGGCAACCCTGCCTAAGCGTTCTTCGTTAATATCACTGATATAAACCTTGGCGTTTTCAGCTCTTAACAAGCTTACTAAAAATTCACCTACATGCCCGGTTCCTTGTACAGCAACGGTTCTTCCAGCTAAACTATCTGTACCATAAAGTTCTTTTACGGCTGCTTTAATGCCCATAAAAACACCTCTTGCCGTAACCGGTGAAGGGTCGCCACTTCCACCTATTGATTCAGGAACACCGGTAACATATTTAGTTTCCATCCGGATATATTCCATATCCTTTGGCCCAGTTCCTACTTCTTCCGCAGTGATGAAAGATCCGTTCAGGTTTTCAATAAACCTACCGTAACGACGCATCATTGCTTCAGTTTTATCTGTTCTGCTATCTCCTATAATTACTGCTTTACCGCCTCCTAAATTTAATCCAGTAATGGCAGCTTTGTAAGTCATCGCTTGTGAAAGGCGTAACACATCGTTTAAAGCATCTGCTTCCGATTCGTAATTCCACATTCTTGTACCGCCCAATGCAGGCCCTAAAGTAGTGTCATGAATCGCAATAATTGCTTTCAATCCTGTATCATCATCTTTGCAGAAAACCACTTTTTGATGACCAAAAATACTAAGCTGATTAAATATTGAATTTTCTTCTAAGTAAATGGAGGACATATTTTCACAAATAATTAATTCCCGAACGTTACAAAAGTAGATGTTTTTTTATTGGTGACAAAAACTAAATCGCCTTTCACCATTTCTTTGTCTTATTTTAGGTTCAATAGCCTTTCAAAGAATTATCTTTTTACTTTTGTGTGAGCAAAATGAAAGAACTAGCCTACTTAAATAAATTCTTTTTCAAATACAGATGGAAACTATTGCCAGGGGTGATTTTTGTGATCGTTTCTAATTTTTTTGCTGTTTTACCAGCCAAAATTATTGGCCTCGCTTTAGATTTAGTGAATGATAATATAGCACTTTATCGTTTATTCAACGGTTTTGAAAGGCAACAGCTCGTTCTAAATATATTTGGAGAAAGTTTATTGTTTTTTGGTGCATTGGTTATTATTATTGCTTTAATAAGAGGTTTGTTCTTATTTTTTATGAGACAAACCATTATTCTTACCTCCAGGCATATTGAGTTTGATCTTAAAAACGAGATCTATCAGCATTATCAAAAACTTTCTCTCGCCTTTTTTAGAAGAAATAATACTGGTGATTTAATGAACAGGGTAACAGAAGATGTGAGTCGTGTGAGAATGTATATTGGTCCTGCCGTAATGTACACCATCAACACCATTGTGCTTTTCTTGTTGATTATTTTCGCCATGGTAAGCGTTAATTTGAAATTAGCTTTGTATTGCCTACTTCCTCTCCCCTTTTTAGCCATCACTATCTATTATGTAAATAGTATCATTAATTTAAAAAGTGAAAAAATACAAGAGCGGTTAAGTACTTTGTCCTCATTTGTTCAGGAAACATTTTCTGGAATTAGGGTGATTAAATCTTACGTAAAAGAAACCCATATCAGAAAAGGTTTTGCCGATGAAAGTGAGCACTATAAAAATGAGTCATTGTCTTTGGTAAGGGTACAGGCTTTTTTCTTTCCTATTATGTTGCTAATGGTTGGTTTAAGTACCATTATTACAGTTTACATAGGAGGTTTACAAGTTATTGACGGTAAAATTAGTGCAGGTAATATTGCGGAGTTTATCGTTTATGTAAATCAGCTCACTTTCCCTGTTACTGCTTTGGGCTGGGTTACTTCGCTGGTTCAAAGAGCTGCGGCTTCCCAGAAAAGGATTAATCAGTTTCTAAAAACTACACCAGAAATCATCAATACCAACCCTAATGATTTAAATGTTAAGGGGAACATCAAATTTGAAAATGTGAGTTTTACCTATCCTGATACCGGGATTCAAGCAATAAAAAACATTTCATTTGAAATTGAGGAAGGTCAATTGTTAGCGATCATTGGAAGAACTGGTTCTGGAAAATCTACCATAGCAAATTTATTGATGAGGATGTATGATATTGACCAAGGGGAGATTAAAATTGACGATCAAAACATCAAACACATCAACTTAGAGTCTTACAGAAATCAAACAGGATTTGTACCACAGGAAGTTTTTCTTTTTTCTGATACCATTGCAAGAAATATTGCCTTTGGCCAAGATGAAATGAACATCCCAAAAGTAGAGCAGGCCGCAAAAGACGCCGCTGTTTATCAGAACATTATTGAGTTTGATCAAAAATTTGAAACTTTTATTGGTGAAAGAGGAATTACCTTATCTGGGGGGCAAAAACAAAGAGTTTCTATCGCTAGGGCAATTATAAAAGAACCTCAGATTTTAATATTTGATGATTGTTTATCAGCAGTAGATACCAAAACTGAAGAAGAAATATTGACTAGCTTAGGAAAAGTAATGCAGGGAAAAACGAGTGTTTTAATCGCACATCGCGTTTCTACCATAAAAAATGCAGATAAAATTCTTGTTTTAGAGGATGGAGAAATTGCAGAACAGGGTACACATCTATTTTTAATGAATAAAAAAGGTATTTATTTTGAACTTTATGAAAAACAATTGCTGGAAGAACAGCAATTAACATAAAGTTTAACAGTATAATTTGGAACTTTAATTAATTCTTTCTTTATTTAACCCAACAAAACTTAAACAATTTTCAATACCACAAGCAAGCAATGGGAGATTACGACAACAGAGAAAGAGAAGAAGTCTATTCAAAAAAGGTTAGAGCGGGAAAAAGGACTTACTTTTTTGATGTGAAGGCTACAAGATCTAATGATTACTATGTTACCATAACAGAAAGTAAGAAAAGATTAGAAGACGGTGTATTCATTAAGC
>JBDSHZ010000144.1:0-6693 GCA_039918235.1 Pelobium sp.
AATTATTGTGCCCTATAGCTGGTTTTATTTTCTAAAAAGTAAATTAAATATTTTTGTCTGTTCACAATGCTTCCAAAAGTACTTCAATTATACTAAAAATTGAGTTTGTGGTTCACATTTAGGAAATTATTAAAAATCAATTCCTTGCTAATTAATTTTTTAACTTCATGTGGCTAAAAAATTTGGGATTTGTAGCGTAGAAATTTGGGGATATATTTTCAACCAGTTCCTCAATTTTACACAATTAAAAAGCCATCAATTTCAACAAAAAGCCCTGCATCTTTTAAAAAATGCAGGGCTTAAATTATAGTTAAATCCTAAACTAAGAACATCCCATAGAAGTGCCACAGTTTAAGCATTTGTAACAAGTGCCTGAACGGATAGTGGTATGTCCGCAGTTGCTACAAGCAGGAGCGTCAGACTGAGCACCCATTGATAAATCAAATGATTGACCTTTTGCCATCACCTTAGCAGCAGCAGTTTCCTTTTGTGTAACCGGTTGATAAACGTTGGTTACATCAGGATTAATATCACTGTCTTCCATTTGTGGATTTTCAGTCACCACTTTTTGCTCAGTAATTACGTGAACCAAATCAGAACGGTCTAAATAATCATATCCTAACATTCTAAAAATATAATCGATAATAGAAGTTGCTGATTTGATATTGGCATGTCCAACTACCATTCCTGCTGGCTCAAAACGGGTAAAAGTAAATTTCTCTACATATTCTTCCAAAGGAACACCGTATTGTAAACCTACTGATACTGCGATAGCAAAACAGTTCATTAATGAACGGAAGGTTGCGCCCTCCTTATGCATATCCACAAAGATTTCCCCTAATGTTCCATCTCCATATTCACCTGTTCTTACAAAAACAGTTTGTCCGTCAATACTCGCTTTTTGAGTATAACCTCTACGTTTAGCTGGCATCACCTTTTTCTGCACTACTCTAGATAACTCACGCATAAAGCTGGTGTCTTCTGAGCGCTGTAAAATAGCATTCGCAGCTTCTAAAACCTGCTCTGGCGTTAAGTCGCTCAATTTCAAATTAGCTGCTTCGCCTAAAACTTCTTCTACAGAATCCAGTTTGTCTTCTTTTGTATCAGATTTAGTAGATAACGGCTGAGATAGTTTACAACCATCACGGTAAAGTGCATTGGCTTTTAAACCCAAGCTCCATGACAATTCATAACTTTCTTTAATTTCTTCCACTTTAGCTTCATTTGGAAGGTTAATGGTTTTAGAAATAGCTCCTGAAAGGAATGGTTGCGCTGCCGACATCATTTTGATGTGACCATGAGCGTGGATGTATCTTACCCCTTTTGCTCCGTTTTTATTTGCGCAGTCAAAAATTGGATAATGCTCTTCTTTTAAGAAAGGTGCACCCTCAATAGTCATGGTACCGCAGATGAATTCATTTGCTTCTGCAATTTGTTGACGGCTAAACCCTAATGATTTTAAAACATTAAAATCTTGTGCATTGTATTGTTCGGCTTTAAAGCCTAATCTTTGTAAACAATCTTCTCCTAAAGTCCACACATTGAAAGCAAAACCTATTTCAAAAGCAGAAACAATTGCTTTATCTAGGCTTTCTAAATCTGCTTCAGTAAATCCCTTTGCTCTTAAGCTATCTGGATTAACATGTGGCGCATTTTTGATAGTTGCTGATCCTTTAGCATAATTTACAATGGTTTCAATTTCATTCTCATTGTATTTTAAGTTTCTTAAAGCTGCAGGAACTGCCTGATTGATAATTTTGAAGTAACCACCACCAGATAATTTTTTGAATTTCACCAATGCAAAATCTGGCTCAATACCCGTAGTATCACAATCCATCACCAAACCTATAGTGCCTGTTGGTGCAATTACAGTAGTTTGAGCATTACGGTAACCGTATTTTTCTCCCATTTCTACTGCTTTGTCCCATGCATTGCATGCTGCAGATAATAAATAATCTGGACAAGATTTTTGGTCGATTCCCGGAGGCGCAATTTCTAATCCTTCGTAAGCATCTGTTGCATTGTAAGCAGCATAACGGTGGTTACGCATTACTCTTAACATGCTGTCTTTATTATCTTGGTAACGGCTAAAAGTACCTAGCTCTCTTGCTAATTCTGCTGAAGTTGCATAGGCAGTACCCGTCATGATTGCAGTAATGGCTCCACCAATTGATCTTGCTTTATCACTGTCATAAGGAATGCCGGCAACCATTAACATGGAGCCTAAGTTGGCATAACCCAAACCTAAAGTTCTATAATCATAAGATAGTTGAGCGACTTCTTTTGAAGGGAACTGAGCCATCAAAACAGAAATTTCTAAAACTGTTGTCCATAAACGGCAAGCATGCTCAAATCCTTTTACATCAAAAATCAAAGTCTTTAAGTCAAAGAAGTGGCGCAAATTGATAGAAGCCAGGTTACAAGCGGTATTGTCTAAAAACATATACTCTGAACATGGATTAGAAGCGTTGATTCTTCCTCCCGCAGGGCAGGTATGCCATTCGTTAATGGTAGTGTCAAACTGTACTCCTGGATCGGCGCAAGCCCACGCGGCAAATGCGATATCATCCCAAAGTTTATTGGCATCTATAGCTTTCATTTTTCTGCCATCAGAACGGGCTATTAAATCCCAACCTGTATTGTTCTCTAAAGCTTTAAAGAAAGTATTTGGAATACGAACAGAGTTATTTGAATTCTGACCAGAAACCGTACGGTAAGCTTCACCTTCGTAATCAGATGCATAACCTGCGGCAATTAATGCTGCAACTTTTTTCTCTTCTTCTACTTTCCAATTTACAAAAGATTCTATTTCTGGGTGATCTAAATCTAAACAAACCATTTTGGCTGCTCTTCTTGTAGTACCACCAGACTTGATCGCTCCAGCTGCTCTATCGCCAATTTTAAGGAAAGACATTAAACCTGAAGAATAACCACCTCCAGAAAGTTTTTCAGTTTCTCCACGGATACGTGAGAAATTGGTCCCTACACCTGAACCATATTTAAAAATTCTTGCTTCACGAACCCAAAGATCCATGATGCCACCTTCATTTACCAAATCATCTTCTACAGAAAGGATAAAGCAAGCGTGTGGCTGTGGGCGCTCATAAGCAGAAGTTGATTTTTCTAGCTTCTCTGTGTTTGGATCTACAAAATAATGACCTTGTGGACCGCCTGTGATGCCATAAGAACTATGTAAACCTGTATTAAACCATTGTGGCGAGTTTGGTGCCGCTAATTGCCCTACAATAGTGTAGACCAATTCGTCGTAAAAAATTTCAGCATCTTTTGTAGTTGCGAAATAATTATAACGTTCTCCCCATATTTTCCAACAATTTGCCAAACGGTGAGCGACTTGTTTTATGCTATTTTCTGAACCAGTTGTTCCGTCAGGTTTAGGAACACCAGCCTTTCTAAAATATTTTTGTGCTAAAATATCAGTGGCTACTTGAGACCAAGTGTTTGGTACTTCTACATCATTCATTTCAAAAACTGCATCTCCCGACGGGTTTCTGATTACTGAAGATCTTTTATCGTAAGTGAAAAGGTCATAAACACTTTTTCCCTCTTTACTAAAGTGGCGCTGAAACTGCATGCCTTTTGCGGCTCCTTTTACCGCCTTGTTTGTAGAAGATTTTGCCATAACTGATTTTAAGTTTACTTAGTGATTAATTACCCGAAAAAAAATTAGGGGGTTTTTTATCAAATTTATATTCCTTAATCATTCTTTAGGGTTTGAGTTTTCCACAAGCAAAATTTTAAAATTGCCTCATATTAAATTAATTTAACAGGGACACTCATTTACAGCTAATTATAGGTGTGGAAAACTAAAAAAGTTGACTTTTTAACAGCTTATTTTATATTATAATAAAGTGGTTAATTACAGTCATATTATCTACCTTATTTAACCTAAAATTGTAGGGTTAAATATATTTTATAATTAATATTTTAGCTAAACTGAGGAAGTTTTTACAGAGTAAATTCCAGTTCTTTTGCTGTGAAATTTCTAATAAGCCGGCTTGTAATAACTTATTGAGTTTGGCTTTTTTTTCGCGGTTAATAATTTCTGATTTCCGTTCAGTTAAAATAAAGCTTGGAGTAGAATAGCTTTTAACCTAAAGATTGTAAAAAGAAAAAACCTTTGAAGATCAAAGGTTCTTTTTGTGGTCCCGACGAGAATCGAACTCATATCTAAAGTTTAGGAAACTTCTATTCTATCCGTTGAACTACGGGACCAATTATTTTAGCAAAGATTTCAAAAATTCCTTACTAATTCCACTTTTATAATGTTTTTCTTTTTCTCTTGCCTCTTTTCTTCCTAAAACAACTTCATTATAAATTAATTTCCAAGGTTTGTAACCTTTTGTAGACTTGGTTTTTCCAGAATTGTGTTCATTAATTCTTTTATCTAAATCAGAACTAAAACCAACATATATTCTGTTATCCTTCTCACTTAAAATCGCATATACAAAATATTTACCCTCCACATCTAAAGTTTAGGAAACTTCCCTGCCTGCCGGTAGGCAAGGTATTCTATCCGTTGAACTACGGGAACAATAGCTATCTTATCACACTTCCAACCGGAAATTCATCCTTCGGAGCGACAAAAGTAAGTTTTCCTTCTGAATTTTCAGCCATTAAAATCATTCCTTGTGAAAGGATGCCTTTAATTTCTCTTGGCGCTAAGTTTATTAAAATACTCACCTGTTGGCCAATAATTTTTTCAGGATCAAAATATTCTGCTATTCCTGATACAACTGTTCGTTGGTCTAAACCGGTATCAATAGTTAATTTTAAAAGTTTTTTTGTTTTCGCTACCTTTTCTGCGGTTAATATCGTTCCAACTCTAATATCTAAGCCAGAGAAATCATCAAAAGTAATATCAGCTTTAGCCGGCATTACTTCAGCTTTAGCTTCCACAACCATCGCTTTTATAGCTTCCAGTTTTTGAATTTGGTGTTCTACCGTAGCATCTTCAACTTTTTCAAAAAGCAAAGTTGCTGGATTTAATTGATGTCCATCAGCAAAAATAATTTCCTCATCGTAGCTCAGCGTTTCTCTAGCTATATGCAGCATGTTGAATATTTTTTTTGAAGTGTGCGGTAAAAAGGCCTGAGATAAAGTAGCTAAATGTGCAATAATGTGTAAGCTATTCTGTAAAACCGTTCTCGCTTCTTCAGGGTTTTCCTTAAAAGTTTTCCAAGGCTCATGCTCTGTTAAGTACCTGTTCCCCAAACGGGCAACATCCATTACACTGGCAATTGCATTCCTGAATTTAAAATCATTGAGGTAAGATTCCACTTCTTCATAAGCTGTCCCAATCTGATCATGAACCGCTTGGTCTTTTAATGTTGCTCCTAAAGTTTTACCATCAAAATATTTATGCATCAAAATCATTACCCTATTCACAAAATTCCCTAAAATAGCAACCAGTTCGTTGTTTACTCTAGCTTGGTAGTCTTTCCAAGTAAACTCGCTGTCACTGGTTTCGGGCATAATGGAAGTGAGCACATAACGCAATTCATCCTGCTTGCCCGGAAATTCTTGTAAATATTCATGCAACCAAACCGCATGATTTCTTGAAGTAGACAATTTTTCTCCTTCCAAATTCAGAAACTCATTTGCAGGTACTTGCTCGGGCAAAATATAATCTCCGTGGGCATTCAAAATAGAAGGAAAAGTAATACAATGAAAAACAATGTTATCCTTCCCTATAAAATGGATCAAACAGGAATTATCTTCTTCTTTTTCCTGTTGTTTCCAATACAATTGCCAGTCCTTTCCATTATCAATTGCCCATTGCTTGGTTGCCGAGATATAACCAATAGGCGCATCCATCCAAACATAAAGTTTCTTTCCTTCTGCTTCTGCCAAGGGAACATCAATACCCCAGTCTAAATCACGGGTCATGGATCGTGGTTGCAAACCTTGCTTTAACCAAGAGCTACACTGCCCGTAAACATTGGTTTTCCAAACATCTTTCTTACCTTCTAAAAGCCATTTCTCCAGCCAAGGCTGATACTTATCTAAAGGCAAATACCAATGCTTAGTAGGTTTTAATATGGGCGCATTGCCACTTAAAGTAGAGCGAGGGTTAATTAACTCTATTGGACTTAACGAGGTACCACACTTTTCGCACTGATCTCCATAAGCATTATCATTTCCGCAATTGGGGCAGGTACCAATAATATATCTGTCTGCTAAAAATTGCTGATATTCCTCATCAAAGTACTGGTCCGAGAATTTTTCAATAAACTCATCCTTCTCATAAAGATTAAGAAAAAATTCTTTCGATAAATCATGATGAATTGGCGAAGAGGTACGGTGATAAATGTCAAAGGCAATTCCAAAATCTTCAAAGCTTTTCTTAATCTGTGTATGATACTGATCAATAATTGCTTGCGGCGTAGTTCCTTCTTTTTTCGCTTTAATGGTAATAGCCGCACCATGTTCATCAGACCCACAAACATAAACTACATCCTTTTTTTGCAATCTTAAGTGGCGCACAAAAATATCAGCAGGCAAATACGCACCAGCCAAATGCCCAATATGTAAAGGCCCGTTTGCATAAGGCAAAGCCGAGGTAATGGTATATCTTTTATAATTTTTATTCGTCAAAACAGAATTAATTTGTTTTATTAATTTGCAAAGATAGCTGTTTAAGCAATATATTAAATAGCTTTAAAAGATTAGATT
>JBDSHZ010000145.1:0-12291 GCA_039918235.1 Pelobium sp.
CTTCTGGAAGCATCTAAAACATGAACCACCGCACCACTATAAAACGGATCTACTTTTACTGCAGTGTGGATTCTAGAAGTGGTTGCGCCACCAACCAATAAAGGAATGGTAAAGCCTTCACGTTCCATTTCTTTTGCAAAATGCACCATCTCATCCAGCGAAGGCGTAATTAAGCCGCTTAAACCTATAATATCAACATTGTGTTTTTTTGCTTCTTCGATGATTCGGTTAGCAGGAACCATTACGCCTAAATCAATCACTTCAAAGTTATTACAGGCCAAAACTACACCTACAATATTTTTTCCGATATCGTGAACATCGCCTTTTACAGTCGCCATTAAAATTTTTCCGGCGCTGCTGCTAGAACCAGCTGTTTTTCCAGCTTCAATGTAAGGCATCAAGATAGCAACGGCTTTTTTCATTACCCTTGCAGATTTTACCACCTGAGGTAAAAACATTTTGCCTTCACCAAATAAATCTCCGACTACGTTCATTCCGTCCATTAGCGGACCTTCAATTACTTCAATAGGCAAAGGATATTGCAAACGGGCTTCCTCAACATCTGTATCTAAATAATCAATAATACCTTTTACCAATGAATGCGAAAGACGTTCCTGCACTGTTCCTTTACGCCATTCTTCGTTTTTGACAATAACTTTTCCTTTAGTATTTACCGTTTCCGCATAATCTACTAGAATCTCAGTCGCGTCTGGCCTGCGGTTCAATAACACATCCTCTACTTTTACAAGCAGTTCTTTGGGTATTTCCTCGTAAACCTCCAACATCCCGGCGTTTACAATTCCCATATCTAAACCGGCTTTAATGGCATGGTATAAAAATGCGGAATGCATGGCTTCACGAACGGTGTTATTTCCTCTAAAAGAAAAAGATATGTTAGAAACACCGCCACTTACTTTTGCGTACGGAAGGTTGTCTTTTATCCATTTTGTGGCTGCTATAAAATCTACAGCGTAGTTGTTATGCTCTTCTAATCCGGTGGCAACCGTTAAAATATTAGGGTCGAAAATGATATCCTGAGGTGGAAAACCCACTTCATTTACCAAAATATCATAAGAGCGTTGGCAAATTTCTTTACGACGCTCCAAATTATCGGCCTGACCTTGCTCATCAAAAGCCATCACTACCGTTGCTGCGCCGTATTGTTTTATTTTTTGAGCGTATTCTTTAAACTTTTCTTCCCCTTCTTTTAAGGAAATGGAGTTTACAATTCCCTTACCCTGCAAACATTTTAAACCCGCTTCAATCACTGTCCATTTAGACGAATCTACCATGATAGGCAGTTTAGAAATATCTGGTTCTGATGCGATGAGGTTTAGAAACTTCGTCATTGCGGCTTCAGAATCCAACATCCCTTCATCCATATTCACATCAATCACCTGTGCGCCACCTTCAACTTGTTGGCGGGCGATAGAAAGTGCGGTGTCAAAATCTCCGCTTAAAATCAATTTAGAAAATCTTGGAGAACCGGTTACGTTTGTGCGCTCGCCCACGTTCACAAACATGGTATCGGGCTTAATTGTAAAAGCTTCCAAGCCGGATAAACGCATAAAAGGTTCGGTAATTGGAACTTTTCTTGGTGGATATTTAGCGGCAACATCTGCCATTGCCCTAATATGTGCCGGTGTTGTTCCGCAACAGCCACCTATCACATTTAGAAAACCTGACGCCATAAAATCATCCACTAAAGCAGCAGTTTCAGATGCAGTTTCATCATATTCGCCAAACTCGTTAGGCAAGCCCGCATTTGGATAGGCGGAAACAAATAAATCTGCTTTTTCTGAGAGTTCCTGAATGTGCGGACGCATATCTTTTGCGCCTAAAGCACAGTTTAAACCAATGGAAAGCAAATTTCCGTGTCGCATTGAGTTTAAAAATGCTTCAACGGTTTGCCCGGATAATGTTCTGCCCGAAGCATCGGTAATGGTGCCGGAAATCATGATGTCGAGCCTGAGCCTCATCCTCGGTCCTTCTCCGAGGGAGAAGGATGCCTCTCCTTGTCGATTTTCAGCCGTGTTATTTTGGGATTGGAAAACTGAAGTGGAGAGTAATTGGGGGAGTTCTTCTCCTTTTTCTAGTCTATCGTTGAGTTCTTGCTCGTAACGTTTGATGGCGAAAATTGCAACTTTTGCATTTAAAGTATCAAAAATGGTTTCTACCAATAACAAATCGGCACCACCATCCACTAAACCACGCACTTGTTCATAATACGCAGCTTCTAATTCATCGAAAGAAACTGCTCTGTAACCAGGGTCATTAACATCTGGCGACATGGAAAGCGTACGGTTTGTTGGACCAACTGCTCCGGCAACAAAACGCGGTTTTTCAGGATTTTTTGCATTGTATTCTGCCGTTACTTCCTTTGCAATTTTTGCACCTTCGTAACTTAGTTCATACGACAAATCTTCCATGCCATAATCAGCCATGGAAATGCGTTGGGTACTAAAAGTATTGGTTTCTATAATATCTGCGCCGGCATCTAAATATTTTGCATGCACAGCTTTAATAACGTCGGGACGAGTGATGTTTAATAAATCATTGTTCCCTTTAACATCTGAAGGATGATTTTTAAAACGCTCTCCACGGAAATCTTCTTCAGTCAGCTTATACTGCTGAATCATGGTTCCCATCGCTCCATCAATTACGAGTATTCTTTTTTCTAATTCTTTTCTGATATCCATTCTTTAGTATCAAGTAATTAGTATCAAGTATCAAGAAATAAAATGCGACAAAAGTCTTGCATCTTGATTCTTGCGTGTTGCTACTTTTATGGCTTATTTTGAAAAGTCGGGTGGGTGATTTGGACTTTCACTTATCTTTTCCAAACGTAAAGTCTGGATAGAATTTAGCACCTTGTTTGCACAGGTTGCTAAGACATCGCAGGGTCTAATCCCTCCGTCTTTCTCTATAAGCAGTGCAAAGGTGCAATATTGTTTGGTGAAATGCAAATATGCATTGCATTGGCGATATAATATCCTTAAGAATTATTTGATTTTTAAAGAGTTAAGCTAATTTCCCATTATAACTATACACTGTATAACTACATAAAATCTGGGCAGCATATTTTGCAATGAAACTGCCCATTAATACAGGGACAAAAAGAGCAAAACCGTTAGGAGCAATACTACATATTAGAAATAGAGCAGTTAAAGGGCCATTAATTGCAGCACTTAAGACAGCTGCAGCGCCTACCAGAGCAAAATTTACTACAATTAAATGTGTATCAAAAAAATGATTTAGCAGAATTGCTACAAGCATCCCAAGGAAAGCACCTGTTACAATACCCGGTGCAAATACACCCCCATCTCCACCTGCTCCTAAAGTTAAAGACGCAGCTAAAGGTTTTAAAATTATTAAGAATAGTAATAGGAAAACTAAGCTATTACTAAAAATTTCGATCTCAATTTGCTTCAACAATTCAGGAATGGCCGCATAACTATCTCCAAATAGTTGGGGAAAGTAGAGAATAGATAGCCCAACTAGGACTGCCCCAACATTTACTCTTATAAAGTTATTATTGATTTTACCGAAAAATGATTTAATGTAAATAACAGATTTAGTGAAGTATACGGCTATAAATCCAGCAATTAATGCCAATAAAATAAAATATGGAATTGCGTAACTGTTCCATCCGTTAATTGTAAAACTAAATAGAGGTGTTCCTTTAATAAAAGAGATGAAAAACCAAGAAAACAAAGCCGCAACGCCACAACTAATGAGAATACTTTTATTAATTTTCTTTGCAATAACTTCCAAGGCGAAGAATAAACCTGTAATTGGGCTCGCAAAAAGTATGGCGATACCTGCCGTAACACCTGCACAAATTAATTCTGTTTTAAAGAGTTGGGCCACACCAATTTTTTTATGGGCTGTTGAGCCGATTGCTGCTGTAGCAACTACTGTAGAAACTTCAATACCTGTTGAGCCTCCGAAGATCACTGTCAGAAATCCGTTTACATAGTGAGAAGGGATTTTAAAAGCGGGCAAAGAATTTTTTCTATTTTGTATAGTAGCATAAATTTCTTTGATCCCTTTATTCTGCTTTCCCTTAAAAAGATATTTTCTTAAAAAATAAATGATGGTTATTCCAATAGAAGGAAGTATTAAAAAAAGAAAAGGCAACTCACTTACTTTTGAAAAGATTAAATCTTCATAATAGGCAGTAGCTGTTTTAAGAGTTTTGGCGAGAAAAACTGAAAGTATGCTCACTATTAATGATGCAAATATCAGTTTAGTATAATTAACGAGGAAAACAGTTTTTCTCATGGAAACATCAAATGGATAAAAGAAATTGCAAAATTATGAGAATATAAGTTTATTGCAAACTAAACTGAGATCAACTCCCTTTTGTGCCTCTTATCATCTGCTCTAAACCATCCCACATTTCGTCGGTAACAATTTCTAAACCGTTAAACTGGCCTGCCCCTTGTAACCATTCTCCGCCATCAATTGTAATTACTTCTCCATTGATATATCCTGAAAAATCAGAAAGTAAATAAGCGGCTAAATTTGCCAATTCCTGATGATCTCCAACTCGCTTTAATGGCACACGGTTTTTAAAATCGAATTTTTTAGCCATTTCTCCCGGCAACAACCTGTCCCAAGCACCTTTTGTTGGGAATGGACCTGGCGCAATGGCGTTGCAACGAATTTGATAATGACCCCACTCTGCAGCTAAGGAACGCGTCATTGCTAATACGCCTCCTTTTGCACAAGCAGAAGGAACCACATAACCTGATCCGGTAAAAGCGTAAGTGGTTACAATATTTAAAATGGAAGCGGGTTGTTTTTCTTTGATCCAATGTTTGCCAAATGCCAAAGTGCAGTTTACAGTACCTTTAAGCACAATGTCAATAATAGTGCTGAAAGCATTTGAAGACAACCTTTCTGTAGGGGAGATGAAATTACCTGCGGCATTATTTAATAATCCGTCAACCTGGCCAAATTTTTCTAATGTTGCCACTAAAACTGCTTCAACTTGATCATTCTCCCGAACATCACAAGCTACCGCTAAAACTTTTCCACCTGTTTGTTCTTCCAATTCGGAAGCAGTTTTTTGCAAAACTTCTAATTTTCTAGAGGTAATGGCCACATTTGCACCTAGTTCTAATAGATAGGTACTCATGGCTTTTCCTAAACCAGTTCCTCCTCCTGTAACTACATAAGTTTTACCTTTTAAGGCATCGTCTCTTAACATGGGCTGGTTGTACATATTATTTTCTTTTAAGGTTTTGGATAATGGTATTTAAAATTGAGCGGGTACTGGGAGACCACCATTGTGCTAACATAATCTCTAATGTTTCAGTTTGATCCTGTGAAACTTTTGATATCAGTTCTTTCCTCAAATTCAATTTACTTTGTTGCCAAGTGACAGCTGGAAATTGAAGGTAAGTCTGCATTTTCTTTTGGGCTACTGTCATTAAAGATTCAATTGGTGCAACGGCATCAATCAGTCCTATATTTAATGCTTCTGCTGTTCCCACTAATTTCCCTTCTAACAGGTTCTGATAAGCTTTGGCTTTCCCAATCCAGAAAGCATAAAGCTCAAAAATACTGTCTGGAACAATGATACCTACCGGAACTTCATTTAAACCGATAATGTATTTCCCTTCTGCCATTACTCTGTAATCAGAACAGATGGCCAATACGCAACCACCTGCAGGGCTGTGCCCACTGATGGCTGATATCAGTGGTTTTTTAAATAAGGTAAGTGCTTTAACCAAATCCAAGAATTTGATCCAAAAAGCGCTGATCTTTTCTTTATCATAATCATATAACTCTATCAGATCTAAACCAGCTGTAAAAAATCCTTCTTTCCCTGTAAGAATGATGCCTCCAATATTTTCATCTTTCTCAATATTAATGATCATTTTCAGCAGTTCATCTACCATTTCACCGTTAATGGCATTTGATTTTCCACGGTCTAAAGAAATGATGGCAACTTTGTCTTGTATGGTTACTTGTATGGTATTCATTTAATAATTGGTTTTTTTTAGCGAGGATTAACCTGGTAGCGAATTACTTTTCTACCAAGATGACCATTTAAATCCATTCCTTCAAGTACAACTTTATAATTTCCTGTACCGTCGGCATTAAAAAACGCTACCTGAGCATATCCGGTTGAATCTGTAATTATCCTTGGGTTCCAATAAATAGTAGTTCTCAAATCTAAGACCTGGTCATTTAGTTTAGGATCATCATAATTTGGAACATAAAATTCTTTTGGTTTAAAAAGCCCGATTGGAGAGTAAGTGATAATTCCAGGAGCATAGCTATTATTGGTATAACCCGGCTTGCCTCTTTTTGTAGTGATCACAATTACCCCGCCTCCGCCTCGGCTTCCATAAATAGCGGTATAGCCAATGCTTTTTAAAATCTCAATAGTTTCTACATCCTGAACGTTGATATTGCTTAAAAAAGCACCATCAACATAGCTGCCATCTAAAATCACCTGCGCTTGCCTACCTCTGATATAAGGGATTCCTCCAATCATTTGCAAACCAGCAACTGTTCCTTGTAAGGCCTGTTCAATGGTAATTGCATATTGCAAATCCTTTGCGGTTAATACCCGGTCTGCATTTCCTGCTCCATTTAAATTACTGGATTGCTCTACTTTTGGTTTTGTATCCACCACCTTTACTTCTGCTAGTATAATTGATCGGTTGATGATTCCATTTTTAAGAAAATCTTCATATTGGGTTTTACTATTTTTTAGATAGGCTTCCATGGATTGATTGATGTTTACAGTCAGATCCGGAAGATTTGCGTTTTTGGTAACGATAGGAACTGGGGTGTTATAAATTTCGATATCCACATTTTTTTTTCCAGTGGAGGTCCTGGCCTGAATCACAAATTTTGTGCTGTCTTGGAAAAAAAGACTGTCAATTTTAAATTCTCCATTCGCATCTGTTTTTGTTTGAATCACAAAAGTATTTCCTGAAGAAGTAAATAGCATTACAGTCCCGTCCACAACGGGTTTGTCTTTTCCTTGTGTTACTCTGCCGCTTACAAATATTGTTTTTTCAGGCTTAAAGGTCAATGATGATATGCTGTTAGAAATAGTTCTCCAATTAAATCTACGCCAGCCCTGTGTCATCATCAATATGTCAATATCAATCATTTTTTGCTGATCAACATCATGGAGGTAATAGTTCGGTTTTTCTACATAACCTTTAACATCAGAAGTAAGCAGAAGATTTGAATAAATGGTACTTTCTTCATCTTCATTTATAGGCACTTTAGCTTCGTCAGTTACAGCCATAGAAAATGAACCGATAATTGGTTTCCCATCGGGGCCCAATGCTTTTACATCAACACTGATTTTACTCCTTTGACTGTAAGTGTTTTTATCTGGTTTCACCGATAAATCCAATATGTTTTTTGGAGAAATGAAAATCAATCTTTCTGCAATTGGGATCATATTTTCATCAAAAAGAGTGAACTGAGTGATGCCAGAAGGGAATCTTGGCTTATCTAATCTAGTAGAAAAACTGGTGCCGTTCAATTTTGATTTTGCAGTAAAAATTATATTACCTGAACTCTGTGCTACCACATAATAAGTTTTCTGTTGGTTTTTCTCTGCGTAAGCAAGATTGGTACTTATCTTCACCAACAAGCTGTCTTCTATATTTGGATTAACACTTAAGACAAAGCCTTCGGGTTTTACCTGTGGCAGTTTAAATTTTCTTTCTGATCCATCTTTGAATTGAATAACGGCTTCATAGTTTTTTTCTGGTACGGGAGTTAAACCAAAATACCCCATCCCCAAATGCATGGATTTAATAAGGGCAACTTTTTCTCCGCTATTATCTTGAACGTAGCCATTAATGTCTTTTCCTAATCCATCAGAACCTAGTGCCTTAAAAGCAACTTTTGACCTCACGTTGGCTACTAAATCTCCCCCTTCAGGAAAAAACTGCACATCAGTTTCATTTGAGGTGCTGATGATTGGAATATATTTATTGACAATAGTATTTTCTCCAATTTTGATGGAAGTGGTAATTCTACCATTCTTTGCAAGAAAAGGTTTGTCATTCACAAAATCTATCATCAAGTCTCCTTTCTCGTCTGTTTGGCCTTTCCCTTTTAGGATATTTCTAAAATCTAATTCTACCCCGTAGGTTACCTCTTTATTGGCATAAGGCAATCCGTCTATATTGCTGAAATTGATTTTTGCCTTTACATTTTCAGCATTACCGGTTTTGCCAAAAGTATAATCAGTATTGGTAATGAGCTGATTGGTTAACGCATTTCCAATTTTTATAGTTTGATCAAAATAAAATTCGTCGCCATAATTTCTCATGTATTGGGTATAAGCCCTTAACCTATAATTTCCTTCTTGCAAAGAATCTTTCAGTTCAAAATTTCCAAACCCAAAACCTGCAATGAGCGGAATTCTCAAAGTTTTTTTAATAGAATCTCTTCCATTAATTAAATCGACATAAACAAAATTGCTTAAAGGGCTTGGGCCTAAATTTTTTGCATTTACTACATATGCTTTAAACCAAATGTCATCACCAATGGCATAATATGGCTTATCTGTGTGGAGATAAACTTTTTCCTGTGGATGTTCAGCATGAAAAAGTTGGAAACTGTTCAGCAGGTTTTTTAAGGGATCATCATCCTGCATAAAGCTAAAGAGACCAAAGGAAGTTAGGATGATGAAAATTAAAAAGTAAGATTTCTTTTTCATAGGGATTTATGATGCTTTTTATAACGGCAGATCTAAATAAAATTTTTACGTAGAAAAATAAACCTCAAATTAATCAAAATCTGAGGTTTATATATATTTATACTACAATTTTTACCTAGAATTGGTTTTTCCACATCATACTTTCAACGGGTTTTGTGGTCTTATTATTATATTTTGCATTTCCTTTGGTGTTGTACATGGTTTCAATTTCTCCCTCCACTACAAAATAAATTAACTGTCCAATGGGCATCCCAGGGTAAATTCTAACAGGTTGTGTGGCAGATATTTCCAATGTCCAAGTGTTGCAAAACCCTACATCTCCTTTACCGGCAGTAGCATGTATATCAATCCCTAATCTTCCAGTGCTTGATTTTCCTTCTAAAAAAGGGACGTGTTTATGGGTTTCTGTATATTCTAGCGTTACGCCTAAGTACAAAGTATTAGGTTGCAGTACAAAACCTTCTTTTGGAATTTCGAAATGCTCAATTTCATTGTGTTTTTTAGCATCTAACTCTCTACTTTTATAGCAGGCTAAATGTTTTCCTAAATGCACATCATAAGAATTAGTTCCTAAACATGCCCTATCATAAGGTTCAATAACAATTGTTCCGGCTTCTATTTCTTTTAAAATCAGTTTGTCAGAAAGTATCATGGTTTAATTTTGCTTTTGCCTAAAATATGATTTATTTAAAATAATTTTGCAGAGAATTTATAAATTTAAAAATGCCCATCACTTTTCATGAAAATATTGACCATGATACTGCCATTGCCTTATGGCGCATTACGGAAACTCCTGATGAATTAGAAAGGCAATTACAGCTTAAGGAACATGAATTAAAATTACTCAGCTCCTTAAGTAAAGACAAGCGAAGTTTGCATTGGCTGGCAACAAGAGTGCTGCTAAGAAAAATGCTGAATACCGATGAATATATTGACTGTCAGGCAGATGAAAACGGAAAACCTATTTTAATCAATCATCCACATCATATTTCTTTAAGCCACTCTTATGATTATGCGGCCGTAATGGTGAGTAAAACTAAGAAGGTAGGAATTGATATTGAGATCATAAAGGATAAGATTATTAGGGTAAAGAATAAATTTATGAGCGGTGAGGAACTGAATTTCATCAATCCTGATCACCAAACAGAACAATTATATATTTGTTGGTGCGCTAAAGAGGCGCTGTATAAACTGAACGGAAAAAAGGAAACTTCCTTTAAAGACCATATCCATTTATCTCCTTTTGAATTTTCTGATGAAGGTGAATTGGATGGCGAAATTGATAATACCAAGTTAAAAGAAAGCTACAAAATTAAGTTTAGGAAATTTGAAGATTATATGTTGGGCTATGTTTGCGAGCAATGATTAAAAACAAAGAAGTAAAATTTGAAGACTGGGGTTTGATGGATTATCAGCAGGCTTGGGATAAACAGGAGCAAATTTTTTCAGCTACCATTGCCATTAAAACCAATAACCGCAATCATCCTGAACAGGAAAAGATTACGCCTAACCTTCTGGCTTTTGTTGAACATCCTCATGTGTATACTTTAGGGAAGAGCGGTAAACCAGAAAATTTGCTTCTGGATGAACAAGGTTTAAAAAGTAAAAGTGCAGTTTATTACAAAATCAATAGGGGCGGCGACATTACCTATCATGGACCCGGACAGTTAGTAGGTTACCCGATTTTAGACTTAGATAATTTTTTTACTGATATCCACCTTTACTTACGCACTTTGGAAGAAGCGGTAATCTTAACTTTGAAAGATTACGGAATTACAGCAGGTAGATATCCCGGATTTACCGGCGTATGGATAGATGCTGACAATGAAAAAGCCAGAAAAATATGTGCAATGGGTGTACGTTGTAGCCGTTGGGTAACCATGCATGGTTTTGCATTTAATGTAAATCCAGATTTAGACTACTTTAAAAACATTGTTCCATGTGGCATTGATGATAAAGACGTTACCTCTATGCAAAGGGAATTGGGTCATCAGGTAGATATAGAAAAAGTAAAGAAAAACTTAAAACAACATATTTCCGTATTATTTGGTATGCACCTTAAATAGAGGAAAATGAAAATACTTACCATTACTTTTTTGAATGCGCTGTTGATTTTAGCAGGCTGTAAATGAAAACAAACTATTCTAAAAAATGAAAACCCAGTGATTTACACACCAAGTTCAAACGTAAATACCTACACCTATTTGGCATTGGGAGATTCTTATACCATTGGTGAATCTGTTCCGCTGAACTCATCATTCCCGTACCAGCTGGTAAATGCCTTAAGGTTATCTAACTTAAATGTTAGCGACCCAAAAATAGTTGCAAGAACTGGATGGACTACCGATGACCTAATCAAAGCCACAAAAACCGATTCCTTTAATCCAAAATACAATATAGTTACCTTATTGATAGGCGTAAATAATCAATACAGGAATTATGTAATTGCCACCTACAGAAAAGAGTTTAAAGAATTATTACAGGCAGCCATTAATTTTGCCGGAGGGAGTGAAGAAAATGTTTTTGTCATCTCTATTCCCGATTGGGGAGTGACCACTTTTGGTCAAAACAGCGGAAGGTCTGTAGCGGAGATTGCAAAAGAGATTGATGCCTACAACGCGATAAATAAAGAAGAAACTGCTAAAACTAAAGCTGTCTATTTGGATATTACGCCAATTTCAAAAGAGGCAGCAATAAATAAAAGTCTTATTGCTTCCGATGGTTTACACCCTTCTATTGCTATGTATAAGAGTTGGGTAGCTAATTTAGCGCCTTTGGTTAAAGTAAAACTGAAGTAATTTCTATAGATTTTATTTTCAGGCATCTGACAATTCCTTTTATATTTGCCCCCATGACTAAAGAACAATTGCAGGATTTGAGAGACAGGGTAACGTCTCTGAGGAGGCATCTTTGACGTAGATGCAAAATTAGAAGCTTTAAAAGAAGAAGAAGAGTTCACTTTACTCCCCAATTTTTGGGACGAGCCTAAAGAAGCCGAAAAGGTTTTACACGCTATAAAATTAAAGAAAACCTGGACAGATGCGTTTGAAAAGACCGCAACTGCAGTAGAAGATACTGCCGTAATGTTAGAGTTTGTGCAAGCAAATGAAGCTACTGAAGAGGAAATGAAAGAGCAGTTTGAACTCACCCTAAAATTATTGGAAGATTTAGAGTTTAAGAATATGCTTTCCGCCGAAGAAGATCAGTTGAGTGCGGTGGTACAAATTACTGCCGGTGCAGGAGGGACAGAAAGTTGTGATTGGGCCGGCATGCTGATGCGGATGTACATGATGTGGGCCAGTAAAAATGGATATAAAGCAATTGAACAGGATTATCAGGAAGGAGATGTTGCTGGAATTAAAACTGTTACCATACAGTTTGACGGTGATTTTTCTTATGGTTATTTAAAAGGAGAGAACGGCGTACACCGTTTGGTGCGTATTTCTCCGTTTGATGCAAACGCCAAACGCCATACTTCCTTTGCATCTGTTTACGTTTACCCTTTGGTGGATGATACTATAGAAATTGATGTAAACCCTTCTGATGTGGAATTTGAAACTTTCCGGTCTGGAGGTGCAGGC
>JBDSHZ010000146.1:0-19707 GCA_039918235.1 Pelobium sp.
AACCAATTCTTTCTCTCTCTTCCCACTTTTTTTGAGCTACTTTTTCATCAATCAAATTTTCCATAGCTTGATATAAGTGGTGCAATTGCATATCATGTTCATCGACTCGCTCTAAAATTTCTTTTAGTTTGTCTTTGATGTCAATTTGTTTGACCAATATTTTTCGCACATCAACAAAAGCCCGCATAATTGCAATATTCATGCTGATGGCTTTATCGCTGTTTAACACACCGCTAAGCATTGCAATACCCTGCTCTGTGAAAACGTAAGGCAAATATTTGCCAGTTCTGTTGGTAGGAATGTTCATCATCACAATTTGTGATGATGAACTTGTAATATTCTTAGAACTCATCACAATTTGTGACTGCATCGCATCCCATTCCTTAGCTGTCAACCTAAACATGAAATCATCCGGAAAACGCTTAAAATTTCTTTTCACAGACTGATTTAAAATTCTAGTCTCTACTTCATACAAAAAAGCCAAGTCAAAATCAAGCATAACCCGCTCTCCACGGATTTCGTATATTCTACTTTGTATGCTTTTAATGATTTGCATTTTATAAATTCAATAAGACTAAAACTTAATTCTCTTTATTAAAACTTTAATGATGATTTTAAACTTTTTTTAGAACCGGTCATAATTTGTGACCAATTCATTTTTCTAAAAAACTAATCCTGATCAGTCACACAACCTTCCGTTGCGTTTTTAACCAGTTTAATGTATTTATACAATACCCCACTTTTTACCGGAGGTTCTGGTTGTCTCCATGCCGCTTTTCTTGTTGCCAACTCTTCATCAGATAGTAAAACATTAATGCTGTTTTTATTAGCGTCAATTTCAATTGCATCTCCATCCTTAATGAAGGCTATAGCTCCACCTTCGTAAGCTTCCGGCACAATATGTCCCACCACAAATCCGTGAGTTCCACCAGAGAAGCGACCGTCTGTGATTAAAGCGACCGAAGCTCCCAAACCAGCACCAAAAATCGCCGAAGTTGGCTTCAGCATTTCCGGCATACCAGGTCCTCCTTTTGGCCCAACATATCTTATTACAACTACATCGCCTGCTTTTACTTTTCCCGAAGTAATTCCATGAATCAATTCAAACTCACCTTCAAAAACACGGGCTGGCCCGGTGAAAGATTCTCCTTCTTTACCTGATATTTTAGCTACACTGCCTAGCTCTGCAATATTTCCGTAAAGCATTTGTAGGTGACCAGTTTCTTTTATGGGCGCTTCTAAAGGAAGAATCACTTTTTGCGCATCAAAATCAAGATCTTTCGCATCAGCAACATTTTCTGCCACAGTTTTACCTGTTACCGTTAAACAATCGCCATAAATCAAACCTTTTTTCAAAAGATATTTCATAACTGCCGGAGTACCACCTAAATCATGAACATCTTCCATCATGTATTTACCACTCGGTTTCAAGTCGGCAATTACTGGCGTTTTATCACTAATTTCCTGGAAATCTTTCATGCTCAAATCAATGCCTGCAGTTTTTGCCATGGCAATCATATGCAATACCGCATTTGTTGAACCTCCCAAAACCATAATCACCACCATTGCATTGTGAAATGCTTTGCGGGTCATAATGTCGGAGGGTTTGATGTCTTTCTCTAAAAGGATTTTGATGTACTTGCCAGCTGCTAAACATTCGTCTTTTTTCTCCTGACTAGTTGCCGGGTTTGAAGCACTATAAGGTAAGCTCATTCCCAAAGCTTCAATTGCAGATGACATGGTATTAGCAGTGTACATGCCACCACAAGCACCTGCACCCGGGCAAGAGTGTTCTATCACACCTTGATAATCTTCGTCTGAAATATTGCCCGCCAATTTTTGACCTAAAGCTTCAAAAGCTGATACAATATTTAATGATTGCCCTTTATAGTGACCTGAATGGATACTTCCGCCATAAACCATTATGGAAGGACGGTTTAAACGTGACATTGCCATAATTGAACCCGGCATGTTTTTATCGCATCCTGGAATCGTGATTACGCCATCATAAAAATGTCCGGCACAAACCGCTTCAATAGAATCGGCAATTAAATCACGTGACACCAAAGAATAGCGCATACCTTCTGTGCCATTAGTTAAACCATCGCTTATTCCAATGGTATTGAATGTCAATCCTACCAAATCCTGTTTCCAAACTCCTTCTTTAACAATTGCAGCAAGGTCATTCAAGTGCATGTTGCAGGTATTTCCATCATAACCCATACTTGCTATACCCACCTGAGCTTTAGACATATCCTCAGTGGTAAGGCCAATTCCATACAGCATGGCTTGGGTAGCTGGTTGTGTTTTATCCTGTGTAAAGGTTTTACTGTATTTATTTAATTCCATTATATAATTACTTCGAAACTTAATTTGTCTAATACTAAACTTTTATAAACCCTTTGGATGCTTGATCCAATACTATCTGAAAAGGAAAAAGGCAAATGCGTTTCATCAATAGATTGGATGCCTACAATTTCGGCAGCTGTTCCGCAAAGAAATGCTGCGTCGGCATTTTTAAGGTCATTAATGGTCAAATTTTTCTCTAAAACTTCAATGTCTAATTGTTTGGCAATTTGCATGACTGTTTTTCTGGTAATCCCCAACAATATATTCCCTTCACATGGAGTAAATAGCTTCCCATCCTTTTCTATAAATATATTAGCTGAAGAAGATTCTGTGAGGTAACCATGCATATCTATTAAAATGGCTTCATCAAAACCATTTCTATTGGCTTCTGAAATTGCTAAAACAGAATTCAGATAATTACCTGTTAATTTAGCATTGATAGGTGCCGAATTTGGATTAGGTTTTTCATACGAGGAAATACAGGTTTTAAGTAAACGATCCCCAAAAAAACTTTCCCATTCCCATGCCATTATTAAAATATGGGATTGATCTGAATTTACCATATTCATTCCCTCTCCACTGTAAACAACAGGTTTGATGTAGGCATTGTTAAGTCCGTTGGCTTCCAAAAGCTTGTGGGTATCTTTGATCAATTGCTTAATGTCCCATTTAAACGGAAGATGGATCTGTTCACAGGAAGACTTCAGTCTTTTAAAATGCTCTTCTGCTTTAAATATTTTAGTGCCGTTGGCAGTTGCATAAGACCTAATCCCCTCAAAAGCACCAAAGCCATAGTTCAATGTTTGACTAGCTGCATTAACACCAGAAGATGATGAAGGAATTATTTTTCCGTCGATGTATATGTTTTTTTGATGGCTTAAATGTTCCATACCGTTTCTTTTTATATAAAAAACGCCTTCTTTTTGGGAAGGCGCTCTGTTGTATTTTTATGTTTTAATTTACACACGCCTTCATTTGTTTGCTTTGTAGAAGCAAGACAATAATTAGAATGATGAACAGTGCGAATAACATGATTTGGTTTTATTTTTTTAATTCGTTTAGTAATCTCAAGATAAGACAAGCATTTAGCTCTGTCAATACCTAAATTAAATTAGTTGCAAAAAGAATATTATTTCTTAAGTATGCTATTGGCAGAATTATATTTTACTGATTTTTCTTTATTTAGGCTTTAATTTTCAATTATTTATACCAAACAACGAATTGGTATTCGGTATAGTAAAATAAAATTTGGTTGATGTAGGGCAAATTCTGCCTAAAATTAAGTAATCCACCAAAATTTTTACAAAAAATTGAATTTTCAGGCATAAAAAAAACCAGCCTTTTCTAAGGCTGGTTTTTATAATTTTTTTATGAGATTACTTTTCTGAAACACTTTCAGCTAAAACAATTACCTTATTGTTAATTACTTCTACAACACCTCCTTTGGTGTGAAACTTTTGCTCTTTACCGGCACTCCTTACCACCACTTTGCCATCATCTAAAGTAGATATAATAGGGGCATGGTTATTTAGGATTTCAAAAGAACCCATTGCGCCAGGTACGGTAACCGAAGTTACTTCGCCTTCAAACACTTTTTTATCTGGAGTTAATATTTCTAAATTCATCTGCAAGTTATAAGTTGTAAGTAATAAGTTTTAGGTCCAAAGTTTTAACTTATAACTTTTAACCTAAAACTTTAAACTTTTTAAGCGTTTGCTTCAGCTAATAATTTTTTGCCTTTTTCTATTGCTTCTTCAATGTTACCCACTAAGTTGAAAGCTCCTTCTGGATATTCGTCAACTTCTCCGGCCATAATCATGTTAAAACCTTTGATGGTATCTTTAATATCAACTAAAACACCTTTTAAGCCTGTAAACTGCTCAGCAACGTGGAAAGGCTGAGAAAGAAAACGTTGAACTCTTCTTGCTCTTAATACCGTTAATTTATCTTCTTCAGATAATTCATCCATTCCTAAAATAGCAATGATATCTTGTAGTTCTTTATAACGTTGTAAAATTTCTTTAACGTTTTGTGCGCAAGTATAATGCTCATCACCTACAACTACTGGGGTCAAAATTCTAGAAGTAGAATCTAATGGATCTACTGCTGGGTAAATACCTAACTCGGCAATTTTACGTGATAATACAGTTGTAGCGTCTAAGTGGGCGAAAGTTGTTGCCGGAGCTGGATCGGTTAAATCATCAGCAGGGACATAAACTGCCTGTACAGATGTAATAGAACCTCTTTTTGTGGAAGTAATACGCTCTTGCATGGTTCCCATTTCTGTTGCCAGAGTGGGTTGGTAACCTACTGCAGATGGCATACGTCCCAATAATGCAGAAACCTCAGATCCAGCTTGAGTGAAACGGAAGATATTATCAATAAAGAATAAAATGTCTTTTCCTTGTCCATCAGCTTCTCCATCTCTGTAGTATTCAGCAATGGTTAATCCTGATAAAGCAACACGGGCTCTTGCGCCAGGAGGTTCATTCATCTGTCCGAAAACGAAAGTTGCTTTAGAATCTTTTAAAGCTTCTTTATCAATTTTAGTAAGATCCCATCCGCCTGCTTCCATAGAGTGCTTAAATTCGTCGCCATATTTAATAATATCGGCTTCAATCATCTCACGTAAAAGGTCATTACCTTCACGTGTACGCTCACCCACACCAGCAAATACAGATAAACCGTCATAAGCTTTCGCGATGTTATTGATTAATTCCTGAATCAAAACGGTTTTACCAACACCAGCACCACCAAACAATCCAATTTTACCGCCTTTTGCATAAGGCTCTAGTAAATCAATTACTTTAATTCCAGTAAAAAGAATTTCGTTTTCTGTAGAAAGATCTTCAAATTTTGGAGGTAAATTATGGATAGACTTACCGTTAGTATTATCTAAGTTTTCAATACCGTCAATAGCTTCTCCAACTACATTAAAAACACGGCCTTTAATGGCTTCGCCAACCGGCATTTTGATAGGAGCACCACTATCCACTACATCCATTCCTCTAACCAATCCGTCAGTAGAATCCATGGCTACAGCTCTTACCCTGTCTTCACCTAAATGTTGTTGAACTTCTAATACAATTCGTTGTCCGTTTTCTTTAGTAATTACTAAAGCGTCGAAAATTTTAGGAAGCTTTGCGTTTTCTGCTGCAAAACTTACGTCGATAACCGGACCAATGATTTGCGCTATTTTTCCAATGTTTGGCATATTGAAATTTAATAATTTATCTGTGAGATATAATTTTATTCAATGAATTTTTGAGTGGGCAAAATTACTGTTTATTCATCAAAATTCAAATATTACTACAGAAAAGGTTTTGTTTTTTAAATAAATACACTCTCATACTTGATAATGTGAATTTATTAGTCAATAATTTCATTAAGATGAGTCGGAATAAGTGGTTTAAAAATGTGGTTTCTTTTAATAAAATTTTAAACAAAAATATTTATTTCAAATAAATTGGATTCAATTAGATTAATTGCTATGCTTGCATAATAAAATAAAATGATCCCAAATCATTTTTAACCAATAAACTTAATTTCAAATACAATGAATATTAAATACATATCAAAGTTATTATTTGCGGTGCTCATCATTGTGGCTTCAGCATGTAAAAAAGATGGTGACGGTGCTTTAGAGCAGGTTGAAGTACCCACCGCTGGTTCGGCAGATTTCACAAGATTTATTTCTTTAGGAAATTCATTAACTGCGGGTTATGCTGACAATGGCCTTTATTTGTCTGGCCAAATCAGTTCATATCCAAACATCATGGCACAGCAGATGAAATTAGCTGGCGGAGGTGAATTTCTTCAGCCTTTATTTACAACAGCGCAAAAAAACGGTTCAGGTTATGTGAAATATGGAGGTTTGTCTGCAGCAGGAACACCTAACTTAATTCCGGTAACTACTGAACTGGGTATTAGAGGCGTTGCTGCTATACCTGGTTTTGGAAATGTGACTTTATATACTAAGTATACTGAGCCAATAAATAACTATGGTGTACCCGGCATTAAACTTCGTGATATTAAATTAGCGGTTTATGGAAATGTGAATGGTTACTTTGAGCGTTTATTGCCTGGAAATGCCGGAACAAATTCAACCTCCTACTTAGATTTTGCAACAGCTAAGCCCTTTACTTTTTTTACCAACTGGCTAGGGAACAATGATGCGCTAGGTTATGCGACAACTGGAGGAGTTGGAGACGTTTTGACACCAAAAGCTGATTTTACCGCTTTATATACAGAGTTAATTACTAAATTAACTGCAAGCGGCGCTAAAGGTGCGGTAGCTACAATTCCTGACGTTTCTACCATTCCATTTTTTAATACTTTAACTGTTGCTGCCGTTTTAGCAAATGTTAAAAAGGCTAACCCTGCAGTGCAAGCATTATATATACAAACTTCAGCAGGTGCTAGAATTGCTACTAACGATGACTTAATTGTTTTGAATTTCCCCACTGCTTTAATAGGCGTTCCAAATGGTAGCTCTTTGCCTTATGGTTTGCACCCAGGAAACCCAATAGAAAGTAAATATGTGTTGGATAAGGATGAAGTTTTAAATGTTAGAGATTATGTAACCAATTACAACAATACTATAAAAACCGTAGCAGAAGGTAAAGGTTTAGCTGTTTTTGATGCTAATGAATATCTGAAACAGTTTACCGGATTAGGGGCAACTGTTGATGGAGTTACATTTACTACTGCATATGTTTCAGGTAAATTATTTTCTTTGGATGGTGTTCATTTAACGCCTATGGGATATGCTGCAGTTGCTAATGAATTTATGAGGGTGATCAATGAAAAGTACTCCTCTACCTTACCAAAAGTTAATTTAGGTAATTATACATTTTTAAAGTTTAATTAAATTCTTTTAAAATAGTAGGAAAAGGATCATGCCACAGGCATGGTCCTTTTTTGTTTTACAAATTTTTATTTCTTGGTTCAGATATAATCTATTATTTTGGAGCGGATATGAAAAAAGTATTGGTTACCGGCAGCAACGGCCTGTTAGGTCAAAAACTGACGGAAAGAATTTTAGCGAAAAAAGATTTCGAATTAATAGCCACCGCAAAAGGTAAAAATAGATATACAGTTGTTGAAGGCTACACTTATGCGGAGATGGATATTGAGGATCAACAAAGCATAGCTGAAGTAATTGGTAAATTCTCTCCAGATGTGGTGATCAATACTGCCGCAATGACCAATGTAGATACCTGTGAAACTGAAAGAGAGAAATGTTGGGCATTAAACGTAACAGCGGTAGACTACTTAATTAATGCTTGTCGGGAAAATAACTGTCAGCTCATTCATCTGTCTACAGATTTCATTTTTGATGGCTTAGCAGGTCCTTATTTGGAAGATGCGACACCTAGTCCGGTTTCTTTTTATGGAGAATCTAAACTGGCAGCTGAATTGTCATTGAAGCAGTCGGATATTCATTTTACCATTTTAAGAACAATTATCGTTTATGGGATAGTAAATGATATGAGCCGGAGCAACATTGTACTTTGGGCAAAAGGAGCATTGGGAAAAGGTGATCCGATCAATGTTGTAGATGATCAATGGAGAATGCCTACATTGGCAGAAGATTTAGCCGAAATTTGTTTGCTGGCAGCTGCAAAAGGAGCTCAAGGTATTTATAATGCATCAGGAAAAGATATGATGAGCATCATCGAGATGGTAAATCAAGTCGCTGATTTTTATGGTTTTGATAAATCTCTGATCAAACCTATCAGCTCCTCATCTTTAAATCAAGTTGCAAATCGACCTGTAAAAACAGGTTTTATTTTAGATAAGTCAATCAAAGAGTTGGGTTATCAGCCACATTCTTTTTTAGAGGGAATGCAAATTATGGAGCAACAACTTTCAAAGATTAAATAAACATTTAACCCTATATTCTGTTGAATAAATGATTGTTCAACGTAACTAATTAACAATTAACTCATCCCGATGACTATCGGGCTAATCACTAAAAAAAACAACAACATGGCATTAAAAATTGGAGATCAGGCACCTGATTTCACCTTATTCAGTTCAGATCTAAAAGAAGTAAGTTTAAAAGATTTTGCAGGAAAAAAAGTCATCATTCATTTTTTTCCAATGGCATTTACCGGAGTATGTACCACTCAGCTTTGTACCATGAGAGATAATTTTGGTTTCTATGAAGGCCTTGGTGCTCAGGTATTGGGAATTTCCGTTGATTCTCCATTTACATTGGCAAAATTTAAGGAAGATAATCAATACCAGTTTCCTTTGCTTTCAGATTTTAATAAAGAAATATCACAAGCTTATGGTGCTTTTTATGATGAATTTGTATTCAATTTAAAGGGTGTTTCTAAAAGAGCAGCTTTTGTTTTAGATGAAAATCATAAAATAGTTTATGCAGAAGTATTAGAATCAGCAGGAGATCTTCCAGATTTCAAAGCAATTGACGATATTGTCAAATAAATTAAAAAAAACATAAATTATGGATGGATCTTACGGCCCTATTTTCATTATTATTGGAAGTATAATTGCCCTTTTCTTTTTGCTATATGTGTTACCTGTAAATCTTTGGTTTACAGCGCAACTATCCGGAGTAAAAATCAACTTACTCAATTTAGTGTTAATGAGGCTGAGAAGAGTTCCACCTTCTTTAGTGGTAAACGCTTTAATTACTTCTACAAAGGCAGGGTTGAACCTTACCTCTAATGAAATTGAAACGCATTACCTTGCAGGCGGACACGTAAATAATGTGATCAAGTCACTGATATCTGCCGATAAGGCAAATATCCCTTTAGATTTCAAATTAGCTACTGCGATAGATTTGGCAGGAAGAGATGTTTTTGAAGCAGTACAATTATCTGTAAACCCAAGGGTGATCAATACACCTCCTGTGGCAGCGGTTGCTAAAGACGGAATTCAGTTGATTGCAAAAGCAAGAGTTACCGTGAGGGCAAACATCAATCAATTGGTAGGTGGAGCTGGCGAAGAAACTATTTTAGCTAGGGTAGGGGAAGGAATTGTAACCACTATCGGTTCGGCGGTAAGCCATAAAGAAGTATTAGAAAACCCAGATAAGATATCTAAAGTGGTTTTGAGCAAAGGTTTAGATTCTGGTACTGCGTTTGAAATCTTATCGATAGATATTGCAGATATCGATATTGGCGATAACATTGGTGCTAAATTACAGACAGATCAGGCGGAAGCCGATTTGAAGGTAGCCAATGCAAAGGCAGAAGAAAGAAGAGCTTTTGCGGTAGCTCATGAGCAGGAAATGCGGGCAAAAGCACAGGATGCGAGAGCAAAAGTGATAGAGGCCGAATCGCAGATCCCTTTAGCTATTGCAGAATCTTTTAGAAGTGGAAACTTGGGGATAATGGATTATTATAAGATGCAGAATATTCAAGCGGATACAGATATGCGTGAATCTATTGCTAGACCAGGGGATCAGAAGAAGGATAAGAAATAATAAGTCCTCATCAAGACGTTGGAAAATGAGTAGAGCGTGTATTTTTTAATTTATTTTGGAATACAAGCCTGAATAACTACTTTTGCAATCCGATTTATCGGACCTGTACCTGCCTGTCGGCAGACAGGGCTTAACTAGATAAAGCTTCACAGATAGAAATGTGGATAGTATACGTTTTATCGAGTGATATAAAGAAGATTAGATATGTTGGTTTTACCGCAGATCTTGATCGACGATTAAAAGAGCATAATAGTGGATTTAGTAAATTCACAAAAGCATATCAACCTTGGAAACTAGTTTACAAGGAAGAATTTGAAACCCGACAAGAGGCGAGAAATCGTGAAATTATTTGAAGAGTGGTGTTGGCAGAGAATTCTTAAATGAAATTTTGGACCTGTAGCTTAACTGGATAGAGCACCTGACTACGGATCAGGAGGTTAGGGGTTCGACTCCCTTCAGGTCCACAATTAATTTAGTTGAAGCCTTTTTGCCAACAGGCAAAAAGGCTTTTTAAATTTTAATCTAAACGCATGCTAAATATTGTACTTTTTGGTCCTCCGGGCGCAGGTAAAGGCACACAATCACAAAATTTAATTGAAAAATATGCTTTGGTACACTTATCCACAGGAGATATTTTAAGAGGTGAAATTAGCAATGGCACACCATTGGGCATGGAGGCAAAGAAATTAATGGATCAAGGAATATTGGTGCCAGACGAGGTGGTGATTGGAATGATTTCCAACAAACTGGATGACAACCAAGAAGCCAAGGGATTTATATTTGATGGTTTTCCTAGAACTGTAGCGCAAGCGGAGGCATTGGATCAATTATTAGCTTCAAAAAATGATGCTATTTCTGCAATGATCTCATTAACAGTAAATGAGGTAGAACTTCAAAAACGGTTATTGATCAGGGGAAAAGACTCTGGCCGACCAGATGATCAGAATCCAGAAATTATCAAGAAAAGAATACACGAATATACTTCCAAAACAGCACCTGTCGCTAATTTTTATCAAGATCAGCATAAATTTTATGCAGTAGAAGGAATAGGCTCTATAGATGAAATTTTTTCACATATAGTCACTGTTGTAGAAAAATTATAGTAATGCTTTATTTAAAGGTTTAAAAGGTCTAGTATCTTTAATCTTTCTTCTAAAATCCTCATAAATGTCTCAAGGTTCCAATTTCGTTGATTATGTAAAAGTTTCCTGTAAATCCGGAAAAGGAGGGCCAGGGTCTGCGTATCTGCACCGTGATAAAAAAACGAGTATGGGTGGTCCTGCTGGTGGGGACGGAGCTAGAGGTGGGCATGTGATTGTTAGAGGAAATGCTCAGTTGTGGACTTTGCTTCATTTAAAGTTTAAAAAACATGTTTCTGCCGGTGATGGAGGAGCAGGAGGAGCAACGATGAAGTCGGGGAAGATGGGAAGAGACGAGATTTTAGAAGTTCCATTAGGGACCATTGCAAAAGACGTGGAAACCGGAGAAGTGCTTTTTGAAATCACGAGTGACGGTGAAGAGCAAATTTTGCTTAATGGCGGAATGGGAGGTTTAGGTAATGCACATTTTAAATCACCTACTAATCAGACACCTAGGTATGCGCAACCGGGCATGCCAGGACATGAAGCTTGGAAAATATTAGAATTAAAGGTACTGGCAGATGTAGGCTTAGTAGGTTTCCCAAATGCAGGAAAATCCACTTTACTTTCGGTGATCACAGCTGCTAAACCTGAAATTGGAGATTATCCTTTTACTACCATTGTGCCTAATTTAGGGATTGTTTCTTATCGTGGTCAATATTCTTTTATCATGGCTGACATCCCTGGAATTATTGAAGGTGCATCTGAAGGAAAAGGGTTAGGATTCCGCTTTTTAAGGCATATTGAAAGAAATGCAGTATTGCTATTTATGGTACCTGCGGATACTTCTAGGACCATTAAAGAAGAATATGAAATCCTTTTGAAGGAATTAACAGCCTATAATCCGGAGTTATTGCAGAAACCAAAAATTATTGCAGTTACCAAAGCCGATTTGCTGGACGAGGAATTACAAAAGGAAATGAGTACGCAGTTGCCAAAAGAAATTCCTTCAATTTTCATCTCTTCAATTGCCAATCGAAATTTGATAGAGTTGAAAGATTTGCTTTGGAAAGCAATTAACGCTTAATTCCTTTATCCCGTAGCGGATACTTCTAATTACTAGTTTTCAAGAGCGAAGCGGAGCCTTCTTCCATAATGTCATCCAGAACAACAGTGATGGATCTCTAATATTGCAATAGATTCTTCAATTTTACCATTCCTTCTGAATGACCAGACCCCATCAGCATCTAAAAGACCTTTCTTTTAATTTATAATATATATTTTAGAGCAATAAACATAAATTCATGGCTCATATACATAGTTTAAAAACATTTACAGATAAAAGGGGTAACCTTACTGTGATTGAAAAAACGATTCCGTTTGATATCAAAAGAATTTTTTACATCTATGGCGTAGATAGCTCGATCAGAGGTGGTCACCGTCATCATAAAACTATTCAGGCGGCTATATGCATTAAAGGAAGTTGTAGCATTTCTAACAAGAATGGGAGTAAGCAGGAAGTATTTGAATTAGATCATCCTTCAAAATGCTTAATTCTTGAGCCAGAAGATTGGCATCAGATGTTTGATTTTACACCAGACGCGATATTAATGGTGCTGGCATCAGAATATTATGATGAGAATGATTACATTTTTGAAAAATATGCTTCATGATTGAATACGAAGATCTAGGAAAATTAAACCAACCATTTTTTGAGGATTATCAAGCATCGTTTAAGGAAACTTTAAACTCTGGCTGGTACATATTAGGCAATCAGGTCAAAAACTTTGAAGACCAGTTTGCAGACTATTGTGGAAGTAGGTATTGTGTAGGTTTAGCTTCGGGATTGGATGCTTTATTGTTGGCACTCAAAGCATATAATCTCTCTCAGAATTCTGAAGTAATTGTAGCTTCAAACACCTATATCGCTACAATTCTAGCTATAATTAATGCCGGATTAAAGCCAGTTTTGGTAGAGCCAGATTTAGCCACCTATAATATTGATCCTTTAAAAATAGAAGAAAAAATCAGCTCTAAAACAAAGGCCATCATGATCACCCATCTTTACGGTAAAGTTTGTGACATGAATAGGATAGGGGAGATTTGTAAAAAATACTCCCTTAAATTAATTGAGGACTGTGCACAAGCCCATGGCGCAATGTTTAAAGAGAAAAAGGCAGGGACTTTTGGCATTGGTGCTTTTAGTTTTTATCCCACCAAAAATTTAGGAGCATTAGGTGATGCCGGTGCATTAACTACTGATGATGAGGAATTCAACAAAACTATTCGTTCATTAAGAAATTATGGCTCCTCCAAAAAATACCATAACGATTTGATTGGCTTTAATTCTCGGTTAGATGAAATTCAAGCTGGTTTTTTAAGGGTTAAATTAAAGAAACTCGAAGAAATTACAGCTCATAAAAGAGCATTGGCTAAAATCTATTTGGAAAATTTAAAAGCTGATTTTATACTTCCAGAAGTGCATCCAGATTATTTTGATGTTTATCATATATTCAATATTCGACATCCAAAAAGAGAGCAGTTGAAGCAATACTTGTTAGAAAATGGTATCAAAACAGAAATTCATTATCCAATTCCTCCTCACCAACAAAAAGGATATTTAGAATTTTTTAAAGGAGAATCATATCCCATTTCAGAAGAAATTCACCAAACTACTTTGAGTTTGCCTATTTCTTATGCTCATTGTAAAGAAGATGTGGAAAGAGTGGTGGACGTGATGAATAGGTTTTAATACCAGTCATCCAGAGCGCTAGCGATGGATCCCGTATAATACACGGGATTCATCAGTCGCTATACTCCTTCTGAATGACGCATTTTGATAACCCGTCATCCAGATCGGCGGTGATGGATACCGTATTATACACGAGATTCATCAGTCATTACACTCCTTCTGAATGACGCATCTTGATAACCCGTCATCCAGAACGGCAGTGATGGATCCCGTATTATACACGAGATTCATCAGTCATTACATTCCTTCTGAATGAAGCTCTTATATTAACCATTAAAAACCCTATCCCTCACCTTAACAGCTGGATTTCCCTGATAAATGCCATAGGCATCTAGATTTTTAGTAGCTATAGAATAGGCAGAAAGAACAGCATGTGAATGAACAGTTATTCCAAGTACCACAAAAGCATTTGCGCCAATCCAAGCACCATCTTCTAAAATGATGGGTTTTGTGATCAAATCAAAACTTTGACTTTTATAGTCATGATTTCCTGTCATGAGAATTGCATTTTGAGAAACACAACAGTTTTTGCCGATAATCACTGGAGCTAAATTTTCAATATAACATTCCGCAAGCCAAGAGTGGTCTCCCAACTCTAATTTCCAAGGAAATTTAATATGGATATAGGGCTTTACCCTTACGTCTTTACCAATTTTTGCCCCGAATAATTTTAACAGCCAAACCAGCACCACGCTAAAAGGAACTAAACCAGAACGGAAAAATAAAGCACTACAAAAATACCACAGTAATTGCTTTAAGGTGGATGCACCATGTTCGAAATCTTTGGTGTCAAATTTTTTCTGTAGTTGAACTTTATTCATTAACAAAATTTCTAATTAACCTAATCTCCACCTCTCTCCTTTAACTTTTCTTCAATCTTAATATCTACCACTAATCTAAACCAAAAGCCTTGTAAAAAATGAAAGATGATTCCATTTTTTCCGTCTAAAATTCCTAATTTAAAAATCATACGATAAAAAAGGTAAAAAACCGGACGCCAATATCGGGGCAATCCCCACCAAATTTTTTTAAACCAAGCTTTTCTTTCGTTTGGGCTACCAAATAAATTAGTGTTCTGGCTTTGTATTCTTAAAGCTTGCATCCGCTCAATTTCTTCATCGGCTACCAAATCACTATATCTATTGTGTTTCTCAATCCAAAAACTGATTTCGTTTTCCTTAAGATTTTCTTCTATAATATGTCCGTCTTTCCAAATTAGGGTAGGCTCTGCTACCATAAACCTATGGTCCATATTTTCACTGATATCAGAATGCCCTTTATCAGTTCTGAACATCTTTAACAAATAGAAAGGGTAATAACCGCCATATTTTAGCCATTTCCCTTTAAAAATGTTTTTTCTATTGAAATAAATACCGTTTATGTTTTTATAATCCTCGTCTTTAAAATTTTTGAGTAAAGACAACAATTCAGAACTAACAATCTGGTCAGCATCTAAACCAATGGTCCAGGGAGTATCAACTTCGAAATGATGCAAAGCAAAATCCCATTGCTTGGGATGATTTTCAAAAGGATGTACTGCCGTTATGGCACCATAAGAATGCGCAATAGCAAGCGTTTCATCCGTACTGCCCGAATCTAAAACATAAACTTTAGCATTCAAGCCAGCGATGGAGTTCAACAACCGTGGAAGGTGCTGTTCCTCATTAAAGGTTAATATGATAAATGAAAAATCAGGCATGGGAAATTTCTGCAATCAACATCATGGATTTCCAAACATAAGGTACCCTACCACAGCCTTCAAAACCAATTACTTTAAATCCTTGCTCTTCTACTAGCTGGCTTAATGTGTGTTTAGACCAGAGCTTAATGTGCCCTCCATCCCAAAGCGGGTCAGCATGCCGGTCCCATTTCCCACTCAATGCAATCATTAAGTTTTTAAGATAACCATGATAAGGAGTGGTTAAGATTAAGCTTCCACCTCCATTTTCGATTAAGATTTGTTTACAAAAGCGAATAAAAGTTCTAGGATCATACAAGTGTTCAATCACTTCAGTAGAAATAATGGTCTTAAATTTAATCTGCTTTAAATGCTGTGGAAGCTCGTCTGCTGCCAAATCCTGAATAGCAAACCTTCCCGGATTTAATTTTTCTGCAATCTCAATCCCTTTAGGAGAAGCATCCGTTCCATAAGCATCATAATCCTGAGCCAATAAAAATCGCACAATCGAACCATTGCCACAGCCCAAATCTAACACAGGCGAAGTCTTTGAAGGCGCTAAATGCTTTAGCAGAGGGGCATAAATATCCTTGTGCATGTGTGTGGCACCATCATGAACAAAACCATAATCTTTATAATGACTCATTAATGATATTTTGATAAAGTTCAAGATATTCATTTCTCAATAAATCCGCATTAAAATCTTTTTTAATTTGGGACCTACTCCTTTTTGATAGCTCGGCTAATGAAGACCGGTTATTCTCCAATTCAATAATTGCCTTTCTAAAATCTTCTATATTACGTTCACATACCAAGCCCAGTTGTTGTTGCTTTACGTAATCAGCTAGACCGACTTGCTTACTCAAAAGAACAGGCGTTCCTACACTTAAGCTTTCAATCACTACATTGGCAAAATTCTCATCATAAGAGGGGAGAACCAATAGGTGATGCTGTGCCAATAGTTTAAATTTTTCTTCCCCATAAATACTTCCTAACCACTTGATATGTTGTTCAATCTTTAAGTTTTTAGCCTGTAGCTTTAAGCCTTCTACATAGTCACCCTCACCAGCACCTGCAATGCTTATATTAAAAGGAAAATTCAAATGACTTAAACTCTCAAATAAGAGTTCCAATCCTTTTTTATGATCAATACGGGATAAAAAAATCAATTGCAAAGGCCGGGTTTCAAATGAGACATGTTCTGCTTGCTTTTCAGAAAGCTGTACAAAATTAGGGATGACCCGAAAGCTTTTTCCCCTAAATAATTTTTGCGTATCAACTGATTCCTTCTCACTGGTTAAGTGAAAATGCACTTTTTTTAAAATAGGCTTCCCTAAAAGGAAGTGAAATATTCTTTTGTATAACGCATGGCTGTTTATAAACGAATAAGGGCTCAACGTCCCTCTTGGGGTAAGCAATACAGGTACACCTTTAATAACGGCAATCCAGCAACTCAATACCGATACCAAATTCCACCAAGCATGGATATGTACCACATCAAATTTCTTAACATTATTCCATAGATGCCACAAGAGTGCAGGAGAAAAATGGCTATGATCCTTGGTCCATCTCTTAAAGTAACGCACCTTAACTCCCTCTACTAATTGAGTCGCTCCGGAAGGATAATTAAATTCCTCTTTCCCGTTTGCCAAAGTAGTGTACACCTCTAATAATGTATACGATTTCCAACCTCTGTCCTCTAACCTCTGACCTCTCACCTCTGACCTCTGACCTCTGTCCTCTGACCCCTGACCTCCAACTTCCTCACATAACTTTCCCACTGACATGGTAGGCCCACCATAAATATAGGCTGGTTTATAAGAAGCATTAATCTGGAGAATACGCATCATGCCTTCTGCAAAATATTAAAAAAAAGAAGCACCCTATAAATTATCAGCATGGTTACAAAACTCCAAAAAACTGAATTAATAATGAATTCAAAGCTCAGTCCACGCCATAAAATCTGGAATAGACCAGAATACATCAAAGCTGTACCCAAAATATACCCTCCAAATAGTTTTTCTGCATAAATAGAAATTTTTTGTGCAAAAAAGCCATAGGCTAATAAAGTGAGAAAAACACCTAACATTCCGCCAGATAAAAAACCGTCTACCACTAAAGCTGGCTTAGCAGATGCTTTTGTTCCTCTTGTTACTACTCCCGCATTGTACACCCTTTCCATTACCATATCTTCTGTAATGGGCTTAGCAGGCCAAAAAATACGTGGGACAATAACTGTAATCCCATTTTGAATAAAAGTAAAACCATAATAGGGGATAGGAAATGGAGTTGTAGCTGCATATTTTGTAAACATCTGTATTTCACTTAAACGTCCGGTTAAAAAGCCCCAAGTAGTATTGTCTTCTAAATCGCTATTCAATACCGCATCTAAAGCGGCATCGGATGCTTCATTTGAGGTTGCATCTCCATTCCAGGCTGCTGCCCTATAAGTTTGATTATAGGTAGGTAAAACCACAAATAAAAGAAATATCAGGGGAATAAAAGTGATGATGATGATTCTTTTATAAAAAGGATAGAGAAAAATTCCCAATACCAATATACTGATGATGATGGGTTCTTTAAAACCAGAGACCAAAGTCTGTGCAAAGTTAAAAGCATACAATAAGGAACAGATCACGGTGTTCTCCAGTTTTCTTAAGGGGATGGCAAAGGCCAAGGCCAAAGTGCCAGCAATAAAACTTAAGGAGTTCAACTGAAAATAAAACTGCCTCAAACCCGGGACCAATAAAAACAGTGTAGATACGGGTAAGGTAATCAAGGCAAAGAGCATCAAAAAGTTAGCCATGCTTTTGACTTTAACAATGTGCTTTTTTGTTTCAGGATACTGCATGACTAGTAAAATCCCAGAAACAAAAGCGGCGTGTCCTAAAGCATAATAGCGCTGGCATTGTGCCACCAGTTCCAACTGATTAATGTCTACTAAAAAATAAGGAGGTGGAGTTGTGAAATTTTCATAACCCTGTACACTTAAAAAATAAAAAATAGAGGTGCTGGCCATATAACCTGCAAATATAACCTGTACCAAAAATAACGGGCGCATCAACTGCCTGCTCACCGGAAGATCATTTGGGAAAGCCCTAACTTTACCGGTTAAAGTCCAATAAAAAATAAACAAAGAACCTGCCCAAGCCACCAAATAGGATAAGGTCGAATCGCCACTCAGTACTAAGCTCAATAGCCAAGGAACATAAAGGATTACTAATTTTTCTATTCTTAGTGAATCATTCATCTTTCATCAATAAAGTGATAATGCTGGTTGCAATATGCTCAAAAGTGTAATTCTTGATTATTGTCTGAGATTTCTCACCAAAAGCATTTTCCCTTTCAGGATTTTCAATAAAATACCTTAAGGGTCTTAACAAAGCTTCTACATCATCATGCTTAAATATAAAACCATTTTCTCCATGTCTCACTAAATCTTTCCCACAGCCCACCCTATCAGATACTATTACAGCTTTTCCACTGGCCATGGCTTCATTAACAGCTAATCCCCAGGTCTCTCCAGGTCCAAACGAAGGTAAACAAAACACATTACAAGCCTGATATACCACCGGCATCTGACTTTGATTCTGGAAATCCATAAAATGAACCTTTTTCAACTCTAAACTTTCAACTTTCAACTTTAAACTTTTTTCTAACAAACCATTCCCTAAAAACAAAAGATGAATTCCTTGTTTTTTGTCGCTTACCTCTTCCGTCTTGTATCCTGCTTCTTGATTCTGTGCTCTATCCTCTTGTATCTTGCCCATTTCTCCCTCCTGCTCCAACTCTATAAAAGCTTGTAAAAGCAACATCGGATTTTTTTTAAGCTCCATTTTCCCAGCAAAGAGAAATAATAGCTCATCTTCCTCAATACTTAGTTGTTTCCGCAAATCTTTAGACTTGTCAATCTGTGGCAACCCAAATCGTTCATTGTCTATAGCATGAGGAGCAAAGCTCAACTGAACCTCTTTTAATCCGTATTTTAAAAAATATAATTTGTTTGCTATCCCTACATAAAAAGCCCTGTCTACATGCTGATACACCCATTTCAAAAAATAACTTTTAAATAAATTTTTTAATCCTTTCTGTTCATCCAATAAGGTAGAATCTCCCCTAAACCAAATTGGAATTTTTCCCTTAAAATGGCGCAAAACTTTTAAATGACTATGATAAGCCCATCCAAAAACTAAAATAGCATCCGGACTGAATTTTTCAATGTTAGAAATGAGCTCAGGTGTTTTAATTCCTTTGAAATGATGACTTCCAGGCGTTTTAGCAGTATTTTTTTCAAAAGTGTAAGTATAGCCTACCAGTAAAGGGATATCCCATTCTATCACTTTCCCAAAACCAGGATCATATTTCTGGATACTACCCTCGCCCCACGTATAAA
>JBDSHZ010000147.1:0-26469 GCA_039918235.1 Pelobium sp.
AGGTTTGAAAGAATCTGGAGTTGCTAAATTAATTAGAGCTGCTTATCGTCTTTTAGATTTATACACCTACTTTACCGCCGGCGTTCAGGAGGTTAGGGCGTGGACCATTACCAAAGGTTTTACAGCTCCACAGGCGGCTGGTGTAATCCACTCTGATTTTGAAAAAGGTTTTATCAGGGCCGAAGTAATCAAATACAATGATTTTGTAACTTTGGGATCAGAAAATGCTTGTAAAGATGCTGGCAAGTTGGGCGTGGAAGGCAAAACCTATATAGTGGAAGATGGCGACATCATGCACTTCAGATTCAATGTATAATTGAAATATTGCATCCGTAGTTTAATGGATAGAATGTAAGATTCCGGTTCTTACGGTACAGGTTCGATTCCTGTCGGGTGCACAATTTATTAACTAAATGAAAATATTTTTCTGCAAAAATTCATTTAGTTTCTGTTTCTTTTGATTTCTTTATTTACTTTGAGTTGAATTCTTCAAGATACTCATGAAATCAAAATTCACTGGCTCAAAAATATTTAAATATTATCTCCTATTAATAGCCTTCTTTTTTTTGATTGAGGCCTGTAAAACTGACACGATACCCTTAACATCTGACGAGTCCTATTTTGAGACAATCATCTTTAAAGCAATGGATATTCAAGGTAACTATGGGCCAAAAGTCACCTTTCTTTATTTAGATTCTGTACAACTTAATGACCCTAGAAGTTCTCCGTTTTTAGCTTTTAAAATTTTATGCTATAAAACTTCCACTTATATAAATTTCAATCATTTAGATTCTGCGAAAGCATCAGTTGACAAAATGCTTCCCTTATTAAACAGCCTTGCACCTGCTGATAAAATCCCGGATCATTATGCCAAAGCATATTTTTCCTTAAGTGATGTTAACTTTCATTTGAAGAATTACTTAGAAGCATACAAATGGCTCTATTTGGGAAAGAAAATCGGCACAAATATTTTAAGTAACTGTACCATTTCCGAATATAATTATAGGATGGGGATGATCTTATTTAAGCAGGAGAATTATTTAAGTGCTGCTCATTTTTTTAATGACTCCTATAAGCAATCAGCAGATTGCGGAAATAATTTTGAAGCAATTTACAGACAGCAGGAACTTATAAATAATACTGGATTAAGCTATTATAAAGCGAATCATTTAGATGCTGCATTGTTATATTATCATTCTGCACTGCATTTCTTAAAAGTAAATGCGCTAAAATATAAACAGCAACAAAAGTTTTTTGAGGTTGCAGAAGGTGTAATACTTGGAAATTTAGGACAGGTATATGAAAAAAAAGGGGACTACAAAAAAGCAATTGAATATTTAGAGAAAAGCATATTGATTAATGATTCCAATACTTTAGAATCGAAAGATGCTGATTTACAAAGGATTCACCTTGCAGAAATTGAATTAAAAACAAAAGATTATGAGAAGCTAAAAGCTAACCTTGAGAATCTCAAACTTAAACTAGACACCAATTCAAATTCATTACTACTAGTAAATTATTATAGAATAGCTTCTGGTTATGAAGCAGCTAAAGGGAATAACGCTTATGCTTATGAACTATTAAAAAAAAACAACCATCTTAATAACAAATTATTAGACAGTGATAAAGCGCTTACCAGCACCAATATCAATGAGCAATTAAAGTTTATTGAAAGCCAAGAAAGCAATAGCTCCCTTCTAAAATCAAACGAATTAAAGACCATTTACCTTGTAACGACTGGAATTATAATCACCATGGGCATTTGCCTATTTGGCCTTATTTATTTCAGTTGGAAACTGTCTAAAAAAAATTTAGAAACCCTTAAGCTCTTGAATGATAAAATTAATCAGCAAAGAGAAGAGCTCCAGAAAAAAAGTATTGAAAAAGATAAAATCCTAAGGATTGTTGCCCACGACTTAAGAAACCCAATAGGAGGTATTTTTTCGCTTTCAAAAATTATGCAGCAAGATGATTTGAATTTTGAGGAGAAGGAGACCATTGGATTAATAGAAAATGCCTCAAAAGATGCCCTTGAATTAATTAATGAGCTATTGGAATTCACTGAAGATGTTAAAGATAACCCTAGTTTAGAAAAACTAAATATTCATCTGCTACTTACTCAGGTTACCTCCTTACTAAAGTTCAAGATAAATGAAAAAAAACAGCACCTAATTTTAAAATTAGAAACAGATAATGACACTTATATTCTTGGAAGTCGCGAAAAATTCTCCCGTGTTTTAAGTAACCTTATTGTAAATGCCAGTAAATTCAGTCATGCTGATAAAGTTATCCAAGTTTCCTTAAATATTGTTGATGGAAATAAAGCATTAATAAAAATAAAGGATGAAGGAATAGGTATTCCTTCAGATAAAGCCGATAGCATATTTGAGTCCTTTTCTTCGTTTAACAGAAAAGGAACAGACGAAGAAAAATCCTACGGGATGGGTTTGTCTATTTGTAAACAGATTGTAGAAAGTCACAATGGTAAAATTTGGTTTGAGAGCTCAGAAAATGGCACTACATTTTTTGTACAACTTCCACTTGTTTAAAATTCTTATCAATATCAACCTATTGGTATTGATTTGTAGCTAATAGCCTACACCCTATTCCTCATTTCTAAATTCCTATTTAAAATTACAAAACAACTTGCTATCAAGTGCTTGTGTAAATGTTTTCCACATTTTTCGAAATTGGTCTGCTCATTGGATATGGAGGATCATAACAAACGAAAATAATTATGAAAAAAATAATTTTAGTAGCAGTGGCCATGGTAATTGGTGGAGCTACATTTGCACAGTCAAGAACAACAACTTTTGGATTAAAAGCTGGTGTTAATTTACCAAAGTACAAATATGTAAATGACAATGCCAATACTTCCAATGAGACAGAAACTACCACAAACTTCCATGTTACAGGTTATGCCAATGTTCCAGTTTCAACTTATTTCTCTATACAACCTGGCGTTTCATTACAGGGAAAAGGAGCAAAATATTACGAAACTGGATCCACTCAAATAGAAGATAATGTTTTAGCATTAGAAGTTCCTGTAAATTTGGTTGCAAACTTACCTGCAGGTCCTGGAAAATTTTATTTAGGTGCAGGCCCTTATGCTGGTTTTAACATTGCTGGAAAAAGAAAGTTCATCTCTAACAACAGTACTGCAGATAGGGATTTGGCATTTGGAGACAGCAATGGCGATGATTTAAAATCATTAGATTTTGGATTAAATTTCTTAGCTGGTTACCAATTGTCATCTGGTGTTAACTTTGGAGCTGGATATGGTTTAGGATTAACAAATTTAACCCCTACTTCTACAAGCAACACCAATATAGAACAAAATAACAGAGTACTATCATTCTCTGTAGGTTATGCATTTTAAGAACTGAAAGATAATTTAAAAAAGAGGCTGATGGCCTCTTTTTTTTGGTCGAATTTTCTGAAATTGAATAAACTTACTCTAATATTACCACACAGTTAACGAAGATTTACACAGAGCTCACTAAGACTTAGTAGTTAAATTTTCACTCTGTTTCTTTGTGATTTCCTCTGTGCTCTTTATGGTTAAATTTTAAAATTGAATAGAAAAATCACATTCTTACGTTAATAGGTAAATCGCTAATTTTATTGCTTGAAAAAACTGTGCCTACTTTTAATCATCTGTTTATTTAATCAGCTGTCTTATGGACAAAAAATAGGACTGGTACTCAGTGGTGGCGGTGCTAAAGGATTGGCACATATTGGCGTCTTAAAAGCATTAGAAGAAAATCATATCCCAATAGATTATATCACTGGGACATCTATGGGAGGAGTTGTTGGTGCAATGTATGCCGCAGGCTATTCTCCAAAAGAAATAGAATATATTGCTTTAAGTTCTGATTTTCAGGGCTGGGTAAGTGGTAAGTATGACAGCGACTATAGTTATTTCTTTCAAAAAAAACCTCAAAATCCTTCATTTGTTAGCGCAAAGCTTCAGATAGATACCGGTTTTCATGTTAAATTTAGGTCTAATCTAATCAATGATATTCCTTTAAATTTTGCATTGATAGAATTGTTGGCTCAGGCATCTGCAAATGCAAAAGACAATTTTGATCATTTATTTGTTCCTTTCAGATGCATTGTTTCTGATGTGCTTTCCCAGAAAATGATTCCAGTAAAATCAGGAAGTTTGGTTGAAGCGGTAAGGGGCACATTTACCGTTCCATTAGTTTATCGTCCAATTAAGGTAGACGATAAATATGTATTTGATGGAGGTTTGTATGATAACTTTCCGGTAGATGTGATGAAAAAAGAATTTGCACCGGATGTAATTATCGGGTCTAATGTTTCTTCAAAAATTTTCAATACTTATCCCAAAAATATAGATGAGAAGCTGATGAGTAAGTTTCTAATTTACCTATTCTTAAGTAAATCTGATTCAACAGCTATTGGCGAAAATGGAATTTATATCCAACCCGACTTAAAGGATTTTACAACTACCAATTTTTCTCCTGTAGAAGCTTTAATAAAGCAAGGATACGATGCAACATTATTAGAATTGGATAAAATTAAGAGTAAAATCAAAAGAACCACCCAAGAAATTGAGCTGAAAGAAAACAGAAAAACATTTGTAGAAAAAAACCCTTATCTCACTTTCAAAAACATTAAAGTAAGTGGCGTAAATGACCGGATGAAAGCATACGTGAGAAATGTTTTTAAAAGTGACAAGAAAGAACTGAGTTTAAATGATATTAAAGAAGGATATTATAAATTATTAGGTGATGATAATTTTGAGACGGTTTATCCAAGATTAAACTATTTACCGCTAGAAAATACTTATGAGTTTGAACTGGTAGTACAACCAGAAAAGAATTTTAAAGTAGATTTTGGAGGTAGCATCTCTAGCCGGCCAGTGAGTAATGCTTTTATAGGTTTGCAATATAACTTTCTAAGAAAAAAATCATATACTATTGGTGCAAATTTTTATTCCGGGCGTTTCCACGAATCGGCACAAGGAACATTCAGAACAGATTTCCCTGCTAAAAAACCATTTTATATTGAATCGGAATTCACTTATAATAATTGGAATTATTTTGAATCTGGACAGCTATTTATTGAGAACACTAAACCCACTTTCATCAAACAATCTGACAGCAGGTTTCTTTTAAAATTTGGTTTAGCATCAGGAAAGAATGCAAAAACTGAAATTTTTGGTGGTATTTTTAAAACAAATAATACCTACAGCCCCACAGATAATTTTACTACCGGAGATATTTTAGACAATACTATGTTTGATGGTTTTGTAGCCGGTATTAAGTATGAAAAATACCAGCTGAATAGAAAGCAATATGCCTCAAATGGTTATCGGGTAGCTATTGGAATTACCTATTTTGATGGATTAGAAGAATATAATCCTGGAAATATCCTGAGAAATGACCCTGCTTATCCAAACATTAATCCTTCAGAAAAAAGCAGATCATGGTACAGATTTAAAGCTACTAATGAGAAATATGTCAAATTGAATCAAAAGTATAGTTTAGGTTATTTGGCTGAAGCTGTGATCAGTAATAAGCCTGTGTTTTCTACCTTTAAAAGTAATTTATTAAATACGGCTGCTTTTTATCCTTTGCAGGACACTAAAACACTATTTTTAGAACATTTAAGATCAGATATTTATTTTTCTGGCGGAATTAGGAATGTCATCAATTTAAAAAAGAATTTTGACTTGAGATTGGAAGGATATGTTTTTCAACCTTATCAAGAGATTAAAAAAGTAGGCAGTCAACAAACAGATTTTGGCGCATCATTTGGAAACCGAAGGCTAGTGGGTAATGCAGGTTTAGTTTACCACACCCCATTAGGTCCTATTGCGCTCAATTTTAATTATTATGATGACAGGGCTAAAAGATTCGGTGTATTTTTCCATATTGGATATTTAATTTATAACAAAAGAGCAATAGAATTATGAGGCAGTTTTATTTAGCAGTTTTATTTTTACTGATGGGCACTGCTCTTTTTGCTCAGGGCAGTAATCAAACCATCAACTATTTTATCGTTAAAGAGAATCTGTTAAAAAACGAGAAGCTTGCGGTAATTGCCACAGACTCTCTAAGCAATCCTAACGAAACGATTAACGGAACGTTCAGTTTCTCTGTGAATGGCTTTAAACAAGAGCTCACGTTTAATGACGGGGTAGCTGTTTGCCCATTGCAGATCGAAAAATCAGCATTTGTTTTTATTAAGCACTTTAATGAAAATGGAGGGCACTCAAATCTTTATTTTATTTATAAAAAAGATAAAGATTTATATCCTTATAAAATAAACTGGTATTTACTGATGCTCATTCCATTAGGATTGATCCTGATAGGCTATATGTTTAGAAAACTGATAGGTTTCTTGATATTTATTCTAATCGCACTTATTTACTTCTACTACAGCAAGGGACTATCTATCCCTACTTTTTTTGAATCAATTTTTGATGGAATTAAAAATATGTTTTAGAAAGGCATCCCTATCCCAAATTGAATTTGAGTGATGGAATAACGGTCGGGTGCATTGCTTAAATTATATTTATTATTAAAATCATTTTTTGCTGATTTATTGAACCAATATTTATAAACATACTGATCGGAACCGCTAAACTGAGGATCTTTTAATTTAAACCCTGCATCAATCCTAATTACAAAAAAAGAAAGGTCATACCTTAAACCAAAACCAGGTGAAATGGCAATTTGACTAAATAGTTTATCAAACTTTAGTGTTCCGCTTTTACCCGCAATGGAGTTATCTCTTAACTGCCAAATATTACCAAAATCTACAAATGTTGCACCTTTTAATTTTCCTCCAATAAAATTATCGAGCAATTTAAATCGATATTCTAAATTACCTTCTAGTTTAATATCTCCCACCTGATCTAAATTCCTGAGATTTGTTCTCAGGGTATCGGTTGATAGCGATGCCCTATTATAATTTCCTGGCCCTAATGTTCTCGCTTGCCATCCTCTTATCCCGCTTGAACCGCCTGCAAAAAATGTCTTATCAAACGGTAAGCTTTTTACATTTGAGTAAGAATAACCTACTCCTCCATTTAACCTGAATATAAACTGACGGTCGCCACCTAAAAACCTATACCACCTTACATCTGCTGTTAATTTGGCAAATTGATAATAGGGAACGCCAAATAGTAAGTTCTGATCATCAGTATTCTTCTTATTATTTATCTTTCCCAATAATGCTGCTGAATTTCCACCGATTTCAATTCCGCCATTAAAAAATTTGAAATTATTTAATGTTGTTAATTTGGGGAGATTAAAAGTATAGCTGTAATAGCTACTAGAAATTAATTGGGATCTAAGCGTATAAATAAAGAACAAATTCCCACTATTGATTAAGTTATCAACTAAATTTTCGTTTATATTTCCCTGTGCAAATTGAATATTTATAGGAGTGAACGCATGTTGTTTAAATGCCGTTTCTTCCCATTCATAAGTTAAGGTAGAACCTGAACTTCTTCTCAGGTATTTATCCGTTAACTTATAAATTTGATAGCTCACCCCTACTCTAGTTCTTGGAACCCCATTTTTTACTAAATCAGGAGTGGAAAAAGGAACTATTAATCTGGGAAAAGTTAAGCTGGCTCCTAATTGATAATCGCTGCTTAATAATCTATCTGTTAAGTTGCCAGATTTATTTTTATCAAACTGAACACCTACTCTTAATTTTACTTCAAAAAGTTCTGCACCACCTAAAAAATTTCTGTTTTGGTAGGTTAAACCTGTATTTATCCCAGTCAAGCTCGAATTAAAAGTATATTCTCCGTCTAATCTATTAGATTTTTGCTTTAATGGCAACATATCAATTAATCCTACTAAACGGTTGGTACTATCTGCTGTTTTCCTGAAATTTACACTTACATTTTTAAATACATTAATATCAAAAAGCCTTTGTGTAGTCAATTCTGAATTGTCTATATTGTATAAATCGCCTTTTTTTAGAAATATAAAGCTGGTTAGTTTTTTAGGTTTGAAGAAATGAGAATAATCATAAAATCTATATTGTGAATCTACTACGGTAGAATCACGGATCATATCTTTGGAGATAATGCCACTGCTAGGCTGTATCCTGATGAAAGTATTGGCCAATTCATAAGTTTGGTGTTTTGTGCTGTCACTTGGATTTAAAATACCCAACTCAACATCTGCTACTCCATCGTTAAAATTGGTATCTACCACTGGCCTCACATATTGCCTCACAAAATCGTAATAACCATTTTGCTTCATCAGTACATAAATTTTTTCCCTTTCATAAGCAAGGCTATCCACATCATATCTTTTTCCAGAATCTACATGAGTAAAACTTCTCCTATTATTGAGATAAATAGCTTTTATTGCTGAATCAGGAATATTGAAAGAAATTTTCCTGAATTTAAACTCAGTTCCGGGCTTTGCTGTAAAAATAACTTCGGCCCTCTTATTCTCGACAACCATTTCACTGGTTACTGCTGCATTTAAAAACCCTTTATAATTTAAGAATTGTCTAATCTGGTCTGCCGATATATCTACTAAAGCACTGTCTAATAGGTGTGGTGCCTCACCAATTTTATATTTTCCTTTTTTACTGAAGTTGTTGTATAAAAAAAGATTAAAAGGTGAATTGGGGCGAATATCCAATGAAACATAACCTTCGGCTTGCGATGAAAAACGATCATCAATTCCGTTCACAGTTAATTTAGTGACTAAAGATTCATTTTCTTTTAATCGCTTAGTTGACCGGCAACCTAAGGCTATCAAACTAAAAAATATTATTATTGTAAACGGATACGATAGATATGCTTTCAAAATCTCAAATAAGTTTAATTAAATCACTCCAACAAAAAAAGTACCGAAAGGAAAACCAACTTTTCATTGTTGAAGGCCTAAAGGCAATAGCAGAGTTTTTAAACTCTCCTTACACCTTTCATTCTATTTATGCTATTAAAGAATTAGTGCCAAAATTGCCTAATTTATCTCATAAACAGAAAGTTTTTGAAGTTAGTACAAATGAATTGGATAAAATTAGTGCATTGCAAACTCCTCAAGGAATATTGGCTGTAGTAGAAATCCCACAAAAAACTGATTTAAACCTCATAAAAGATGAAATGATCATTGTTTTAGATGGCATCCAAGACCCTGGAAATTTAGGAACAATTATCCGCACAGCAGATTGGTTCGGGTTTAAACAGATTATCTGTTCAGAAAACACGGTAGATGTTTACAATCCTAAAGTAATTCAAGCTACTATGGGCTCCCTTGCCAGGGTTCAAATCTCTTATCAAGCCATTGTACCTTTATTGCGAGAAAGTAATCTGCCTAAATATGGTACTTTATTAAACGGAAAAAACATTTTTAATACGGATTGGCCAAAAGAAGGTTTCCTGATTTTAGGCAGCGAAGGCAACGGCATCTCTGAAGAAATCCTTTCTTTAGTCACCAATGCAGTAACTATCCCAGGTGCCGGGGAAACTGAATCTTTAAACGTTGGCGTTGCTGCAGCTATTTGCTGTGCAGAGGTTAAAAGAAATATCTTTAAATAAATTGCCTTGTATTAAAATTTTACTATTTTTGCAATCCTGAAAAGAAAGGGTCGAGTGGCCGAGTGGCTAGGCAGAGGTCTGCAAAACCTTCTACAGCGGTTCGAATCCGCTCTCGACCTCGTTAACAAATTAAAAAAATAAAAGTCATGGCAGTAACGCGTTTAAAAAGAAAAGACAGAAGAAATAAAACAGTTTCCCGCATGGAAGTTCAGTTTTTGAAAAATGCTACCAATGTTGAAAATGGTAGCCGTTCTCAAGAGCCAAAGAACAGCCAAGTGGTAAAAAATTATGCAGTTTTAGCTTCTTTAAGCAAATAATTTTAGCTTAAAATTATTCAAATCCTGATTATCGGCCGATAATCAGGATTTTTTTATTTTATAAATTTAAACCATGATAGAAACCCTGTTTTCATTATCGTTTAATTAGGCTTCTTAATATTCTCTTCACCAATCCCGGGCCTTCATAAATAAATCCTGTGTAAATTTGAACTAACGATGCTCCTGCGTCTAGTTTTTCTTGCGCATCTTCCGGCGAATGGATTCCACCTACGCCAATGATTGGAAAAGATTTGTTTGATTTTTCTGCTAAATAGCGGATTACTTCTGTTGATCTTTTTGTTAAGGGCTTACCACTTAAACCTCCAATCTGCGTTTTGATATTTTCTGGAGAAGTTAAATGATCTCTATTGATGGTAGTATTTGTAGCAATTACTCCTGCAATTTTTGTTTCCTGTACAATTTCCACAATATCATCTAACTGATTATCGGTTAAATCAGGAGCGATTTTTAAGAGTATAGGTTTAGAAATATTGTTTTTCAGATTGCGCTTTTGCAAAGTATGAAGGATATTCTTTAAAGGCTCCTTTTCTTGAAGTTCACGCAAACCGGGAGTGTTTGGCGAACTTACATTCACCACAAAATAATCTACCACATCAAATAAAACATCAAAACATTTAATGTAATCCTTAACTGCGTCTTCATTTGGGGTAAGTTTATTTTTTCCAATATTTCCTCCAATCATTAAACCTTCTCTTTTGATATGCTTTAACTTTTCTGCTAAAACTTCTACGCCTTTATTGTTAAAACCCATTCTATTGATCAATGCATCATCGGCTTTAAGCCTGAACATTCTTGGTTGATCATTCCCTGGTTGAGGCAAAGGAGTTACGGTTCCCACCTCAATAAAACCAAAACCAAAATTTCCCAATTCCTCAATAAATTCTCCGTTTTTATCAAAGCCAGCGGCTAAACCTACTGGGTTTTTAAACTTCAGTCCAAAAACTTCCCGTTCTAAGGAGGAATGATTAATAGTATAAACGCTTTGAATTATTTTAGGTAAACCCCAAGTTTTCTGTAATACTTTTAAGGTATCAGTAACGGTATAGTGTATCTTTTCTGGGTCGAATAGAAAAAATAGAGGTTTAAGGAGTTTATACATCCCACAAATTTAAAATAAAAGCTCTTAATGTCTCTTTAAAACAATAGTTTCAAATATTTTATTTTTTTCGTGTAACCTATCATGAAAAGCATCGTCTTAATAGTAACAAAGATATTAATGGAACAGACCGTTCCTAAAGTAAAATAGAATCATCCTGATTGGTATTGGGAAAGGGCATTTTAAGCCCTTATAGGATTTCTTTTGCTTTTGTTTTCGGTCAAAACAAATCATACGTCATGAAACTTTATACTTTAAAAAAATTACTCCTCATCATCACACTTCTATCCAGTCAAGTGTTAATGGCACAAAACGAAAACGCAATTACGGTAAGCGGTTCAGTAAAAGATAACCTTCAAAAGCCTTTAGACTATGTAACCATGAGTCTTCTTTTGGCTAAAGATTCCAGTTTGATAAAAACTGCAGTTACCGATGCTAATGGAAAATACAGTTTTAACAGCGTAGCAAACGGAAATTACCTGATAAGTACCCGCTTTTTTGGTTTTAAAGACGCTTACAGTAAACCCTTAGAAATCAAAAATCAAAATATAGAGATCCCTGCTTTTACATTGGCCTTAGAAAGCCGCTCTTTAAATGAAGTAACTGTTACTGCAAAAAAGCCATTGATTGAGCGCAAAGTTGATCGTTTGGTATTGAATGTAGAGAATAGCACCCTAGCCGTAGGATCTACCGCACTTGAAGTTTTACAAAGAGCACCAGGTGTAACCGTTGACCAAAATGACAATATTGCCATGCAAGGAAAACAGGGTGTAAATGTAATGCTAGACGGGAAAATGACCTATATGAGCAATGCTGACGTGGTAAATATGTTAAAAAACATGCAGAGCAATGAGATTGAAACTATAGAATTGATTACCAATCCTTCTTCTAAATATGATGCCAGCGGGAATGCAGGAATCATCAATATCAAAAGAAAAAAGGGTAAGGGTTTAGGAACAAACGGATCCATCAATGCAGGGATTGGTCAAGGCATTAATACCCGAGGAAATGCTGGAATCAGTATCAATAACCGATCAAAAAATGCGAATGTATTTGGAAGCTACAACTACAGTCATTCAGGAAATGACCAAGTATTAAACATTGATCGTATTACAGGAACAGGGAACAATGTGGATTTCTTTTCTCAGGCTGCGGATAATCACACTAAAAACAATAACAATAATTTTAAAGGTGGCGTTGATTTTTTTCTTAATAAGAATAATACGCTAGGTTTTATGGTAAACGGATACATTGCTAATCGAGCAGAAAATAACACCAATAATACTTTGATCGGCAAATCTTTCAACAGTAGTGATTCGTCTGTATTTGTAAATTCAACAGGTGATAAGAACTATAAAAATTTCTCTTACAATGCCAATTATAAAGTAACACTAGATTCACTTGGGCAGGAATTTACTGCCGATGCAGATTATTCAAATTATAAAGGAAATGAATTGAGTAATTATGATAATTATTTCTTCCGTCCGGATGGAAGCACTTTAAACAATCCGCTTTTTATTAGAAATGGAACACCTTCTAAAATCAACATCTCTGCTTTAAAAGCAGATTATGTAAAACCCCTAACAAAAACTGTGAAATTAGAAGCTGGTGCAAAAAGTAGCTGGGTTACTACTGATAATGATTTTCAATTCGCCCAATTACAAGGTGCCCAATGGAAAAATGATGCTTCTAAAAGCAACCATTTTATTTACACAGAAAATGTAAATGCTACTTATTTCAACATTAGCAAAGAGTTTAAAAAAACGAGTATTCAATTTGGCTTAAGAGCAGAGCAAACCAATTCTAAAGGTGATTTGGTAACTACCAATAATGTAGTGAAAAGAAGTTATGTGAACTTCTTCCCTACTGCTTTTATTAGCCAGCCTTTAGGTAAAAACCATGATTTATCTTTGTCTTACAGTAGAAGGATTGACCGCCCAAGCTATGATGACTTAAACCCTTTTATTTACTATTTGGACCAATACACTTACAGTAAAGGAAACCCTTTCCTGAAACCACAGTTCACGAATAATTTTGAAGTAGGCTATACTTTGAAAAAAATGTACTCCTTAACTTTAAGCTACAGCTTAACCAAAGATGTAATTACACAGGTTTTATTACCTGATGATGCCAACAAATCACTCTACCAAACCAATGCAAATTTAGATAAACAAATCAATTACGGAGCGAATATGAATGTGCCCATAACCATTGCAAAATGGTGGAATAGCAGCAATAATTTTGGCGGCTTTTATATGGGATTCAGATCTGCCGATTTACAGGGTAAGACTTTGAATACAGGCAAAACTGTGTTTCAATTAAATTCACAGCACAACTTTACCATCACCAAAACTTTAGGTGCAGAGCTGAGTGCAGATTATACTTCACCGATGGAGTATGGAACATTAAAAATTCAATCTCAATATGGACTTAATGCTGGCTTAAGCAAATCTTTAATGAATAAAAAATTAAGCATTAAATTAGCTATGACAGATATTTTGAATACCAGAACACAAACCCTAGCGAGTGCCTATCCTGGCTTAAGTTATAATCTTACACAAAAAAATGAAACGCAGATAGCAAAATTAAGCCTTTCTTATAAGTTTGGAAAGAACGACATTAAACCTTCTCGTAGAAGAGCTACAGGATTGGAAAGTGAACAAAGTAGATTGAAAAATTAACTGTTAAAATCTATCCTATATTGAAAGTCCGTCTTTATAATAGGCGGACTTTTTTTGTGACAAATAGCTTCATAAATTCAAAAATTTTCTTCAATACTTTTATTAAGTAAGCTAAATTTTAGCAGAAAAATCATTTGGTCAGATATTTGAATAGTATAAAGCATGAAACTAAATTTGAATAAGCCATTCATTAAAGTCATTGGTTTAGCTGGCATAGCAGGCATGAGAACAATGACTCCTTTAGCAATTTTGGCTGAAAAATTATCTAAAAGTAAAAGGCCTCGTTTATTGAAAAGCAATTTAAGTTTTATGCAATCCAGTGTTTTTTCTGGATTAATGAATTTAGCTGCGCTAGGTGAATTTTTAGGCGATAAATCTAAATCCGCACCAAACCGTACAGATTTAGGCGGAATTATAGGCAGAGCCATGAGTGGCGCATTAACTGGTGCAACTATTTACAAATCAGCTTTTAAAAACCCTTATAAAGGAGCGTTAATTGGCTCCGTGTCAGCCGTGATTTTCACTTATGCTTTTTTTGAGGTTCGTAAAAGGATAAGTGCCCAAAAAAATATAAATAAAAATGTAATAGCAATTGCAGAAGATGCTTTAGCAGTTTCTGGGGGAATGTTGTTTATTTAATATCATTGGCAAATGCCTTTTTGCTGATCGTTCATCATTTACAACTGACACTTTTACTTTTTCAAATTCATGCTCAGGCTCAGCTCCACACTTCACCCAAGTGCAAAATCTAATCCTTCGCTCCTCAAAATTGCAAGCACCTCACAGGAGTATGGCTTCAGTATAAGATGAGTATAGGATAAACGTAGGATGAAGATACTAGTATAGCTACAGTATAGCATTAATTAAAATATTAAGCTGTTCGACATTTTCCCAATACTATTAAGTTAAGGAACGTCGTCATGTTGAACGATAGTGATAATAGCTCACAAAGAGGTTTCTCATGCTATGTGTAGACATTGCATGTGAGATTTATCTTTGATGAACTACGTTTCTCGTTCCTCGAAATGACGGCGATAAGAGGTGTTAATAGGGTCTCTTAAGGCACCAGCTTCTCTATGTATTCGCTCATCTTACGTTAAAAGACGTAGGATGAGCGAAGGCGTACCGATGAGAACCCTAAGGGAAAGAGAAGACCAGAAAACACATTGGCATGAATTTTTCTTTTAAACATTAAAAACTAACATCATGACATTTCAAGATAAAAAGACAACCGGAAAATTTTGGGATAAAACCAAAGAAAAAAGAGAAGAATTACATGAAAGGGACACCCTTAAAGCCAATGACCCAGAAGTAATTGAAAAAACCGGAGAAGTGGATTTCAAGAATGAACCCAATCCCGATGAGGAAAAGCCTGACTAAAAACAAAAGGGGCTTGTAGCTGTAGCTTGCCGCATATCAGTTGCGGACTATAAAGCAACACGCCCGACTACTTTTAACAAAAGAAATGCAGACCTTGCTTTTCTTAAAAATCTATTGGCTTCTAAAGAAATAGCCTTTCAATTTTTGCTACCTTTGCGCCCAAATGATTGCAATAAACGACTTAACTTTCTTAATTGGCTCTAGAGCTTTATATGAAGAAGCCAACTGGCACATTAAACCAGGAGAAAAAATTGGTTTAATTGGTGCTAACGGTACCGGAAAATCTACCCTTTTAAAAATTATTGTTGGTGAATATCAACCTTCCATGGGAACCGTTTCCATGGCTAAAGATTTAAAAATTGGCTATTTAAACCAAGATTTATTGTCTTATGATTCTCATCACAGTATTTTACATGTGGCCATGGAAGCTTTTGAGCGCCAGAACCAACTACATGATGAAATTGAAATTTTGTTAAAGAAGATTGAAACTGACTATTCTGAAGAGATTTTAAACAAACTGAGTGATAAACAACAAGAATTTGAAGCTTTAGACGGTTATAATATTGAATACCGGGCAAATGAAATTTTAGCGGGTTTAGGTTTTACTACCGATGATCAGCACCGCCCTTTAAATACCTTCTCCGGAGGATGGAGAATGAGGGTGATGCTGGCGAAAATTCTTTTACAAACTCCTGATATTCTATTACTGGATGAGCCTACCAACCACATGGATTTACCATCCATTAAATGGCTAGAAACCTATTTAAATGGTTTTGATGGTGCCATTGTAATTGTATCTCACGATAGGTATTTCTTGGATAGGATTGTGAACAGAATTGTGGAATCCCGTAAAGGAAAACTGACCATTTACTCTGGAAACTATAGTTTTTATTTAGAGGAGAAATCTTTAAGAGGCGAAATCCAAAAAGGAGAGTTTAAAAATCAACAGGCAAAAATTAAACAGGAAGAACGTTTGATTGAGCGTTTTAGAGCCAAAGCTTCTAAAGCAAAAATGGCGCAATCTAGGATGAAAGCCTTAGATAAATTGGAGCGTGTGGACGATGTTGATGATGAAAACCCAACGGTCAACTTCCGGTTTAAGTTCTCCAAACCTTCTGGCCGCCATGTAATACGTATTGAAAACGCCTACAAAAATTACCCTAACATTGAAATTCTTGAAAATGCAGATGGAGTAATAGAAAAGGGTGATAAAATTGCATTAATTGGTGCCAATGGAAAGGGAAAATCTACTCTGCTAAGAATAATTGCAGGTACCGAGACTTTTAAAGGCATGTGTGAAACAGGGCACAATGTAAGCACTACCTTCTTTGCGCAGCATCAGTTAGAAAGTTTGCATTTGGATAATTCCATTTTAGAGGAACTGCAGTCTTTTGCACCAAAACATTCTGACACAGAATTAAGGTCTATTTTAGGCTGTTTCTTATTTACTGGAGATGATGTATTCAAAAAAATACGGGTATTATCAGGAGGGGAAAAATCAAGAGTGGCTTTAGCCAAATCATTAACCGCTGATTCCAATTTCTTAATTCTGGATGAGCCTACCAATCACTTGGATATTCAATCGGTTAATATCCTCATTCAAGCTTTAAAGCAATATGAAGGAACTTTCATTGCTGTTTCTCACGATAGGTATTTCTTAGATAATGTAGCCAATAAAATCTGGTTTATCGAGGATAAAGACATCAATGAATACCCTGGGACTTATCAGGAATATGAAGAATGGCAATCTAAACGCGAAAAAGCTGGAGAAACTGGAGGTATAAAGCCAGCAAAAGCGGAGAAGCCTAAAAAGGAGGAGCCAAAACCTTCAGAGATAGAGGAAAAGAAAAAGCAATTGAAAAAGCTGAACCAGCAATTACAGCTTTTGGAAGAAGATATCGCTGAAAAGGAAAAAACTGTTAAAACACTAGAAACAGAAATTGCCAAAGAAGAAATTTACAGCAACCCATCGAAATTAAATGAGGTGAATGAGCGTTATGCTAAAGCCAAAGAAAGCTTGGGTGCAGTACAATTGCATTGGGAAGAATTGGCTGAAGAGATCATGATTTTGGAAAGTTAGTTTTAAGATTAAAGAGCAAAGAATAAAGACAAAAGATTAAAGCGCTAAGATTTGAATAAAAGTGAGGACATTATAAATATAAGTTCAAAGAACCTGAAATCAAGCTTCGGCTTTCAGTCTTCCGTCCTCTGTCTTCGGTCTTCCATCTTCCATCTTCGGTCTCCGGTCTGTGGACTTCCGTCCTCTGTCTTCCGTCTTCTGAATTCCCTCCTACTTTCTACTCTCTACTTTCTACTCTCCACCTCCTGCGCTGCTCAAAAAAAACCTAAAAAAGAGCGTCAGGTAAGAATTGAAGTCCCTTCTATTAAAGCGATTTATGATGATGTAAATTATATTCCTGAAATCAAAAGTGTAGAATTTTACAACGACAGAAAAGATCAGTCATTCCCGCTATTAACTTTAGGTTCACAAGACCGATTGCTTTTAAAGTTTGACGATTTACGCAGAGGAAGCAGGAATTTATATTACCGTGTTGAACATTGTGATGTAGATTGGATCCCATCCCGAATCAGTACAATCGATTATCTGGAAAGCTTTAGTGAAGACCGTATCACTAATTATCGTTTTTCTTTTAACACCTATCAAAAGTACACCCATTATGAAGTAGCATTGCCTAACTTCAATGTCATTCCAAAGATTTCCGGTAATTACCTGCTCAAAGTTTATGAAGATGGAGATGCCACCAAATTATTATTGACCAGAAGGTTTTACATCGTTAATCCAAAGGTTTCCGTTCAGGCAGAAATCAACAGAACCAATAAAGTAAGTAATAGGGCGAGCAGTCAGAAAGTAAATTTTAGTATTTTTCACCCTACTCTCCAAATTCAGAATCCCTACCTAGATATTAGTGCAGTGGTTTTACAAAATGGGCGGACTTCCATTGCTCAAAAAACACAAAGACCGCTTTTTATCAGGAATAATCAGCTCGTTTATTCTGATGATAACAATAATGATTTTGATGGAGGGAATGAATTTAGAAGGTTTGATACCCGAAGTTTCCGATTTAAATCAGAAGGAGTTTATGCAATTGCTAAAGATTCTCTTTACAACATTACCTTATTTGCCGATGTGAGCAAAAATACCAGTAGCTATTCCTATCAATTTGATGAAGATGGGAATTTCTTCGTCCACAATCAAGATGGTGGTTCTGATGATTATGAAGCTGATTACGGCATTATAAATTTCGCTTTAAAAGCAACTGCACCAGATGAAAACGGTTTTGCATATGTAGTAGGGAAATTTAATGCCTATCAAAGGAATGCGCAAAATAGAATGCTTTACAATCCTTCGACTAAAATTTTCACCCTGTCTATGCCTATAAAGCAAGGTGTAACAGATTATCATTATACTTGGGCAGATGAGAACGGAAAAATCCTTGATGACCATGCTTTCGACGGTTCATTCTTCGAGACCGAAAATGATTATCAGGTATTGATTTATTACCGTGGACCTGGTGCAAGATATGACGAACTGATTTCTTTTACCGAGCTGAATACCGCCAACCGTGTAAGAAATTATTAATTCATTATTACATTTGAATAATTAATAACCTCAGCTATCCATGATCTCAAAAAATCCAGAAAACTCTTTAATCACCATGAATGAATTGGTGTTACCTAACGACACCAATACGCTTAACAATTTAATGGGCGGGCGGTTATTGCACTGGATGGATATAGCGGCTGCTATTTCGGCACAAAAACACTGTAACCGCATAGTAGTTACCGCTTCTGTAGATAACGTTTCTTTTCAGCATCCGATTAAATTGGGTGATGTGGTGACGATAAAAGCCAAAGTAGCCAGAGCCTTCACCACATCTGTAGAAGTACGTTTAGATGTATGGGCAGAGAATATTCCTTCGGGACACCGGGTAAAATCTAATGAAGCCTATTATACATTTGTAGCATTAGACGAAAACGGAAAAACTGTCCCAGTTCCCGGATTAACACCAGAAACTGAAGAAGAAATAGCTTTATATGACGGTGCTTTAAGAAGAAGGCAATTGAGATTGATATTAGGAGGTAAAATGAATCCTGATGATGCTACCGAGCTAAAAGCACTATTTACGGCAGCAAAGCAATAATACAGTTTGGGCATTTTAACACGCTATCCATTATTGTCAGTCGGGCACTATAATTTTTAGGTGAAATGCAAAAAAGGCTTACCTCCCATTTTTAATGCAAAACTATTTGTTTTCAAGATTTTCCTATACTTTAATAGCAATAGTTATTTATTTGCAATCTATTTTTGTAATAAAAAAGCAAGGATTCTTCTTGGAAAGAATTGTTCTGAATTTCACCATTTATGGTGTAAGTATCAATAAAGATGGAAAAAAATCAACAACATTTGAGCATACCTAAAAGTATTCCCGCTTTAAAAAAATCTCATAGCGTCAAATCAATCATTATGTTCTTTTTTCAATAGCTTTGTCTATTGTGAAAAATCTACTATTAGTTACGCCTCCTTTTACCCAACTCAACACGCCATATCCGGCTACGGCATACCTAAAAGGATTTTTGAACACCCTAAACATCAGTTCTTTTCAGATAGATCTGGGGATAGAGGTGATTTTAACGCTTTTCGAAAAAGAAAATCTTCAGTCTCTTTTTGATTTCACTTTTGTAAATCAGAAAATCAATTCACAAAACGCTAAAAGAATTTATGCGCTTAGAGAGGAATATATAAACACTATTGATGAGGTGATGCTATTTCTCCAAGGTAAAAACCAAACCATTGCAAGGCAAATAGCTTCTGAAAACTTACTCCCACAAGCTTCCCGATTTGAACAGCTTGATGATATGGAATGGGCTTTTGGAACGATGGGCTTACAGGATAAAGCAAAACACATTGCTACGCTTTACTTAGAAGACCTATCAGATTATATTATAGAATGTGTAGATGAACATTTTGGCTTTAGCCGATATGCAGAAAAATTAGGTAGAAGTGCGAATGATTTTGATGAATTATATAGCCATTTACAAAAAGAAATTACTTATATAGACCAGCTCACTTTAACTATTTTAGAACAACGGATTGAAGAAGTTCAACCCAAACTGATCTGTTTTTCTGTACCCTTTCCAGGAAATTTATATAGTGCTTTTCGTTGTGCTCAATATATAAAAAGTAAATACCCAAGCATTAAAATTGCGATGGGCGGTGGCTTTCCAAATACCGAATTAAGAAGTTTAACAGAAATAAGAGTTTTCGATTTCTTTGATTACATCACTTTAGATGATGGGGAATTACCTATTGAAATATTGATCTCCAATATTTTAAACCCTGAACCTTCCAATCCTAACCATCAGCTTTACAAAAGAACTTTTTTAAGAGAAAATGGCGAGGTGAAATACAATAATTTCTCTTTGAGAAAAGAAAGTAAACAAGGAGAATTAGGCACACCTGATTACAGTGATCTTTTATTGGATAAGTATATTTCTGTGATAGAAATCGCAAACCCAATGCACAGTTTGTGGAGCGACGGACGTTGGAATAAGCTCACCATGGCACATGGTTGCTATTGGGGAAAATGCACTTTCTGTGATATTTCTTTAGACTATATAAAAGTTTATGAACCCATTGCAGCCAAAATTTTGGTTGATAGAATGGAAGAAATGATTGCACAAACGGGTGAAAAAGGATTTCATTTTGTAGATGAAGCCGCACCTCCAGCATTAATGCGGGCTTTAGCTTTGGAAATAATCAGGCGAAAGCTAACGGTAACCTGGTGGACCAATATCCGTTTTGAAAAAAGTTTCAGTAAAGACCTTTGTTACCTTTTAAAAACATCTGGATGTATTGCCGTTTCCGGCGGATTAGAAGTAGCTTCTGACCGTTTATTGGCATTAATTGATAAAGGAGTTACGGTAGAACAAGTTGCAAAAGTTACCCATCATTTTACGGAAGCCGGAATTATGGTTCACGCCTATTTAATGTACGGCTATCCTACGCAAACCATTCAGGAAACAATTGACAGTTTAGAAATGGTGCGTCAACTTTTTGAATTGGGGACTATACAATCAGGTTTTTGGCATCAATTTGCTTTAACTGCTCATAGCCCTGTAGGTTTAAATCCTGAAGCATTTGGCATTATTCCTCAACAAAAAAATATAAGTTTTGCTCATAATGATATTGAGTTTAAAGACAAAACTGGTATAGATCACCATCAATTTAGTTTCGGTTTAAAAAAGTCACTTTTCAACTATATGCATGGTGTCGGTTTTGAATTGGCGCTTCAGGATTGGTTCGATTTTAAGATCCCTAGAACAGCCATTAGAAAAGATTTCATTCAGCAAGCTATTCAGGAAGAAATGCTTTTTAATACCAAGCCTAGCTCAAAAATAGTTTGGCTTGGCGGTAAACCAAGTACAGATTATTTCACGAAATCTAAAAAAGGCCAAAGTTGGGAAATGGCAAAGCTTACCTTCCACGCTCAAAGAGAAAGTTTTGAAATCAATCTGGATAAAGAAAAAGGCCAATGGCTGGTAAAAGCGTTAGAAAAATTAACCGTTAAAAATGAGGATGCCCTATCCTTTGAGCAGTTAAAAACCGATTTTGAAAATCAATTTGAAAATTTTGAGCTCTTTTGGTATGCAAAACCCATCCATATTTTAAGAGATTATGGATTGTTAACCTTATAATTTTCAAACCTTTTCCTTTCTCCTCAAAAAAACTGTCCGTATCCGAACAGTGAACGTCCGTTATCATACGTTTTCAAACTTCATGAAATACTTATAATACTTATTATCAATAAATTACATCAAAGGCATTAGTATTGGCATAGGCCAATAAAATATTAAGACCATAATTATGAAATTGATTGCTATTGATAAACACATTGAAGGCTGTAAAAGAGGAGACCGAAAAAGTCAAGAAGTAATTTACAATTATTTCTCCTCAAAAATGCTGGCACTTTGCATCCGCTACACCAAAAACAAAATGGAAGCAGAAGACATTTTACAGGATGGATTTATTAGGATTTTCACGAAGATAAATTCATACACAGGCGAAGGTTCTTTTGAGGGTTGGGTAAGAAGAGTGTTTGTGAATTCAATTATTACTGCTTTCCGTAAAGCCAAACGTCAGGTGCCAACTATTGATTTAGAAAATGGAGAATATTTCACCAGTGAACCATTTGCAAATGATGATGTAGATTATATATGGCATTGTTTAAATAACCTGCCTGAAAACTATAAAATTCCATTTAACCTATTTGCTATTGAAGGTTATTCACATCAGGAAATTGCTGATATGCTACATATTAGTCCACTTCAATCTAGAACGCAAGTTTGTAGGGCTAGAATAATATTAAGAGATAAGGTCTCCAAAATCAGAAACAACGCTCCAATGATAAGTAATAACACTGTGAAATATGGGCAACTGGCTTATGCCTAATGTTTAAATTTAAGATGATAGTACCGTTGATTTTTAAGAATTAAAACAAAAGACGTATTTTGGGGTCAATCTTAGACGGTTTTAAGGGACCATAGTTCATTAATTTATTTTAAGATTGCTATACTGAAATAATTTTATGACCAATAACGATATCATCCGACGCATACGTTTCACATTTGATTTCAATGATGATAAAATGATAGCACTTTTTTTATCTGGAGGGGAAGAAGTAAGCAGGGCACAGATTAGCGAATGGCTAAAAAAAGACGATGACCCAGATTATAAGCCCATTTACGATAAAGATTTAGCAGTTTTCTTAAATGGATTTATCAATTTAAAAAGAGGAGAAAAAGAAGGGGAACAGCGTAAACCTGAGAAAAAACTGAACAACAATATCGTTTTCAGAAAACTGAAGATTGCCTTAAATTTAAAGGACGAAGATATTTTGGAAATCTTAGAATTGGTAGATTTTAGATTTAGCAAACATGAATTGAGCGCTTTTTTCCGCAATCCAGACCAAAACCAATACCGCCCTTGCAAAGATCAGATTTTAAGAAATTTCCTTCATGGGATGCAGTTAAAATACCATGACCAAAATTTATAATATGAAAAAATTAGGCATTCTATTTTTATTTATTTTCATACTATTTAACGCTTTTGGTCAGGATAAACCTGCTTACATTATTTATAATGCCGAAGGCAAAAAAGTGAGCTATGGCAAAATGTTGCAAAGCCTTGCAAAAAGTGATGTGGTGTTGTTTGGAGAACTGCACAATAACCCCATTGCACATTGGTTAGAATATGAATTAGCCATTGCTTTAAATAAGGAAAAGCCATTGATATTAGGTGCCGAAATGTTGGAAGCAGATAATCAGCAGGTACTAAATAATTACTTAAAAGGGACCATTAAAAGTGACGAATTCGCAAAAGAAGCTAGGCTTTGGCCCAATTATGCAACTGACTATGCTCCTTTGGTTAATTTCGCGAAAGAAAATCAACTTCCTTTCATTGCCACAAATGTTCCTAGAAAATATGCAAGTTTGGTATACAAAAAAGACTTTATAGGTTTAGATTCTCTTCCATCTGAAGAAAAAGCATGGATTGCTCCATTACCCATTGTATTTGACCCTGAATTGCCAACTTATAAAAACATATTAAAAATGATGGGCGGACATGGTAGTGAACTATTGGTAAAAGCGCAAGCCATAAAAGATGCTACAATGGCTCATTTCATTTTGAAAAACTATCAGCCCAATCATATTTTTCTTCATTATAATGGCGCTTACCATTCTGATGATTATGAAGGGATTTTATGGTACTTAAAAAGAGAACAACCGCTGTTAAAATACATGACTATTTCTACTGTTTCTCAGGATGAGATCAGTAAAATAGATAAAGAAAACCTGAATAAAGCAGATTTTGTGATTTGTGTGGATGGGAAAATGACGACTACTTATTAGTTTCTTTGATATTTGAGGAAGTTGAGTCTACACTATTCCAACCTTTTAAAAAGCCTCTTTTCGCATCAGACCAATTAGCCATCATTAAGAACATTAAAAACATTCCCAACAAAAATAACTTTACTTCTCTTTTTCTGTAGTTAAAGTACTTTTTCATAGTCGATTATAGTTTTGATAAATAAATCTACACCTATTTTTATTTATTTCAAACTCATTCTACAAAAAAGCGGGGGCATCCTAAAAATGATTATCCCCGCTCTTTGAAAAAACTATTTTTTTGATTCAAATTTGAAAACGTTTCCTAGGTTCTCATCAGAATCGAAGGATACTTCTAAGTCTTTAATAATTCCAGTTTCCAAGCTGTAAGCCCAGCCATGAACACTCAATTCCTGTCCTTGATTCCATGCATTTTGAATGGTACTGGTTTTACAAAGATTATAAACGTTCTCATTCACATTTAACTCTACCAATCGTTTGCCTCTTTCTACCTCGTCTTCAATCGCATCCAGCTCAGAAGAATAGGTACGGTAAACATCTTTAATGTGACGTAACCAGTTATCTATCAAACCAAATTGCTTGTTACTCATTGCTGCTAAAACCCCTCCGCAACCATAATGTCCACAAACAATTACATGCTTTACTTTTAACACGGCAACTGCATAATCCAATACGCTCAACATATTCATATCCGTATGGATCACCATATTGGCAATATTTCGATGTACGAAAACATCACCAGGATTGGTCCCAGTAATCTGATTTGCAGGTACACGGCTATCAGCGCAACCAATCCACAATACTGGCGGGTTTTGCCCTTTAGCTAGTTTTTTAAAGAAGTCGGCATCTTCATTTAAAGTTTCCGCAACCCACTCTTTGTTCCATTTTAATAAATTTTCATAATTTATTTCGCTGGTTGCGTGTCCAACGGATATATTTTTTGTTGTTCTATCTTTCATTTCTTTAAAATTTTAATTAAACAATTTCTTCTGGTTTTAATTCCAGCTCTTTTAGTTTTGGAAGATGATATTTAGACTTGATGTTTACGAGTTCTACCTGTATGTTTTTGGTGTTTGCATGAAGATGAAAATCATGAATCGTATCTAAGACATCCTTATCAATAAATAGTGCTGTAGATCCATCAATTATCACCTTATTATTCCCAGGAATATGCGTTAACATATACTCTATAGCTCCTTTGTTTAAAAATGAAACTTCCTGAGCCAATTTAATTCTAATAATGTGTTTTCCTTCTGACCTATCAATGGTGTAAAAATAAGGATTACGCAAATTGGTTCTTAATAAAAACACAATTCCAACGGCTAATCCAATCCCTACTCCTATTAGCAAATCTGTAAATACCACTGCTAAAATAGTAACAATAAAAGGAATAAACTGATCCTTTCCGTCCTTCCACATTTTCTTGAACAGCTCCAACTTGGTGAGTTTATAACCTACCATCAATAGAATAGCGGCAAGGCATGAAAGAGGGATTTTGTTGATGAGCACTGGAATTAATAATACTGCTAAAATCAAAAATATACCGTGAAAAATTGCAGAAACCTTTGTTCTTCCGCCAGAATTCACGTTTGCAGAAGAACGCACAATAACTGCGGTCATAGGTAAGGCGCCCACTAATCCTGCTAGCGTATTTCCAATTCCTTGTGCAACCAATTCTCTGTTTGTAGGTGAAACCCTTTTAATGGGATCAATTTTATCTACCGCCTCTAAACTCAATAGTGTTTCTAAAGACGCCACAATAGCTATCGTTACTGCAACTGTCCAAAGTTTAGGATTACCTAACTGTGTAAAATCAGGAAAAGTAAATAAACCCTTAAAATCTGTAAAGCTTTCCACCACCGGAATCTGAACCAACTGATCAGCACTTAAAGCCAAAGACGACCCTCCAAAACTTTCTGCAAGTACAACACCCAACACCACCACCAATAAAGGAGCAGGAACGATAGCCAGTTTTTTAAATTTAGGCCAGATGATCAACACTGCTAATGAAAGTGCACTGATAATAATTGCACCGATGGTAAATTTCTTAAAAGCAGACACTAAAGCCGAGAAGGTATTCTCGTTATCCAGTTGATTAAATTCATAATCACCTTCAAAATCAGCATCGTAACCAACAGCGTGTGGCAATTGCTTTAAAATAAGGATGATTCCTATTGCTGCCAGCATCCCAATAATTACAGAATTTGGAAAGTAGTTTCCAATGGTTCCAGCTTTTAAAATCCCTAAAACAATCTGAAGCAATCCGGCAATGGTTACCGCCATCAGGAATATGTTAAAACTTCCTAAATCTGTAATTGCTGTTAATACAATTACTGTTAAACCTGCTGCCGGTCCGCTTACGCTCAACTGAGAACCGCTAAAACTTGCGACTACTATACCGCCAATAATACCGCTTAAAATACCTGAGAACAATGGTGCTCCGGAAGCGAGGGCAATACCCAAACATAATGGTAAAGCCACTAAAAAAACGACTATACT
>JBDSHZ010000148.1:0-25522 GCA_039918235.1 Pelobium sp.
AAAAGATGTACCAGAAAAGATTTTACAAAACCAGATCTGTTATTGCCAGACATCTAAATGTCTGGCGTAGATGGCAATGATATTTGCAAAGTGCTAAAACCTGCAAGATACCCCTACTCATGATCTCTGCAAGCAGGCAAATGATTTCCTGGCAAAGACTTTTGAAATGTCAGAACTGCTGGATAAAATTGAAAAACTATTAAATAATCCTTTATAAATAATTCCTCAATTTTAGGGTCTTCCAGATGTATTCGCCAATTTGCCTTCCTTGTACTGCACCCTGATCCACACTGTTTTTAAAATGGATACCGCCGTAATACCTACTGATGGAAGTTTCATCTGAGGCCATTAAAAAGGATTTAAAGTGCCTTTGAATCCCAATATAACGAAGGTCGCTCGTATCCATGTATTCAAAATTATCACCAAAGATATGCGTTAGCATCACTGCAGCAGAACCACTAATTGCACTGTGTCCGCTTGGGTATTCAGGAAATGGAGGTGTTTGCAACAGCGTAACCCAATTGGGGTCTATGTTTTCATTGATTATGGTAATCGGCCGGATATATTCTGTCTTATATTTTACTTGCCAGCAATTAATAAAAGCATCGTACAGGGCAATGGAGGTAAGTGCGTAAGCTTGTGCTGCTTTAACCGGATCTGCCTTTGTCTTTTTACACGCTATTGCGGTGATACCAATCCAGTGGCCACCTGGTGTAATCTTCTTATTGGCAAACATCGCATGGCCATTGTGCTCAATCACAAAAGGATTATCATCCCAAAAGGCAGCAATCTGCAACTGGTCTGGTGTCAATGTCTTACTCTGTTTATATACTTCAACTGCCTGTTTAAAGTATTGACTTTTTTTATCTACACTATAGGCAGGTGGTGGTGGTAATGGAAAATCGTCAGATGTCTTTACCATAAATAATTGCTGTTTACCCCAGCAAAACTCCACCCCTTCCATATAATCTGGAGGTGTTGGTCGCCATTTACCGTTTGCATTACTTCCTAAATAACGGACTTTACCCCTGCTTTTAGCATAGCCATCTTTATCGGCCCGTGCCAAAACTGCCATTCCAACTTGCTCACCAAATGCTATTGACCGCGAAAACGTACTGTCGTCCAGGTTTGACTGGTACATGGCAATTACCTTATCCTCATATTTTTTTAGGGTATCTACAGAGAAAGTTACTTTATATGCAACCGTAAAGAATGCTTTTGAAGCAGCAAGTGTATAATCATATTTCTTCCCCTTTTGAGGCTTGGGCATTGTTTTAAACCCTGCCATCTGCTCAGCTATGGAAAGGTATGTATTGTCCTGAAATCTAATGGCCTCAAAAGCAGCAAGGGAGGTGTAACCATAAATACGACTGGCTACCGGCGGACTAAAAGCATCGTAAATGATCAATTGTGTAAGGTGGTCTACATTCTGATGTAGCACTTCCGCATCGGCCATCATTTTAATTTTTGACTTTTTGCTGCAACCTGCAAAAAAAAGACAAAAAACAGCCATTAGTATAATTTTAAAGTATTTCATTTTATTACAGGTCATTAACTACTTATTTAACGGTTAATAATATTTTGTTTATCATTTGATTGAATGTATCATATCACTAATTATAGAATGATAGAATAGGTTAAGTTTTGGTTGAACGGAATGATCAGTTCTTGTACACTACCTGAATTGCGCACCACAGGTTGTTCAATACCTGAGCCACCGAGTTCGGCTTGTTAAAATTAGTGTAACTAATATTTTCAAATGCTACAGACCCTTGGTCTCCCTTAAAACCTAAGGTACCTAAAGCAATTTGATTTTGGTTTAATGCGCAATTTGTAGGGCCGGGTAATTCTATATTATTCTGTATTAGAATGCCATTTAACCATAGATAAAGTATTTTAGCATTTGTTGTTTTTACTTCTTTATCATCAAACTTGGGTGCCTGCGCATTGGCATCACCTATACTTAAAAAGTTACCCAGCAATAAAGCCAGACCAATTCCAGTGTAACGTTTACTATTCATTTGTTATGCTCATTTGGTTATTGAGCTTTTTGTTTAGTTCCTTAATTCCTTTAATATTTCAATTCAAGATAGCAGGCAAATTCCGCTTTTTACCAGCAGTGTTTACCACGCTGATGTTTTTGATGTTGCCGTTATCGGTAATAAATCTAGCAGACTGGGATAAAAACGAAGACCCAAAGTAGAACTCTTGTCTCGCCTTCTTCCCATTTTTATATTGGATAATCGCATAGGCATCATCTGGCTGTACCGGTATAGTTTTCGCTTTTCCATTTTGTTTAAAGATCTTCAAAAAGTCTTTATGCTGACTGGCAGCCAGCAATATATCTCCTTTTGTATCTCGTAGCTTTACTAAAGCCTTTCCATTGCCTGGGATATAAATACCGCTCTGTAAAATGCTTAATGGTTTAAATCCTCCTTTGCCGTCACCTTTCAACAATAAGCCATTAAGGGCATCGTATCTTCCAATAGATGCATCTGTACCGTAGTCGTTACCATTCATCAGTACATCAAGATTCCCATCAGCGTCGAAATCACCCACCTCCATCCCATTAATTACTGAAAGCTGAGCTTGCATAGGCAAAGGAATCAGGGTAAACTTGCCATTTCCATCATTACGCAGAAAACAAGACTTCAGCATATTGGCCTTTAACCTTAGCGCACCTTTGCGTTGCTCGGCACTAAGTACTTCCTGAAGTGTAGCCTTTGCGTAGGATTTGTAATTGGTAAACTTCTTTTTCATGCTGATCATCTGTTTGCTCATGTCATCCCTGCCAGCTACCGGAAATTCTTTAAGTTCACCTTTTTCATCCTTCAGAAAAATTGAAGGCACTGCACTATAACCGCTCTTGTCAAAATTCTTTGCTGTAATATATACCGGATGCTCATCACTGGCCTGCATTAAACTATTTTGACCCAGGTTACCTATAATGTAATCCGTACGACCGGTATTTCGGAAGTCGCCAGCCACAATAGAGCTCCACCAGCCCAACTTACCTGATATGCCAGTATTGACTGTCACATTCACAAATTTCCCATGGTCATTTTTAAACATGGTTATGGGCATCCATTCGCCTATCATAATTAGGTCGGCCCAACCATCATTGTCAAAATCAGTAAACAAGGCGTCGCATACCAGCCCTATTTTATTTAAGGCAGGTGCTACCTGTGCAGTAACATCTGTAAACTTTGCAATGCCATCATGACTATCATTACGTAAAATAATACTGGATACCGGCTCTGGATATTCCCAAGGCTTAACGCGGCCAGAAATGAACAAGTCTGGCTTCCCATCTTTGTTATAATCACTTGCTCTTACGCATAATTTACTGGTAAGGTTTGGGGGGATTGCTGCAACATCCAGTTTAAAATTTCCTTTACCATCATTTATGTAAAGCCTGTCCTGATATTCCGGACCATTGGCTGCGGCCTCATAACCACCACTGGCGGCATAGAGATCCAGCTTACCATCACCATTGGCATCAAAGAGTAGTAATCCAGCATCCTTGTAATAAGACGTTTCCAGTGCAGCCTTTGGGAACAAGTTTTTTTGCGTAAAAGTTCCATTTGCCTGTTGAAAGAACAACTGCGTTGGATTAAAAGCGTTCCCACCAACTACCATATCATCTAAACCGTTATGATCCATATCGCCCACTGCGATTGCAGGACTGTATTCCGATAGTTTATGAGGCATTAGCTTTTGGACATTAAAGTCGATAAAACTAGCATCCTTACTCGTATAATGAAGATTTAGAGAGTCTGTTACCTCTTTAAACAAACCGTTGGCATACTTTGGGAGAACAGGTATAGTATAATCTTTTGCATCTGCATACTTTACTCGCAGCGTTTCATCTGCTTTTACATTGCTTAGCTTTTGCTTTTTACCGTCAGGCCAGGTGATCAAAACAGAATCAACAACAGTTGTTTTTCCTAAACCAAAATGGCTGATGCTTTGCATGGTAGACAAGTAACCTCTGTAAGGATTGTTTTCAGAAACCTGCTGCTTATCATGATCGTAATAGATGTTTACTAGCGCACCAATCCCGTCCAAGTTCTTTTGATCACCAGTAAAACTAACCTGCAGGTAATGCTTGCTGTCCGTTACTTTTTTATCATCTCTAGAAGTATTGCGATAAATAAGCGCTTCATCATTAATGTTATTGATAATCATGTCCAGCGCACCGTCGTTATTTAAATCGGCATAGACTGCTCCATTAGAAAAAGTAGGCAGTTGCAATCCCCATTCGGTACTTACATCCTTAAAAGTAAGGTCTCCATTATTCATGAAACCATAATTATGCAGCTTAATTTCTGGAATTTGTTTAATCACAGTCTGCTTGGCAGTAATGGCAAAAGCTTCCTGGCGGTAGGTCATGAAATCTCGATCAGACACATCACGTGGAAAACCATTGGTAATAATCATGTCCCGGAAACCATCGTTATTAAAATCAGCAACCACGGGTGTCCAGCTCCAGTCGGTTTGCGCTATCCCGTTTAAAAAACCTATTTCACTAAATGCGGGTGCACCAATTTCACCCATCTGCCCAACCCTCGGACCCTGGTTTAATTGTAACGTGTTGCGCACATATTGGTACTGGTAACCATACTGATCAAAATTCTGGAAGGTTTGGTAACTATTAGCGCCCAACATCATCTTTTTACGGTAATTGTCTTCCGGATTCATATCCAGTTCAACCACATCTGCTAATCCATCATTATTGATATCCACCACATCCTGGCCCATGGCGTTATAGGAGGTATGTTTAAAATATTCTTTTGATCGGTTGGTAAAAGTACCGTTGTGGTTATTGATGTACAATAAGTTATCGCCAGAAAAATCATTGGAGATATAAATATCTTTCCATCCATCCTTATTAAAATCTACAGTAGTAGCAGCATGTCCAAATCCATCCAGCGTTAAGCCGGCCTCTTTGGTTACATTTACGAAATGCCCATGCTTTAAGTTCTCATCATAATCGTTACGGAACAATTGCCCTAAACTATGGTTGTCGTTATAGTTTACCGTTCCAAACAAGTTTGGATTATAGCTAGCAGAAGCACTATTTACCGTTAAGTACATATCTAAATCGCCGTCATTGTCATAATCAAAAAAGCTGGCCATGGTAGATTGATAACCGGCTTCCAGGCCATACGCAATAGCCATGTCTTTAAATTGCGGTACCCCATCTTCGTTTTTACCCTGATTTACATACAATAGGTTATGTCGCCTAACATCGTCTTTATAAATCGTATTGCAAACATAGATATCAGGTAAACCATCATTGTTAATATCAACTACAGACGCTCCTCTGCCCCATCTGCCCGCACCATTAACACCAGCCTTATCGGTAACATCTTCAAACTTAAAATCTCCCCTGTTTAAGTAAAGTTTACTGGAAACCATATTGCCAGTAAAATACAAGTCAGGCAAACCATCTCCATTAAAATCGCCTACGCCCACACCACCACCATTATAGATATTAACAAGATCAAGTGGGTTTATCGTATCTGACTCAGTAATCAGGTTATTAAAATGAATGCCAGAATGGGCCGAAGAAATTTGTTCAAACAGTGAAGCCTTTTTACAAGAAACACTAATTAAGACCAATAAAACAATTAGCAGAGAAGGAATTTTAGTTATAGATACAGCTACCATGAATTATCGTTTAACGTTTGGTATAAAATGAAAAAAAGCCCCCCAGTAAAGAGGGGGCCTTCTAAATGTAATCAATAATAATCATTAATAATTAGGAACCAAATTTGGATTAAGCCCAATCTCATATTGAGGGATAGGATACAGTTCATGTCCAGTAGGAATGGTGATGTCGTAAACATCTTTAATGAACGCAGTGGCTATGCCTGCCCTGCGTAAATTGTAAAAAGTAGAATACTCACCGGTCAATTCATGTCTGTATTCATGATAGATCATTTGTAAAGGATCTGTGATCACTTTTCCCTGACTCATGTAAACAGCTGGTGCAGTACCTCCAAAAGCCCTGTCGCGTAGTCTTTTTAAGGTAGCTAACGCACCTGCGTTATCGCTGGTTCTAGCTTGGCATTCTGCTTTGCTTAGCAAAATTTCACCATAACGTAACAGCACTTGATTTTGCGCTCCAAAGATATTAGAGTTACCTGAATTACCCTCTAAAGTTGGGTCGCGCCACATTTTTGCACAATAATATCCACTACGTGGGACGGCATTGTCTGTTCCTATCCATGGGCGTGCTACCGTACCACAGGTATTGATAATCTTATTATCAGTTCCTGTATACTTAGCCTTAACAGCTGGATCTGTACTTGCAAAACCTGCAATTACAAGCGGATAAGATTTAATACCACCTCTTGCAATGATAGCCGGACTGGCATTGATGTCTCCAGGGCCTATAATTGTGGCTTCTTTACGAAGATCGCCAGCCTGGAATCCATCGTACAAAATCTTATTTCCATAATCGTAACCAAAGTTTGATACTTCTTCTGGCATACCAAAAGAACCTATCCAAGCTACTTCATTACCAGCACCCCAGCTTTGAGTACCTGCAGGGATAAATTGCACTTCAAATACAGACTCTGCATTGTTTTCATTATCATATTCATGGATATCTATAAACTTTGGCAATAAACTGTATTTACCTTCAAGTAGATTGAAGTTTATCAAAGCCTCTGGATATTTCTTTAGCCACATTTGCGCAGCGCCTAAATAAGCTATAGCTGCTCCTTTTGTAGCACGTCCAAGCTCTGATGGTGCATAATCTTCTTTCCATGGTAATAAATCAGCCGCAGTTTTAAGGTCGGATTCTACCTGTGCGAATACTTCATCCTGAGTATTTCTTGGCTTTAAACCATCATTAGCGCCATTGGATAATTCTAAAGGCACACCACCAAAGCTGGCTGCAAGATAATAGTAAGTCATGCCTCTTAAAAAATACACCTCACCAGTAAGGCGTTTTGCAAGAGCATCGTCAAGCACACCTTTTTCGTTCATCGTTTTTAAGACCTGTATGGCTGAATTTGCTCTCGCAACACCAATGTAGGCCCTTTGCCAAAACACCTGGATACCACCAAATGTACTTGGAATTGCGTAGGTGTTGTAAAACCTGTCGTTACCCCAATTGAAGAAATCGTGCGATTGGAAATTGGCATAATACCAAAGTGATTTTTTTAACAGATCTGCATTTTGATAGGTATCATATATGGCGTTTACCAATGCAATACCATCAGCAGGTTTATTAAATAAGGCCTGAGCAGTTGGGTTAGATGAATCGGTTTGATTCAAGAACCCCTTCTTACAACTCAAGGGAACAAATACTATCAGTCCTACTGTTAGTATATATAGATATTTTATATTTTTCATTATTCGTTTCTATTTACTTTAATACCGTCTAAAATGTCACATTAAACCCCAACGTGTAGAACCTAGATGAAGGATAAGTGCCCACATCAACACCTGATGCTGTAGGGTTGCTTGCAGAACTGTTATTATTATTTGGATCTGTACCAGTTGGTTGTCCAATTTCAGGATCAAGACCGCTATATTTTGTAAACGTGAACAAGTTCTGTGCGGCAAGATAAATCCTAACTCTATTTAGGGCAAGTTTCTTTGCAATGTCATTCGGAATCGTATAACCTAATGTAACGTTACGTAAACGAAGGTAACTGCCGTTTTCAACATATATACTTGACGCCACGTTGTTGGCACTTACATCATCATTATAGTTAACCCTGGCAAAACGGTTAGAAGGGTTGGTTGGCGACCAATGGTTGTCATTGTATTCCGTGCTCACATTTTGTATTCCTACAAAACCTGGCGCCTGGAAACTCTCTAAGTTACGGGCCTGATAGTTGAATATTTTGTTGCCATAACTGCCATAGAAAAAGGCATTAAAATCAAATTCTTTATAAGCAAGATCAAGGTTAACACCACCATAAAACTTAGGAATTGGGCTACCTAAGCTAGTACGGTCATCCGCTGTAATTAGCCCATCACCGTTGATATCTTTAAACTTACGGTCGCCGGGTTGAGTAGGTTGCGCAGCATTACCCTGGTAGTTTCCTCCCGGAGCTTTTGCATTTAAAGCATTAATCTCTGCCTGAGTTTGGAATATACCAACACTTTCATACCCATAAAACTCACCTACTGGTTGTCCGATATTGGTTTGACTAAACTGTTGCCATCCATTTGCTGGAGTAGTTAGGTTTACAAGATTTCCTATAAACTTGGTATTCTTGGTAATACTCAACAATTTGTTTTGAACAGTAGTTAAATTTAGACCTACACCATAAGTAAAGTCATTTACCAGATGCTTATAGTTTAAAGACAACTCCACTCCCTGATTTCTGATGCTACCAGCATTTTGAGCCGATTGTGTTACACCAGACTGAGAAGCCGTTGGAATTTGTAATAGAAAGTCTTTAGAATCCTTTCTATAGTAATCCACGATTAAGGTTAGGTCTCCTTCCAGAAAAGCAGCATCCATACCAATGTCTGTTTGTCTCGATGTTTCCCATGTTAAGGATTTATTGTCAAGGTTAACGTACGCTAAACCATTTTGGTAAGTATTGCCAAACGGATAACCCACATTGCTACCAGAAGTAGCCGGGCCGCCAGAACTATATCTTGCCAGGTATTGGAATGGCCTGATACCTGCCTGATTACCTACTTCGCCATAACTGGCCCTAAACTTCAAATCTGAAATGAACTTAACATCCTGAAGAAAGGATTCTTGTTTTGCTCTCCAGGCAACTGAAGCAGAAGGAAATACACCATATTGATTGCCTTCATAGAATTTAGAAGAGCCATCACGTCTTACCGTAGCTGTAAAAAGGTATTTTTCTTTGAATTTGTAATTTAATCTTGCAAATTGTGAGGCTAGTGTAAAGGCCTGTTGATTACCGAATGAAATTAGATTTTGTACTTGTGAAAGATCCCTAATAGCATCACTTAACAAGTTATTACCATTACCACCCACTTGGCGGAAAGTGTTATCCTGTTGTGAAACACCTCCTACAAAATCAATAGCATGATCACCAAATGTATTAGAATAGGATATTGTATTTTCCCATAGATACTCAAAAGTATTGTTGGCACTTTGTGAATAGGTATTCAGATTATTTGCACTAGCTACACCATACTGATCTAACGAACGAGTATCTGATGGAGTAAAAAAATAACCTGAATAATCTGTGGTATTAATACCTAAATTGGTTTTAATCTTAAGACCTTCAATCAATGTAGCTTCTAATGAAGTTGTACCTAAAAAGTAGTTGGTATAATTCTTAGCATCCTGACTCTCTATGGTATAAAGTGGATTATTCCAACTTCTTGTATAAGTATTTACTGGATCATAAAAACCATAATTGCCATTAGCATCCTTAGCCATGTTGGTTAACTTGTTGCCTCCAATGGTAGGTATCAGCTCACTTAATGTTGCCAAAGCACCTGTACCAAAAGGATTGTTGTTGTTTTGTCTTGAATACTTAGCACTTGAAGATGACTTAAGCCATTTGGTAGCATTGTAATCAATATTCATCCCAAGGTTCATTCTTTTGAAAAATGAGCCAAGTACTACTCCTTTTTGATCATAGTATCCTGCAGAGAATGCAGACTGTACTTTATCACTACCACCACGAATGGCCAGATTATAGTTTTGTCTTAAGCCTTTACGGTAAACTTCGTCTTGCCAGTTTACGTTTTGCAATGCAGATGGATTAGCCCATTCTGGTAATCGATCAAACCCTGGGGTTTGATTGGCAAGTGTAGCCCATTGCTGGGCATTTAATACGCTGTATTTTTTAGGTTCTGATTGAATAGAACTATATGCATCCAATGCCACTTCAACACTACCTGCTTTACCTTTTTTGGTGGTAATAATTACCACACCATTAGATGCACGCACACCATATATAGCTGTAGCAGATGCATCCTTTAAGATATCCATTGATGCAATATCATTTGGATTAATGTTGTTCAAACCACCAGTAATCGGGTAACCATCCACTACATACAAAGGATCATTGCTACCTAAACTACCAACGCCACGTATCAATACTGTAACGCCGCTACCTGGGGCACCATCATTATTAGTTACTTGTACGCCTGAAGAACGGCCTTGCAAAGCCTGATCCAAAGCAGTAACCGGAACTTTTGCCACTTGTTCTGCACTAACAGAACTTACAGAACCCGTTACATCTTTACGTTTTGCGGTACCGTAGCCCAACACAACAACTTCATTTAAAGCGCTTATTGCGGCTACTAACTTTACTTCGTAGGTGTTGCTGGCTCCTATTGCCAGTTCTTGTGTTTGGTAGCCTACTATACTTACCACTAAAGTTGCATTTTCAGGCGCTGCCAATTTAAATGCTCCGTTTACATCGGATATCACACCTGTCTTGGTTCCTTTTACAATAACAGTGGCACCGGGAATAGGTCCATCATCCGAGGTAATCGTCCCGCTGATCTGCCTGGTTTGGGCATAGCCGGACAAGCTTATCATTAGTGATAAGCTTAGTACGATACATGCCACAAAATTTTTGAGGGTTAGTTTTCCCATCATAGTTTAATAGTTTATATTTAATTTAATTGGTTAGACAAATTCTACAGATGAACTAAGGATCTGCAGATTTATTAAATTAAAAGTACGGTACTGAAACCGGACTATGTAACACAAATGTTAATGTTTATGCAACAAATGTTAACCCAACGTAAACGCTTATATTACAGACACTTAAAATATTAATAATTAAATTTAATGGCAATTTATTACAGCAGGGGGCTTTTTGTTTTACGGTATTCGTTCATATATTCAGATGGAAGCTGACCATATTCTTCTTTAAAAACTTTAGAAAAATAGGTTGGATTGTTAAAACCTACCTCATAAGCAACATTTGAAATACTTAACTGGCTCTTTTGCAACAATTGTACAGCCCGTTTTAAACGAACGGTACGTATACAGTCAACAGGAGTTTTTCCCGTAAGGGTGAGCAATTTCTTATACAAAGAAACCCTGCTTAGGTTTAGCAGCTTGCTCAATTCTTCTACCGAAAAGTTAACACTGGTAATGTTCTGTTCTATGTAGTCGAATGCATTCTTTAAAAACTTCTCATCTTCAGATACAACGTGGATGTCTTCTGCTCTTACTTCAATCTGTTTTTGATAGGTAGTTTTAAGGGTTTGTTGCATTTGAAGTGCATTGTGGATCTTTGATAGCAGTATTTCAAAATTAAATGGTTTTAAGATGTAATCATTTGCACCACTCGCTGCACCGGCCAACTGATTTTCTTCTGTAGTCAGTGCAGTTAGTAGAATAACAGGGATAGCGGCCGTTCTTGAATCGGCTTTTATCTTTTTGCAAAGCTCTATTCCATTCATTTCAGGCATACTAATGTCACTAACAATTAGTTTAGGATGCATAGCAAGTGCCTTTTGCCATCCATCTTTACCGTTAACCGCTTCTATAATATGAAAGCTCTGCTTCAAATTGTCTTTCAAATAAAACCTCAGGTCGTCATTGTCCTCAATCAATAAAATAGTTGTCTTTTTACTGACACCAGGCAAACTTTGCGCAACCTTTGGCGCAACAGGCAATGCTACTTTTGCCTGTTCAATCTCTAATACAATAGGATCAGCAATGTCAAAAGGTTGCTCAACAGGCAGGGTTACAGTAAAAGTACTGCCATAGTTGGGCTCGCTTTCCAGTACAATTGCACCACCATGCATTTTTACAAACTCCTTTGTAATAGAAAGTCCAATTCCGCTTCCCTGGTTAAGCAGACTTTCAGGCATATCACCTTGGAAGAAACGGTCGAATACTTTAGGCTGATTTTCAACTTTAATGCCAATGCCCGTATCTATTACCTTAATTTCCAGGTTATTTATATCCTGATCACTAGCGGATGGGGATAAATTAACCAACACGCTTATTTGGCCGCCAGATGGTGTAAATTTAAAGGAATTGGATAGTAGGTTAAATAGTATCCGCTCAATCTTATCGTGGTCGAACTTGGCTACATAAGCACTGGAATCACTCTCAATCAAAAATTCAATATCTTTCTGCTGGGCAATGTCTGTAAATGAAGCAGAAATCTCTCTAATGAACTTAATAATATCGCCTTGCTTATTGTTCAGTTTAAGCTCATTGTATTCCATCTTCCGGAAATCCAGCAACTGATTAACCAAGTTAAGCAATCTTTTACCATTTGTTTTTATGGTAACCAGCTGTAAGTGCTGATCGGTGTTGGTGATGGATTTAATGAGGTTATCAATGGGCATTAAAATCAAAGAAAGTGGTGTACGGAACTCGTGACTGATATTGGTAAAGAATTTTATCTTCATCAGGTCTAGCTGATGCATTCTCCTGGCTTCTGCTCGTTCCGCTTCAATTTTACGTTCAGCTTCTATGTTGGCCTGCTTGCTTTCAAATTCATGCTTCAGTTTACGGATACCACGGCGACGAATATAAAGTAAAGCGCAAACTAGCAATACGGCATAACAGGTATAAGCAAAAGTAGATTTAAAAAACGGAGGCAGCACAGTAATTTTCACGGAAACCTCACCATTGTGCATCTCATTGGCATCTTTAATCCGCACTTTAAAAGTATAATCGCCACCATCAAGATTTGTATAAGTAGCCTTGCGTTCATTACCTGCAACGGTTTTCCAACTATTATCAAACCCTTCCAATTTATATTCAAGCTTTGTTTTATCCGGATTAAAATAATCACATGCTGCAAATTCAATATCAAAAACATTCTGACTGTGTTGTAAAGTAATTTCTTTGGTTTCAGAAAATGCTTTGGTTAGGATAACCTTCCCATCTACAGTATCACCAGCGGCAATGCTTTTGTTGAAAAGCTTAAGATCTGTAAACAAGAGATTGGGTTTAGGTTTAAAAATATTTAGCGTTTGCGGATCAAACAGGTTAAAACCATTCATGCCGCCGAAAACTAACTCCCCACTCCTTAACCGCTTGGCTGAATACAAATTAAATGCCCTGCCCTGCAACCCATCTAGTTCATTATAACTATTAATATCGACTTTGTATTTGCCATTGCTTTCTGTAAGCAGAATGCTCGATAACCCATTGGTTGTACTTACCCACATCTGCCCAGAATAATCTTCCACAATGTTAGATACATTATTTGCAGGCAAGTTTACGCCTTCCTCTATATTCAGGAATTTATTAGTCCTAGTGTTTAATATGCTCAATCCATCCTTTGTGCCTATCCATATTAATCCTTTTCTATCCTCTATCAGGGTATTTACATCATTTCCAATCAGGCTATTAGGGTTTTTAGGTTCTGATAGGTAGTTTTTTACTTTATCAGTTCCATGAAACATCACATCCACGCCTTTGTCCCTTCCAATCCATATATTTTGGCCCCTGTCTACATAAATATCAGAAGTGTACTCAGATATACCCGGACTTTTAGGATGAAGGAAATTTTTGGTATTGGGGTCAAATATATTCAAGCCTCCAGAAAAGGTGCCTATCCAAATTTGACCTCTAGCATCCTGAGTAATCGTATTCACCCTATCGTCGGTTAAACTGATTGTGTCATTTTTATTGTGCCGATAATGGGTAAATGTCTTACCATCGTAGCAATCCAGACCCCCAAAATAGGTGCCTATCCATAACCTTTTCTCCCTGTCTATAAACAACCGAACAATAATGTCACTAGAAATGCTATTTGGATCATTAGAATCGTGTTTAAACTGCCTATAAGCATTGGTAGTTCTGTTAAAATAAATCAAACCTCCACCATTAGTACCGATCCATAAATTTCTTTGTTCATCCTCCTCAAAACTATTCACGTCATCAAAAGGCAGACTTTTAGGATTTGCAGTCAGCTGTTTATAAATGGGGAACTGCATAATGCCCCTATGGTAATAACTTATGCCCTGTTTAAATGTACCTGCCCAAATAATGCCGGTATTGTCCTTATAAAGATAAACGCTGTTGCCTCCTAAAGATTTGGTATCATCAGCCCTGCTGAGTATATAAGACACCTTACTCGTTGCCGGATCTATCACATTTATACCCCCATGATCTGAACCCACCCAAATCTTATCATCGTCTGTCTGAATAATGCTGGTGATCAAATTAGAATTAAGCTTACCAGCCGGATTGTCCCTGCTGTAATGCATTAGCATGTTGGTAGCTGTCTTGTAGCAATAAACCCCAATAGTTCCTTCATCAGAACAAACCCATAGGTTCTGTTTATTGTCCATCATCATAATAAACTTCCTCGGCTTGGTATACAGGGCTTTTGCCAGCCCATCAAAGTGGGTTATCACTTTGTTAAACTTCGTATCTAATTGCTCTATCACGCCATCACTATAAATAAGCCACAAACGGCCAGGCAGTGTAGACACCACATCAATTACATGGTTGGAATGTAAAACAGCAGTTGTGTTTTCAGTATTACTGTAGAAAACAGTCTTTTTACTAGTAGGATTATACCGGTAAAGGCCTTTTTTATCCGTTGCAAACCAAAACTCGCCCTGCTTGTCCTTCCTTACCCTGATAATGGGAATTGCTGGTATGTTATAACGAGATAATTCTGAAGGGATATCATTAGAGAAACGCTCAACAGAAGGATCATATACACTAATTTTGCTATGGGTAAAAACCCATAGTTTATCATCAGGGCCTTCAACAACATTCATTACATGGTTTTCGGCAAGCGAGTTAGGATCTTTAACATCACGCTTAAATACTTTAAACTTACTGCCATCATAACGGTTTAACCCAGATGTAGTACCAAACCACATAAAGCCTTTTTTATCCTTATAAATACAATTTACCTGATTATCAGAAAGACCGTTGGTGATGTCTAAATGCGAAAATTGATAGTTGCTGTTATTTTGCGCAAACAGGTATGCAGGCAAGGTGAAAATACAAATACATAGTATATATATGTTAAAACGCATAATTATAATTGGTAGCGGCCGGTTTTTTTATAGGAACTTAGCGCTGACTAAAGATAATAATATTTTGCTTACTTCGGCATTACCAACTTGTTATAGTGTACTAAGTGTGATTGTTTAGTAATGTTTTTAACACAATGTGCCAATCTGTATATGAGCAACTCTCGGTAACTAATTACCTGATAGTTTCGATAATTACCCACTAGTTCGGGCTTGAAATCTCCATTCCAATAAAGCTCGTTACCCATTCAATTTATATGAATATTCTTTATTGATTCCTCATTTAACTCGAAGCGGTCAAAACTATCAATAATTTCTTGCAAGACTTCTTTATGTTTATGGATTTGAAGAAGGCTGATTAAGTTTTTCTTGTGGACGAATTCGTCATTCAGAAATCTGATGATATCTCCATATTCCAATTTATCATCTTCAATTCTAGATGAAAAAAAAGAAAAATCGTTAACTAAACTAGCTTTAAATTGTTCTTACCACGCTGCCTTGGGAAATTTATTCTGAAATTTCTGTAATAATTAGTTGAATTTCTTAAGATGTTTTGAGAGCATCTGAATTGATTTACTAATACTTTGTGAAAAGAACTCTAATCCATCTTTTTATATCAGAAGGATAAACATAAAGTTTTTTCAGATCATCCCTCACAAGGGTTTTTCCAAGAAAGAATTTATCAAAATCTTCATTAAATGAATTAGGGATTTGTTCAATAGGCACTAGCTCCAATTAGTAAGAGTGCGGTTAATCCAGTAGGGGATTTTTTTTTTTAACGATGAAGGTAATAGAAGCATCAAAATCCTAATAACTATAATAGTTAGCTCGTGAAAAGCAATTTTAAATCACGTAGATTTATTATACTTGCTACTGATTTGCAAAGAAATTGAGTAAAAATGAATGCGATGAGCACCATTATTAAATCTTTACCGACAACTACTTCCAACAGTGTAAATCCATCTATTTAAGCTACTTTTTGTTTTATTGATTTTTTTTCGAAAAAAAATTAATCAGACCCGAGTGAAATGAACACATGAAAGCCCTTGAAAAACAATAAACATATTGAATAAACTCTCGCCTGCGGAATTTGCTAGGGAATGAAGTGGTTTTAATTTGTTCATCTGTACCACTAATTCCAAGGGTGAATTAATGGTTGATTTTGGTCAGTGCTGGGTGTTGATGGTGTGGAAAAGGTTGTTGATGATTATTGGGTTGATAGCAGGGAGATGAGAAGTTGATGCTGTTAACTGCCCTCATGCCGGGCAAAAAAAGTAGTAAATTTTTACAATCTTTTTTATCATTCGGTCACCATCATTTTATTGTTTCTACTCCATTCACTCCAAGAGCCAACATAAAGTTTTGGAATTGCTAATCCTGCGTAAGCTATTGCTAAAAGGGAATGACAAGCTGTAACACCAGAGCCACAGTGAACAATTATATTTTCCGCCGTATTTTCTGCGAAAATTGTTTCATATTTTAATTTCAATTCGCTTGGAGACAAAAACATTCCTTCTTCAGTTAAGTTGGTTGAAAAAGGAATATTAATCGCTCCAGGAATATGTCCAGCTATTAAATCTATTGGCTCATATTCTCCACGATACCGGCTACTTTCTCTTACATCAATCACGATGTAATTTTCATTTAAAGAATTTTCTTCCACTTCACTCATCTCTGCAATGGGCAATTTCCAATTGTTGTAGTTATAATCCCCAGTAATTATTGGTATTTCTAAATTATCATTGATGGGGAAACCTGTTTTTTCTGCTTGTTGAAATCCACCATTCAGTACTTGAACTTTTTCGTGGCCGATGGACTTTAACATCCACCAAAATCTTGCAGCAGCATTTGCTCCATTTTGATCATCATAAATGATGACATGACTTTGGTTGGTTATTCCTATATTTTTTAAAGTTGCTGCAAAAGTTTCCATTTTTGGCAAGGGATGCCTTCCCCCATTTGCGAAGTCGTCTTTAATAGCAGCTAATTGTGCATTAACATCTACAAATAGTGCTCTATCTAAATGTTTTTTAGTGTAGTTTTCTTTGGCATTTTTTCCGTTGCTGGCATCTACAATAATGATACTTTCGCTCTTGTATAATGCTAGCAATTCATCCGCTTGAATGATTGGAGATAATTGTTTGCTCATATTCTCACTAGCTCTTTTCCTTAAAGTTTTTCTCTATCAATACTTGAATAATGCCATCTACCATCCCTACTTTGGGCACATAAACATGTTTTATACTTGCCCATTTCATTACAAAAAGGAAAATTTCACTGGCTGGAATAATAACGTCTGCCCTATCCTGATTTAAATTTAAAATATTGATCCTGTCTTTTAAAGAAAAGGAATTAAGATAGTTAAACAAGGTTTTTAATTTAAGATAGCTTAAAGGGAGTCCTTCTTTTTCTTCAGATAATTTAAAAAGTTTATTGATGTTTCCACCTGTTCCAATGCCAGAAATTGCTTTATAATTCTTAGTCTCTACTTTTAACCATTCTTTCAGGCTGTCCCAAGTTTCATCTTTATCCTGATTATCCAATATCCGGATGGTACCTAAATCAAAAGATTTGGAAACGACCATTTTACCGTCGGAAAAAACAGAAAGTTCTGTGCTTCCGCCACCTACATCAATATATAAATAATTCTTTTTGCGGTCTAAATGCTGATCAACATGACTGGAATAAATGATGTGTGCTTCTCTTTGACCTCCTATAATCTCTAAATCAAGATTTGCTTCCTTTTTAATTCTAGCAACTAAAACAGAACCGTTTTCTGCTTCTCTTAAAGCAGAAGTGGCACAAGCCATGTAATCTTCTACTTTATAAACATCCATCAGGTTTCTAAAAGCGATCATGGTTTTAACCAGCTCTTCAGTTTTCTTTTCAGATATAAAATGATCTAAAAATGCGTTGTCACCCAGCCTGAGTGGCACTCTTATCAACGTATTTTTTTTAAATGAAATCACTCCCTCATGATTAGTAATTTCTGCTATCAATAACCTAATGGCATTAGAGCCAATATCAATTGCTGCGTATCTCAAAATATTTATTTTTTATTTTTTAAATAATTGTAGCTGTCTATTTGTGTACGATAAGGGATTCTGATCTTTGTTTTTCGGTATTTGTTGTTATTAAGAGCGTTTATTTCTCTGGCTTTGGTATTATCCATCATCTGGATATCCAGTAAATCCCTAATTTCCTGACGGATTTCCGGATCATAAATAGGAAAACCAACTTCAATCCGGTGATCCAGATTTCTGGTCATCAAATCGGCAGAAAGCAAATAAATTTCTTCATTTTCACCGTTGGCAAATACCCAGATTCGGGCATGCTCTAAAAATTTATCTATGATAGAAATCACCTCTATATTTTCACTAAAACCTTCTTTTCCTGGCACAAGGCAACACATTCCCCTGATGATCAACTTAATCACCACGCCAGCATTACTGGCATCATATAATTTTTTAATCGTCTGCTCATCAGCCAGAGAGTTCATTTTTAATATCATGTAAGCCTTTTTTCCGGCTTTAGCATTTTTGATTTCTCTGTCTATAAAAGAGAAAAGTTTTTTTCTGGTTTCTAAAGGTGATACAATCAAATGTTTATATCCTTTAGAAATGTTTTTCTTTTCAATATTCATAAAGAGCTTATTCAGCTCATTTGTGATTCTTGGATCTGCGGTAAATAAACTGTGGTCACAATAAATCCTCGCTGTTTTCTCGTTAAAATTCCCTGTTGCTAAATTGGCGTAGAAAGTTTTCTTTCCTTTTTCCATTCGGGTGACCATACATATTTTGGTATGTACTTTATAACCCGTAATGCCATAATTTACTTTTATCCCTTCTTCTTCTAATCGGTTAGTCCAATAAATATTAGCCTGTTCATCAAACCTTGCTTTTAGTTCTACCAAACAAATTACTTTTTTACCGTTTCTTGCTGCATTGATCAGGGCGTTTACAATTCTTGAATTTTGCGCTAAACGGTAAAGTGTAATATGGATACTGATTACTCTCGGGTCAATAGCGGCTTCTCTTAAAAAGTGGATGATATAATCAAAGGACTGGTACGGAAGATTGATCAGGTAATCCCGTTTCTTGATCAATTCCAACATCCCTTTGTAAATACTGAGGTCTTTAACTGGCAATGGAACAATTTTTTTGTATTCCAGGTAATCTTCCCCAACATTAGGGAAATTTATAAAATCTTTAAAATTGTGGTATTTATTTCCGGGAATTAAACTTTCAGAATGAAGGTCTAATTTTGATACTACCGTATTTAGCATGTCTATAGGCATGGCACTATCGTATAGCAATCGCATAGGTTTACCTTTCTTTCTTTTCTGCAAACTCTTGCTTAAAGCCTCAATAAACTTATCGCTCACATTTTTATCCAAGTCTAGCTCCGCATCTCTAGTCACTTGAATAGAGTAGGTTTCTATCTCCGCATAATCAAAAACAAAGAAAATCTCATCTAAACTATACCTAATGATATCATCCAAAAGAATAATGAATTTTAGATTATTGGTTTCAGGAAGGACTAAAAAACGTTCAAGACTATCAGGTATTTCAATGAGTGCATATTTAATCTTTGTTTTTTTCTGACTGTTGGTCAGTTTTACTAAAAAATAAATTACTCGGTCTCTTAATTCAGGAAAAGGCTGATTATCATCTATAATAATTGGAACAATGGTAGATAAAATTTTATCCCTAAAATATTTTTTGACAAACTGCCCTCTGCTTACGTTGAGTTGATGTTCATTTAAAATGAAAATCTTGTTTGCAGCAAGCTCTTTAATAATTTCTTCATAAAGCAGGTTAAATTTCTTTTCCTGCCTTACTACAATGTTTTTTACTTGATTAAGAATTTTCTTAGGATTATAACCTAATTCTTCTTTTACCTTGCTTACCACAGTCACCAATCTATTAATGGTGGCTACCCTAACCCTATAAAACTCATCTAGGTTGCTGGAGAAAATAGCTAAAAAGCGGATCCGTTCTATCAAAGGAACTGATTTATCTGCCGCTTCTTGCAAAACCCTATCGTTAAAATAAAGCCAGCTTATTTCTCTGTTAATTAAAGGAGTTTTTTCTTGATTCATTGTTATAAAAAGAAATCCCGAGCGTTTACGCCCGGGATCAAAACTGCAAATTATTTTGTTAAATAAATATTAAATTAAGGTTAACTGACTTGATTCTAACCTCTCTTATATTTGTTAGCAGGCCCGGCCTGATGTGGTAAATCTGTATTATGTGGCTTAGGATCTGATTTTGGAATTGGACTAGATACACTGTGTTTCGCCGGATTAACCGAAGGAGTTTCTGGATGTGCAGGAGTTGTTGTAGAACCTTCTACTTTTTCTTCCTGTTTTTCTTCGGTTACTGGTTTTGCCTTAGCTTTTGGAGCAATCCTTTTAGCAGGTGCAGCTTTAGCAGCAACAGGACTTTTAGCTGTTGTTGCTGTACTCGTTGTCTTTTTTACAGGTGCTTTTCTTGCTGGAGTTGCAGCTGTTTTTGAAACTACGGGTTTACTAGCAGCTGTTGTTTTTCTAACTGGTGCTTTTTTAACAGGAACACTAGTTGTTTTTGTAGTTGTGCTTTTTGGAGCGGCGGTAGTTGCCTTTTTTACTGGAGCTTTTCTTTTTGGTGAAGCTACAGGTGATTTAATGACAGAACTTACCGATTTAACAGAGGTTACCTTTTTAACAACAGGCTCTATTTCTTTTTTTACCGTTTTCTTTATTGATTTTGCTGTGTCCACTACTTTCTTAGTAGCTTTCTTTAATTCTTTTTTTGATTTGTCAAGATCTTTCTTAGTTACTTTTTTAGCTTTTTTAACATCCTTCTTCACCTCAGCTTTTGTACTGCTGATTTTATCACTAATTGTCTTTTTAACATCTTTTATTTTTACAGCTAATTTTTTAGAAAGAATTTTGCTGGCTTTTTTTATTTCATCTCCAATATCTTCCGCGTCATGACCTAAACTTTTGACAAAATCTTTGATCTTAGAAGTCAAGTTTATCTCAAGTTCATTTTTAACCTTTTTTTTGACATCTTTTTTTATAGTTTTAGCTTTTGAAGATTTCATGTTTTCTTTGTTTTAAATTAATTCTTTTAAATGTATCTTTAATTATTCTTATCTACAAATAATATTCCAATTATGCCATCATTTGATATTGTAAGTAAAATTGACGCTCAAACCCTTGATAATGCTATCAATAACGCGAAAAAAGAAATTTTAAACCGTTATGATTTTCATGATTCTAAAAGTACAGTTGAGCTAGATAAAAAGACAAATGACCTAACCATTATTACTGAAAATGATATGAGGCTAAAGGCCATCTCTGATGCGATTATTTCCAGATTTGTAAAACAGCACCTAGATCCAAAGGCATTAGATTTTGAAAAGCCCTTTTACAGTATTACCGGAAACATGATTAGAAAAGACATTAAAGTGAAGGAAGGTTTGGATAAAGAAGTTGCTAAAAAGATTGTGAAGAAAATTAAAGACGCTGGTTTAAAAGTACAGGCAGCTATTATGGATGACCAAGTGAGGGTAACCAGTAAAAAAATAGACGATCTCCAATCAGTGATCAGCTTTTGCAGAGGCGAAAATTTTGAGCAACCTCTGCAATACATCAATATGCGGAATTAATTAAATTCTCTTTCTTCAATGTCCTCTATATCCAGAATATATTTGTTCAGGATCAAAAAATCGAACAAAGGTTTTGCTTCCGGAGAAACGACTAAATTTTTTGTAGTCACCATTGTTTTATTCTTAATGTCTCTAAAAGGATAAGTCAACAGCTTTACATTTCCACTAAATAAATCACTGATATAAGCTAAAAGCTCATTTGCATAATTTGAGCTATAGTTTTCTGAAAGAAAAATATGCTTAAGGTTGGCAATATTGGTGGTAATGCCCACACTTTTTGGTTTACATTTAGAAAGGTACTTTGCCAATTTATGGTGACGGTTGAAATTAGAAATAATAACGGCATGTCCCATTTCCATAATTTCTGAAGCTCTTTTAGAAACCCTATTCAGCAATTCAAGGTCGTTATTTTCAGCCTTCTCCATCATATTGTTCAAGGTGAGCTCGGCCATGGTAATCAGTTCCGAATCGTTAATTTCCATGTACGTTTTGTACTGGGCAACTGCATGGTCAAAAAGTTCGAAATCAGGTTTTGCTTTTTGGTTAAACCTGGTTCTTAAAATCATGATGTGTTGCTTATACATGTAATCCTTTGCTTGTATCACTCCTACTACAGGAACAAATATAGCCGCACTTGAAAAGCCTTTTTGAATCAGGAATAGATTAACCAATACCTCACTTACCTCCTCAAAAGCAGGACCTTTTACGCTGATTAAATCTATTTCTACAGAACCTTGGCTTAAATTATCAGCTAAAGACTCAATCATCGCCCTAGGATCCTTATGATGATAAAATGCCGCATAAACTAAATTTACGCCCAAAATTCCCAATACATTTTGTTGTAAAGTGGCGTCACTGTCTAAAAGCCTAACATGAAAGATGATCTCATTTGCTGGCCCATTAGGCGCTAACTGAAATTTGATGCCTAACCAACCATGAGGGTCGTTAGATTTATTATAATTTAACGTTGTTACGGTATCGGCAAAAGAGAAAAAAGTTCTAGATTGATATTCCAGCGCTGATAAACGTTCGCCTAATAAAGCAAACTCATGATCCAGCATTTTCTCCAACCTGGATTTTGAAACATATCTACCAGACTCTTCTAAACCGTAAATTTCATTACTAAAAGTCATGTCATAGGCCGACATTGTTTTGGCAATGGTGCCTGAAGCAGCTCCTGCCGTAAAGAAATTTCTGGCTACCTCCTGCCCTGCCCCAATCTCTGCAAAAGTGCCATAAACATTCTGGTCAAGATTAATTGTTAAAGCTTTACGGCGGGTATCCAGTATTTCTAATATCATGGTTACAAATGTAAAAAATATTGCTCAGCTATTTAAAAAAGCAATCCCGACTTTCTAAAAAGCCGGGATGCCCAATTTTAACTAGAAACCTATGAAAAAATTCTTAAATAGATAATGCATAATCATCAATTGCACAAGGCCTTCCTAATTTTCAATCATCAGATTTTTAGCTTTTAGCTTTGTGCATTTTGCTTTCAGCAATTATTTAACAGCTATTTCTCTAGTCTGCAGTTTTGCTTCTTCTTTTTTAGCGATGTCAATTTTCAATATACCATCAATATAAGTTGCATCAATGTTAGCATAATCTACCAAATCTGGTAAGTTGAATGATCTAGTGAATGTTGAATAGTTAAATTCTTTTCTATTGATCTTCAAGTTTTCAGTGCTATTTTCTGATTTTTTTTCAGAAGAAATAATCAATACATCCTTATCCAATGCAATTTTAAAGTCTTCCTTCTTTAAGCCCGGTGCAGCTAATTCTATATGAAAGTGATCAACACTTTCTGAAATGTTAACTGCTGGCACTTTAAAAATAGATTTGTCATTTACAAAGCCCTCTTTTAAATAAGAATCAAATAATTCGTTAAAAGTGTTGTAGTTTGTTGATGGTCTGTTTTCTTTAAATTTTACTAAAGTCATTTTATATCCTCCTAATTATATTTATTGTTTTAATTTATATTTGTTCTTTATCAACTGAAATACCAATTGATAAAATCTAAAGTTTAAAAGACATTTTGTCTTGTTTGTAGTTTTATTAATGACATAATTACCGATTAATGGATTTGACCCTGATATTAAAGCAGTTTAAATATAAAACAGAGATTCCAATTAGGTTCTCTGATATGGATATGTTTGGCCACGCCAATAATGCTGTTTACCTTACCTACTTTGAGCAGGCCCGCTCTAATTACTGGAAAGAAATCATCAATTGGGATTGGAAAAAGACTGGGGTAATCATTGCTAAAGCAGAGATTGATTATGTAAAACCTATTTTGAATGACGAAAAAATATTCGCTTATGTAAAAACCAGCAGGTTAGGCAACAGCAGTTGGGACATAGAATATGTTTTGGTTTGTATGGAGGATGATGGAACAGAAACCTTGCGTACCAAAGGAAAAACTGTTCAGGTAGCCATAGATTATGAAAGCAAAAAACCTACGCCTATCCCAAAATCAGAAAGAGATTTAATGAAAAGTTATGATAACATCTGGTTAAATGAGATTTAACCGCTATTAAGATAATGGTGAAACTTATTTCATAAAAACTATAATTTCATCTAATAAGAGCCTTTAGGCAATTTATTCTTTTGACCTGTAATGTTTTTGTTAAATAGATGAAGAATTCCTTCTTTAGGTCCCTTCAAAGAATATAATTGTCCCTTTCTATGATGCCATTGCTGATATTGGAAGAAATGGTTGCACTTTTGCTGTAATCTTGATAAAGAATTTTAAGCAACAAAAATGCGGAACACTTCTCGTCAGTTTTTTGTACAAGCCACCAAAAGTAAAGTGATCATCGGATTTTTGTTAGCTGGTATGGCCCTCCTAACAGCTTGGGGAATTAGCAATTTCGTCTTTAAAGAAATGTTGGTGACTGTAGACCAGCTATCCTCACCTAACGACAAACTGCTGATTGTAAGCAGGCTTTCTGAAAAAATATCAAGACTTGATCAGGTTCAACGCAACAAAGCTTTTAACAATGCCTTACAGTACGACAGTTTCTTTAAAGAATCTAAGGAAATAAAATTGAGCTTAGATACACTGATTAATCTCTATAAAAAGGATGAAACTCAGATGGCGAGGTTAAAATCATTAAAAAAACTTGTCTCAGACCGAGACCAGCAATTCATCAAATACCTTAAAGTAAGAGACAACCTCATCAATACCACCTCTCTGTCTAAGGAAGTGGAAAAACTGACTGAACTGGTTAAAAATAATGATTGGCCCACTGATAGTGCCGTTACCACTGAAAAAAAAACCACCACTACTACGGTAGTGCCTACAGAAATTAAGTCTAAAGGGCTTTTAAATAAATTATTTGGCAAACGGAATACTGAAGCGTACAAGATTATTGAGGAACAACTACAGATAAAAACAGATAAGTTAAATTCAGTATCAGAGGATAGCCTCAGCAATAAAATTGGTATTGCATTAGTAAACCTTGAAAAAGAACAACAAGAAAAGAGCAACAAATTTATAAACGAAGAAGCAGACCTTAACACTGCCAGCAATCAGCTTACCTTACAAATGCTGAAAATACTGAAAGATGTAGAATCAGAAGTGTTAGCAAAGGCTGGTTTAAATGGAGCAAATGCGAAGCAGGTCTTAAAAGAAGGCATCCAGCAAACGACCAAAGTGTTAATAGTTTTTTTAATTCTTACCCTAATTTTACTTTATGTTATTCTATCAGACATTTCGAAAAGCAATCGTTATCGCCTGGCATTAGAAAAAACGAAAGAGGAAGCAGAACACCATGCCGAAGCAAAACAAAGGTTCCTTTCAAATATCAGTCATGAGATTAGAACTCCCTTACAGTCAATCATTGGCTATTCTGAACAATTAATGCTCCACGGAAGCAACAATAAAAAGGAGGTTGATGCTATCCAACGGTCATCAAACCACTTGCTT
>JBDSHZ010000149.1:0-3048 GCA_039918235.1 Pelobium sp.
AGATTATCTTTCCTTAAAAGGGAAATTTGATGTAAAGCTTTGCATTGATGGGGAAGAAGGCTTAAAGGCTTTTACTCAGGATGATTATGATATCTGCATTTTGGATGTGATGATGCCTAAAAAAGACGGTTTTACTTTAGCCAAAGACATTCGCAAAATTAATACCACCATCCCAATTATTTTTGCCACCGCAAAGGGAATGATGGAAGATAAAACCGAGGCCTATAGCTTAGGAGGTGACGATTATATTACCAAGCCTTTCAGAATTGAAGAACTGCTCCTCAGAATTAATGCCCTATTAAAAAGGGTGATAGTAAATGACGAAACGGAGCAAAAGCCTACTCAGTTTAAAATTGGGGAATACCAGTTTGACTACCACAACCAAATCATTTCAAAAGATGAAAATCAACAGAAAGTAAGCACAAAAGAAGCTGAACTGCTTCGTTTACTCTGCCTTAAAATGAACGATGTATTAACCAGAGAAGAAGCATTAATTCAAATCTGGCATGACGATAACTATTTTAACGGCAGGAGTATGGACGTTTTTTTGAGCAAGTTGAGGAAATATCTAAAAGAAGACCCTAAAGTAGAAATCATCAATGTGCATGGAAGAGGGTATAAACTGCTGGTGAATTAAATATAATTATTTACATTTAAGGAAATGATCTTATCATGAAATTTCCTTCGCTTAATCAGTTGCTGATTTCCTTTAAAAAAGTAATATTAAGATTCCCCATTCCTATTATTTATGCCATTATAGCTACCGTATGTGGAATAGTATTGAGCTATGATTTAAAAGATATAGTTCTTGAACAGCAACTGACCAAAGGTGTTTATTTAGGTAATTTCGGTTTGGCATTATCATTAGCATACTGTTTATTTAGCGAAAGCAAATCTTTAAAACGTACAATGTTAGTATTTGGCAACGTTTTAATCTTTATCATTCTGTTAGCTATCTACTTTATTTTAAATCCATTTGACTATCAGGCAGATATTATCGTATTACTGGTTTTAGGTTTTGCATTTCATCTTTTAGTAGCTATTGCTGCTTTTAACACCAAAGAAGAAAACAACGGATTTTGGCAACTCAACAAAACATTTTTTTTAAGATTTGCCACTTCTGCCCTATATAGTACAGTACTTTTTATTGGTTTAAGCATTGCATTATTAAGTATTCAAACGCTATTCAATATTAAATGGGATGATAAAATTTACTTTAGATTATGGATGGTAATTGCTGGAATATTTAATACCATTTTCTTTTTAGCAGGAATTATTGAGCCCATTAATGAATTAAAAAATGACACTTCATATCCGAAAGGATTAAAGGTTTTTACACAGTATGTTTTAATACCTTTAGCCAGTGTTTACCTTGCCATTCTATTGGCTTATGAACTTAAAATAATAATTGAGTGGAGTTTACCACAAAGCTCAGTCGCTATTTTAATTTTAGGTTATGCCGTATTTGGGATACTTTCCATTCTTTTAATTCATCCTCTAAGAAACGAAGAAGGGAATAAATGGATTCAGCTTTTCAGCAAAACCTTCTATTTACTGATGTTGCCTTTGCTGGTTTTGTTAGCCATTTCCATCATCAAAAGAGTGATGGATTACGGCATTACAGAAAGTAGGTACCTGTTGATTGCCCTTGCAATCTGGCTAAGTTTTATCACCATTTATTTTCTGATTAAAGGCAGGGAACAAATCAGAATCATTCCCATCAGCTTATTTTTGTTTTCAATTTTGATTGTATTTGGACCATGGGGAATGAAAGCGGTTTCAAAAAATTCTCAACAAAAACGGTTAACTTTTCTCTTGGAAAAAAAATCAGCTGAAGACAGAAACAGTGAAGTAAGGAATATTATTTATTATTTAGTGAACTACCATACTGTGCAAAGTTTACAGCCATTTGTAAAACCTAACCTAAGAAATTTACAACGCCAATTGGAAAATAAATGGACCAAAGCCAACTATAGCAAGTGGGAAATTAAACAGGAATTAAAAGATACCGTATTGCAGTTGATAGATAAAGAACAGAAATATTCATTAGGAATTGAGGCCACGGAAAACTTAAAATACACAAATTTTTCAGTCGCAAATAAAGGGATAATTAATGTTGAAGGTTCTTTAAAGGTTATTGATTTGGAAAGTATTCCTGTAGGAAGTGATGAAAGAAAAACATTAACTTTAGAAGGAAGAAAGTTTATAATTCATAAACCCAATAACTCCTATGTTTCTCTCACTTTAGAGAAAACCACCATCTACTTCTATGCTGATAGTTTGATGAAAAAGCTTCAGATCAGCGAAAAGTTCACACCGAGAAATGATAATAACATAGTAGAATTGCCAACAGAAAAATTGTCGATCGTTAAAAGTTTGGGTGGTTTTGATTTTACCTTAATTATTCAATCTCTAAACGGAAATACAAAAAACGTGTATTATGATGGATATATTTTAGTTAAAAAATCTAAGAAATAAATAGACCAAAAAAATTTAAATTAAATCAGGATTCTCAATTAAGAACTCTGATTTAATTTAGCACTACAAATCAAACTTTATCCCTTGTGCCAAAGGCAGTTCCGTAGAATAATTAATGGTATTGGTTTGTCTCCTCATATAAGCTTTCCAAGCATCCGAACCGGATTCTCTTCCTCCGCCTGTTTCCTTTTCCCCGCCAAAAGCACCGCCTATTTCTGCCCCTGATGTTCCAATATTTACGTTTGCAATGCCACAATCTGATCCTTGGACGGATAAAAAACTTTCTGCTTCACGCATATTATTAGTCATGATAGCGGAAGATAAGCCTTGCGGAACGCCATTTTGCATGGCAATCGCTTCCTCCAAATCTTTATACTTCATCAAATACAAAATAGGTGCAAAAGTTTCTTGCTGTACAATTGCCATCTCATTTTTTGCTTCTGCAATACAGGGTTTCACATAACATCCAGATTCATAAGCATCACCTTCTAAAACACCGCCTTCAACAATGAAATTTCCGCCTTCGGCTTTACATTTATCAATGGAGGTTAAATAATTTTTAACTGCATC
>JBDSHZ010000150.1:0-36229 GCA_039918235.1 Pelobium sp.
AATAACACTTGGTTAGATGCCAGATCATATATTCAAACCAATAACACCTATCGCGAAGCTAAAATAGATTGGAAGAAAACTGAGGATTTGATACAAAAGCACCTCCCTTCAATACTTGAAAATCAGATAGGCGTTACGCAAGGTTTTATTGGAAATACTTCTGAAAACTTCACCACTACTTTAGGCAGAGAAGGTTCTGATTTTACGGCTGCAATTTTTGCTTCCTGTTTAAATGCAAATTCAGTTACGGTTTGGAAAGATGTTCCTGGAATATTGAATGCCGATCCTAAGCTTTTCCGCGACTGCGTTAAATTTGATGAATTATCTTATACTGAGGCCATTGAAATGACCTATTATGGCGCTACTGTTATCCATCCTAAAACCATTAAACCGCTCCAGAATAAATTGATTCCACTGTATGTGAAACCATTTATGCATCCAAATGAAAAAGGAACAATAATTAAGGAAGCAATAATAGACATTACTATTCCTATTATTATTGTAAAGAAAAACCAGGTATTGGTTACTTTAAGTACCAGAGATTTATCTTTTATAACAGAGAATCACTTAAGAGATATTTTTAAGGCTTTCGCCGATGCCAATATTAAGGTGAATACCATGCAAATTTCTGCACTCAGTTTCTCTGCCTGTTTTGATTTTAGAAAAGAAAAATTTGACATTTTCTTTAATGAGATGAAAGCAGATTTTAAAATGAAATTTAACAGTGAACTAAAATTATTCACCATTCGCCATGCAAATGAAGAAAGCATCAAAAAATATATTTCTGGTGAAGTTTATTTAGAACAGCGCAGTAGAAATACCGCTCAATTTGTTTTAAAAGATGTATAAATTCGTCAATCCTGAAATTTTAAACACTGCTGTTCAGGATTTCATCAATAATAATCTGAATATAGATATTCAGAAACTGATTTTAAAAGGCTCACCTTTTCCCAAGGTAACCGTTCAGGAATTGGCGGTGCAGTTAGAAGGGAAGAAAAAAGCACAAAAGAAAATCCCAAAATGGTTTAATACATCAGGCATTCTTTATCCTCCCAAATTAAACTTAGAACAATCCTCTTCAGAAATCACCGCAAATTATAAAGCAAATTTAATTGGCAATGGAGAACTGATAGACTTAACAGGTGGCTTTGGTGTGGATGACATGGCTTTTGCAGCAAAAGCTGAATTGGTTTACCATTGTGAAACCAATGAAGCCTTAAGCGAGTTGGTTAAACACAATGCACAACAATTTGAATTGAAAAATATTGAATTTATCGTCGGTGATAGCCTAAGCTTTTTAAAACAAAGCCGAAAAGTAGACACCATTTATGTAGATCCATCAAGAAGAGCAAATACAGGTAGGGTTTTTCTTTTAAAGGATTGCGAACCTAATGTGATAGAAAATCTGGATTTATACCTTCAAAAAGCTAAAAAAGTCATCATCAAAGCGGCACCTTTATTAGATATTTCTTCTGCTTTAGCCGATTTAAAAAAAGTAAATGAAGTGCATATTATTAGCGTAAATAATGAATGTAAGGAGCTTCTTTTTGTTTTGGAAAATCATCAGAAAAATGAGCCTAAAATTTATTGCGCATTAATTAATGATTCTAAAACTACTATCGAACAGTTCTCCTACAGTGAGGAAAAAGCTTTAGCATTAAAACATACTGCCTTAGCAACTTACCTCTACGAGCCTGATGTTGCCATTTTAAAAGCTGGTTTTTTTAAATCCATCACTCTTAAATATCAAGTTGCCAAGCTTCATCAGCATACGCATCTTTATACTTCTACCAACCTTGTAGATGATTTTCCGGGTAAAATCTTTAAAGTGATAAAAAGCGGGATATTTCAGAATTTCAAGGCGGATAAATCAATTGCAAAGGCAAATGTGGTCACTCGTAATTTTGATTTAAAGCCTGATGAAATCAAGAAAAAATTCAAAATAAAAGATGGTGGAAGCACTTATCTATTCTTTTCTACCAATTCAAAAGATCAAAAAATTGTTATTCAGGCAGAAAGATTAGCTAAATAATTAGGCAAAAAAAAACCTGTTGAAAATACAACAGGTTTTCAATGAGTTTGAATTCCCTTATACTTTGGTCACATTTATTGCTTGTGGACCTTTCTTTCCATCTTCGATTTCAAATTCTACATCGTCGTTGTCTTTAATGGCATTTACTCCACCATTAACATCCTTAAAATGAACAAAAATATCTTTGCCTTCATAAATAATGAAGCCAAAACCTTTTTGAGCATTAAACCATTTTACTGTACCTGTTTTCATAAATTATTGATTTTGTGAATTAAAAATAAAAATAAAATCAATCACTGTAAAGTAAACAGGCATTTGAATCTATTTTAAAAAATTGTAATCAAATATAAAATAATTTCTCACTTAACTAAAACCAAAATTATTTATTTGGTTGTGGCGTCATTCTTAAATAAGGTTTAATTTCTGTGTAACCTTTAGGGAACTTTGCTGCAATATCTTCTGTTTTAATAGCCGGAGCTACCACTACATCATCACCATCTTTCCAATCTGCTGGCGTAGCAACGCTATGGTAAGCAGTCAATTGCAAAGAATCAATCACTCTTAAAATCTCTTGAAAATTTCTTCCGGTAGAAGCAGGATAAGAAATGATCAACTTTACCGTCTTATCTGGTGCAATAATAAATAGCGACCTTACCGTAAAAGTAGCAGAGGCGTTCGGGTGCATCATTCCGTAAGATTCTGCAATGCTTTTATCTTCATCAGCAATAATCGGAAAATTCACTTCTACCCCTTGTGTCTCGTTAATATCAGAAATCCATCCTTTGTGAGATTCCACAGAATCTACACTTAAGGCCATTACCTTCACATTACGTTTGTCAAATTCAGATTTCAAAGAAGCTGTTCTGCCTAATTCGGTAGTACAAACTGGAGTATAATCTGCAGGGTGAGAAAATAAAATCCCCCAGCTGTCTCCTAAATATTCATAAAAATCAAGCTCACCTTCAGAGGTCTTTGCCTTAAAATTGGGAGCATTATCACCTAGTCTTAACATATTCTTATTCTTTAAATTAATACTACTAATTTAGTAGTGTTTTATTTAGAAAGCAAAATTTAAATGTAAAAGGAATGACAAATTTTACAATCAGCTCCAAAGTAAATTATAAAATTAGCCCAACGATTTATTTTAAAATATTGGGCAACAAAAAAGGAGTCCAAATTTGGACTCCTTTTTAAATATTCCTAAAACAGGATTTTTTTTATTTTGTTACTGCATCAAAAATAGCTTTGAAAGCTTCAGGATCATTCATTGCTAAGTCAGCCAAAACTTTTCTGTTTAAACCGATATTCTTAGTAGCTAATTTCCCGATGAATTGAGAGTAAGACATTCCGTGTAAGCGGGTTGCCGCATTGATACGTTGTATCCATAATCCTCTAAATTCTCTTTTCTTTACTTTTCTATCTCTAAAAGCATATTGTAAACCTTTTTCGAGTGTGTTTTTTGCAACGGTATAAACCTTGCTTCTTGAACCCCAGTAGCCTTTGGCTAGGTTCATGATTTTTTTTCTTCTTCTTCTTGACGCTACTGCGTTAACCGAACGTGGCATAATTTAATTGTTTTTTGATAAGAGGTGTCCAATTTATTTGGAACTTACAAACCCAATACCTGGTTAATAATTTGTTATTTTCCGATGCAAAGCATACGTTGAACGTTTCCTAAATCACCATCTGATACATAGCTGGTTTTAGTTAAGTTACGTTTTTGCTTTGTGGTCTTTTTTGTTAAAATGTGACTTTTGTAGGCACCTTTCTTTTTGATTTTACCTGTTCCAGTAAGCGAAAAACGCTTTTTTGCACTGGAATTGGTTTTCATTTTTGGCATAATTATGCTTTTTTTAATTTAACCTGTGTATATTAATTTTTTCCTGATTTAGGCGCAACTGTTAAGAACATTCTCTTACCTTCTAACTTAGGTAATAGTTCTACTTTTGCCACGTCTTCTAAAGCTTGAGCAAATTTCAGTAATAAAATTTCTCCCTGCTCTTTGTAAACGATAGCTCTTCCTTTAAAGTGAACGTAAGCTCTTACTTTTTCACCGGCTTCTAAAAAAGAAACCGCATGTTTTAATTTAAATTGAAAATCGTGGTCACTGGTATTAGGACCAAAACGAATTTCTTTAATTACCGTTTGCTTAGCGTTAGCTTTAATTTCTTTCAGCTTTTTCTTTTGCTCGTAAACAAACTTATTGTAATCTACAATCTTACATACCGGTGGATTAGCATTAGGTGAAATCTCAACTAAGTCAAGATCCAACTCGTCTGCCATGGCCAACGCTTTTTCTATGGGGTATACTCCCTGCTCAATATCCTCGCCTACTACCCTAACTTCTCTGGCCCTAATACGCTTATTGATATTATGAGCTGGTTCCGTTATTCTTCTGCTTCTATTCGGATTCAATTTTGGTCTAATGATTGTCCTCCATTTTTATGTTCAAATTAAAATTTCTTTTTGAAGATGATTGCTAAACTCTTCAATACTCATCGCTCCTTTATCACCATCTCCATGTTTTCTTACAGAAACCGTACCATCTTGCATCTCTTTCTCCCCTATAATCAACATAAAAGGAATTTTTTTGATCTCTGCGTCCCTAATTTTCCGACCAATCTTCTCGTCACGCAGGTCAATCAAACCGCGAATATCGGAATTATTTAATGATTCTAAAACTTTTTTTCCATAATCTTCAAACTTTTCAGATATAGGCAAAACGATAAATTGTTCTGGTGTTAACCATAAAGGAAAATTACCAGCACAATGTTCTATTAAAACTGCTACAAATCGCTCTAAAGAACCAAATGGTGCTCTATGGATCATCACTGGCCTGTGCTTTTGATTGTCACTTCCAGTATATTCCAGTTCAAATCTTTCTGGCAGGTTGTAATCTACCTGTATGGTTCCCAACTGCCACTTTCTTCCTAAGGCATCTTTTACCATAAAGTCTAATTTAGGACCATAGAATGCGGCTTCTCCTAATTCAACAACGGTAGATAAACCCTTTTCTTCAGCGGCTTCTATAATTGCCGACTCTGCTAAATCCCAGTTCTCATCAGAACCAATATATTTCCCTTTATTCTCAGGGTCTCTTAAAGAAACCTGAGCAGTATAATTTTCAAAACCTAAAGCTTTGAAAACATAAAGTACCAAGTCTATTACTTTTTTAAACTCTTCTTTAACTTGATCAGGACGGCAAAATAAATGGGCATCATCTTGAGTAAAACCTCTCACACGTGTTAAACCATGTAATTCTCCACTTTGCTCGTAACGGTAAACTGTTCCGAACTCTGCCAAACGGATAGGCAGATCTTTGTAAGAACGAGGTTTAAATTTATAAATCTCACAATGGTGAGGGCAGTTCATCGGTTTTAAAAAGAACTCCTCCCCTTCCTGTGGTGTTTTTATCGGCTGAAAAGAATCTGCTCCGTATTTATCATAATGACCAGAAGTTACATATAAATTCTTGTGCCCGATATGTGGGGTAATGACCTGCTCATAACCTGCTTTCTGTTGTGCTTTAGAAAGGAAATTCACTAATCTTTCTCTCAAGGCAGCGCCTTTAGGCAACCACAATGGCAAACCCATGCCCACTTTTTCTGAAAAAGTAAAAAGCTCTAATTCTTTTCCAAGTTTACGGTGATCACGCTTCTTAGCTTCTTCAATCATGTGAAGATATTCAGTCAGTTCACTTTGTTTAGGAAAAGTAACGCCATAAATACGCGTAAGCTGTTTTCTGGTTTCGTCACCTCTCCAATATGCTCCTGCAACATTCATCAGTTTTACTGCTTTTATAAAGCCAGTATTTGGGATGTGCGGGCCGCGACATAAATCAGTAAAATTACCCTGAGTATAAAAAGTAATTTTTCCGTCTTCTAAATCTTTAATTAAGTCAAGCTTGTATTCGTCTCCTTTTTCTTCGAAGTATTTTATCGCATCAGCTTTTGAAACGGCTTCCTTTTTAAATTCCACTTTTGTTCTGGCCAATTCCAGAAATTTATCTTCTATTTTCTTGAAATCATCAGAAGAAAATTCTCTGTCGCCAAAATCTACATCATAGTAAAAACCAGTTTCAATAGCTGGACCAATGCCAAACTTTGTCCCTGGATACAAAGCTTCTAAAGCTTCGGCCAATAAGTGAGCAGAAGAATGCCAAAAGGTAGATTTACCATCAACATCATTCCAAGTTAACAGCTTTACTTTTGCATCTTTTTCAATGGGCATCGAGGAATCCACCACTTTACCATCAACTTCTGCAGCTAAAACATTTCTGGCTAATCCTTCGGAGATAGACAGCGCAATCTGGTGCGCATTGGTTCCCTTTTCGTATTCCCGGCTAGAACCATCGGGAAGTGTAATCTTAATCATCTACAATATGATTTATAAGTTGTGAAAAATATTTATTTGAACACTCATACAAATGAGTGCTTTGCATTTCATGCAAAAGTAGGAGAATTTCTATACTCTAAATAATAATTGGAAATAAATATTCATACGGCATGATATTGGCGATATTTCTTCTTAAAAGAAAATACAAAAATGGATTGGACAAAATTGCTGATGAATACCGCCGAAAACGCTGAAAACTTTGTAGATCATTTCATTTTTAATATGCGTAAAAAGTTAAAGTGGAATTCTCCGGTAGTGATTATGCCTTATAGAAGTTATGGAACTAGGGATAACATTTACATTGTTGGCAGAGTTTTGGAAAACAAGCTGATTAAACCCTCCGATGATAAAGAAAGCCTACTGAATAACCTCCTAAATATGTATAAGAGATTTCAGAGTGATGAAGTTCCCGATGTGAAAATAAAAGTTTCCTATCATGAAGAGGAATTTGAAGTACAATCAGATGAGGAAGGTTATTTCAAACTTAATTTTCAGCCTGTCCACACTCCAAATGAAGAAAAAATGTGGCATTTGGTTTCCTTAGAAATTCTAGATTCCCCTATTCCGTGGGAACATCAAACTTATATTTCTGAAGTATTGGTGCCGCCTTTAGATGCTGAATTTGGGATCATCAGTGACATTGATGATACTGTGGTTCAGACCTCGGCTACTAAAATTTTGGCCATGGCGAAAACTGTCTTTTTAAATAATGCACATTCTAGGTTACCTTTTCCTGGTGTTGCCGCTTTTTATAATGCACTCCTTCTTGGAAAAAACGGAAAAAGAAACAATCCTTTCTTTTACGTTTCCAGCAGTCCTTGGAACATGTATGATTTATTGAAAGAATTTCTGGACTTAAATAAAATTCCTGAAGGTCCGTTGTTGCTTCGCGATTTCGGCTTACAGGACAATAAATTTTTCAGTAGTGGGCATACCGGTCATAAAACCAAAGAAATCAGTAATATTCTACATACTTTCCCAGCACTAAATTTCATTTTAATAGGTGATAGTGGTCAGCAGGACATTTATATTTATACAGAAATTGCCAAGAAATTTCCGGGAAGGATTTTGGCAATTTACATCCGTGATTTAGAGTTGGAAAAAACTTCTGAAGCAGTAAAAGAACAGATTAAAAATGCAGCTGCATTAGGAATTGAAATTAACCTGACTAAAGATGCAGAAATAGCCTCCAAACACGCCGCTTTAAAAGGGTTTATTTTTGTGGAAGCGGTTGAGGAGGTGAAAAAAGACAAAAAACAGGATAAAGGAGAATTGCCGGGAAAAGAAGAGGACACGATTGTTTAATTATACATTCCCCCAACCAGTTGCCAAAACATCTGCCAAATGCATGGTTTTAATCGGTAGTTGCTGTTTATCTATATAAGCTTGCAATTGCAATAAACAGGAAGCATCGGTAGAAATAATAAATTCTGCTCCGGTATCTAAAGCATTCATCACTTTCTGCTGGGCCATAGCTGTTGAAATTCCTTCAAATTTAACTGCAAAAGTACCTCCAAAGCCACAGCAAACTTCATTATCTTTCATTTCTACCAGCTCCAAGCCTAAAACTTTAGACAGTAATTGTCTTGGTTCTTCTTTAATTCCACATTCTCTTAAGCCACTGCATGAATCGTGGTAAACTGCTTTGCCTAATAGCTCAGCTCCAAAATAATCCTTCTTTAAAATATTGATTAAAAAATCTGAAAGCTCGTAAATATGGCTTTGAATATTTTTACACTTATTATGGATCATGGTATTGAAAAACAGATCATTATAAGAGTTTTTCACCATTCCTGTACAGGATGCAGATGGAGAAACAATATAATTCTGCTCAGAGAAATCATTTAAAAACTTAGTTCCTACTTCTTTAGCCTCGTTCCAAAAACCGGCATTATACGCAGGCTGACCACAACAAGTCTGTTCTGGATTATAAATTACTTTACAGCCTGCTTTTTCTAAAACCTTTAAGGTGTTTTTAGCCGTTTCAGGATATAACTGATCAACAAAGCAAGGGATAAAGAGTTCTACGTTCATTAGGGTATTCAGTTTTCAGTTGGGGTTGTCAGTTTAGCATTGAAAGTGTAAAGTTAAAAGTTTTTAGTGGACAGTTCAGAGATTTTCAGTTTGGAGTTGTCAGTTTAGAGTTGAAAGTGTAAAGTTAAAAGTTTTTGGTGGACAGTTCAGAGATTTTCAGTTGACAGGCATTTTCAAATCTTCAAATTAGCAAACCTTCAAATCAATTTATCTTCAAATCGCTTTACCTTCAAATCAATTCATCTTCAAATTAGCTGTTCTTTCTTTTTTTAGTACTGAGAAAAGCATCACCAGACCAATAATGAAAAACGTTGCTAAACTTAAAGCCGAATTTCTCATGTTACCGGTTAATTCTTCAATAAAGCCAAAACTGACTAAGCCCGCTACAATGGCCAATTTTTCTGTCACATCATAAAAACTAAAAAATGATGCAGTATCTGGAGTATTTTCTGGTAAATATTTAGAGAAAGTAGATCTTGAAAGTGATTGAATTCCTCCCATTATTAAACCCACAACCGCTGCCAGTCCATAAAACTGATATTCGTTTTGAACAAAAAAAGCAACTGTACAAGCAAAGATCCATATGATGACCACAAAAATCAATACTTTGATGTTTCCATAAACATTAGATAACCTCGACATTACACAAGCTCCTAAAATTGCAACTAATTGAATGATTAAAATGGTAGCGATTAATTTAGAAGTTCCTAAATGAAGTACTTTCTCTCCAAAATTAGCAGCTACCAACATAATGGTTTGCACTCCCATCGCATAGAAAAAATAGGCGATTAGGAATGTTTTCAATACTGGCATTTCTTTGAGCTGTTTCCATACTTTTATTAATTCTTGATAACCGCTAGATACTTTAGTTTTTACAACTTTACTATAGTTTGGGCTTGACTTTGGCAAAACAGTAAATGGAATGTAGGAGAAGCCCAACCACCAAATTCCGACTAAAAGAAAAGATAACCTGGCAGGAAATGAAGCATCTGTAATCCCAAATAATTCTGGTTTTAGCACAAATATAAAGCAGATGATCTGCAAAATCACACTGCCTATGTAACCATAAGAAAATCCTTTTGCACTTACTTTATCTTGTTGATCTGGTGTGGCAATATCTGGTAAATAAGAATTATTGAATACAATTCCTCCACAATAACCGATTGCTGCCAAAGCAAATAAGATTACTCCCAACTCTAAATTGCTTGAATTAAAGAAATATAAACCACAGCAAGACAATGCGCCTAACCAAGTGAAAATAATCATGAAAATTTTCTTGTTTCCACGAAAATCGGCTGTTGCAGTTAGTAATGGAGTAATAATGGCGACAATAAGATAAGCTACTGCAAGTGCATAGTTAGACAGTGCTGTATTTACAAAGTTCATCCCAAAAAAAGAAACTTTATCATTTAATACCCCATTAACCTCAGTAGTGGTTATAGCGGTATAATAAGCTGGAAATATAGTGGAGGTAATGACCAAATTGTAAGAAGAGTTGGCCCAATCAAACATTGCCCAAGCTCTAATGGTCTTTTTGTTATTTTTAGGAGTCATTAATCTTGTTTAAAAGAAAATCTTGACAAGTATAAATGAATTGAGTGTAAAAAAAGAAAGAAACCAAATTGGAATGGAGGTGAGCTAGTTTCAATATGGTATTGAATTCTAATTATTTGCCACGAATGCACCAATGAATAATACTCATGGTGCATTCGTGGCTAAATATCTCAAATAGTTAAAGAAGAAGCCTTTTATAATAGCGTTTCAACCTTTTTTTAAAAAATTATTCTACATGCTTTAATGTGGAAGCACCGCTTTTTTCATTGGCAATGTCTTTAGGATTTCCTTTATATAGAATTTTGCTTGCGCCAGACGAGTTTACTTTTAAGCTGTTCAGCACATTGATATTGCAATTACTTGCTCCGGAAGATTCAATGCGATAATCACTCACCACAAAATCATAAGCGTTAATTTCCGCAGAGCCACTTAAATCCACATCATGTTGTCTGGCCTGTCCCTTTAAATTTATTTTTGAAGCTCCTGATGATGATGTTTTCAAATTACCAGTAACAATGTCCAAATCAACTTTAGATGAGCCACTTAAATCAAGCATAAAATCATCGGTATTGATCTGGTTTTCAGAAATTATCTGTGTAGATCCGGAAGCATCAATACCATTCCATTTTTTAGAACCCAATTCAATGATGATTTCTCCTGTATTACAGAAGTTTCCTTTCATTTTTATCTCTAGCACATCTCCTTTTACCCGAGTTAAAATTTCTTTTTGAATATTATCGTCAGCGGTAATCCGCATACTGTAAGAAGAATCCTGTCTAATCTTCATTTTAATACTCCCACCAAAATCAACCTTAGAAAATGCTTCAACATTTCTATCTTTAGTTACTTGATTTCCAGAACCTTCGATACAATTAAAATCACAGGCACTTAATGAGAATAGAATAGCGCTAAAAGCAAGGAAGTATAGTTTATTTTTCATGATGTTATTTTTAAGGTTTGACCACTAAATTAGAGGAAATTTACACATTTATTTTAATTAAAAAAGTCGCCTTTATAAAGCCGACTTTTAAGGTAGAATATATGATAGGTTTTAATTATTGTATCACCTGAAGATCGAAAAGTAAATCATCAGTTGGGATGATGTATTTTGCTTCCATTCCTTTAAAGCTTTGAGACTGTCCTAAAGTAATACTCGCGTGATCTTTCAATTGTACATTTTCATTAGATGCGGTAAACTTGCTGATATCAATATTTGAATCTTGATGAGCATTGATTTGATGAAACTCTGTATCCCCTTTTAAAATTAATTTTGAAGAGTCAGAGATATTGGTTGTTAGCTGGTAAGCACTCAAATTCAGGTTTGCAACAGCTTGGTTTTCCAAAGTAACGTTCAAATCCAGTAAATTAAGTTTGTTCACTCCGTAAACCAATGCATGGTCATAAGCTTCAATACTTTTTAAGTTTTTAATGGTAATCCAAACAGACAGTTTTTTGCTTTCAAAAGAACTGATTCTAAGTGTTCCATTTTCAATTTGAGTTAAAGCATTTTTACCATAGTAATTATCATAAACCTTGATGCTTTGCTCTTCTCCTTGAGAGATAAACACTTCTACATTTCCTTTAGCATAAATTTTATCAATAGGAGCTGATTCTTTTAGCTCAACCATTACATAATTTTTAGTTTCTGCCGCATTTAATTTCTGAGTTCCGGATACCATGATCAGGATGAATAAGCCAACATATAATGCTGTAACCATTCTTGTTTTTAAATTTTTCATGACTTTAATATTTTTCTTTTGTATTAATTATAACAATTTTAATTTTCCTTAATCAGCTCCTATACTTTGCAATACATAGTATTAAACTGATTTTTATTTTATTCGTTAACGAAACGCTGATAAGCTTTTTTGTATTAAACTTACTGATATTAAGACGCAGGTAGTTAAGAAACGTTACACCTAACATTAAAAAAAATTAGATAAATATTTCTTGATAAGAAAATATAGGTTTAAATCATTTAAAGTAAGATTTTTAATTATTTTATGGAATGCTTTCGATCTGTTTGTTGCGTTAAATTTCCAAACTCCAATACTTTTTACAGAATTAAGGCTTCAATGCTACAGACTTTCCACAGAATTTGAGGTATTAATTGAGGCTGATTTCTTGGCTGAACAGCACAAAATTTATGTAGAGAAATGGTAAGAGATTAATTCATCCATCAATAGCATTTGGAATACAAGTTTTAAGCTATTTAAGGTTTACTATTTTCATAGCATAATGAAAGATTTTAAAGATGGTAATTGTCAGCAGTCTTATTAATTTCTCCAGCATCCAACAATAGCCTGATTAAAGCTAACTTCTCTTTTTCTGATCCTGAATTAATAGATTTGATCAAATCAGCTAAAATTAAAGGTGTTTCTTTTAATGCACTTGAAATATCTTTAATCATTTGCTTTTTTAACGTAGGTTTCAATTTCCGTTTCTCTTCTAAACAGATATCGCAGACTCCACATTTTTCTGAATTGGCCTCATCGAAATAATTTAAAATTTGCACACTTCTACAGATCTGCTTTTCTACAAAAGACAGCATCGCTCTCATTTTTTCTTGATAAGTAGTTTTGCGCTCTTGATAATATTTCTTGTCAATGATCAGGTCTTCTATACTTATTCTAGGTTTAATAAAAGTTAACAAAGGCTGGTTGCTTTGCTGGTGATAGCTGATGACTTCTAATCGGTCTAAATCTTTAAGATAGGCAATAACAGTGCTTTTGCTGATGTTATTTTTTTGAGCAATATCATTTTCCTTAACAACAACATATTGGTCAAAAGCTCCCCCGTACAATCGCAGAATAGATTTTATAAAAGCATCGTATTTGGAATGCTCTACCTGAAATTTATAGATATCCTCCCCGTTTCCCAAAAACTGTAGGCGTGAAGGCAATAGGGTATTCTCCCCTAAAAAGAAATACTCATCATGCTCTAAAAATTTAATAGCGGCAATGGTTCTTAAAACTTCTAATTGAAATTTGGCGCAGAAATCAGCAATATTAAATTCATAGGTAATGCCCTCTCCTGCTTCAAAAGGGATTTGTAAGTAATTACAGAGAAAATGATAGGTCTTCTTTATTTCCTCTGGCAAAGGAAAATTCTGTTCAAACTTTTTCTCAAAAACCAGTTTATCCCTTTGCTGAAATAGTACTACCGCATAAGCTTTATTTTCATCTCTTCCTGCCCTACCTGCTTCCTGATAGTAAGATTCCAAACTCTCCGGAATTTCATAATGAACCACGAAACGGACGTTAGGCTTATCAATGCCCATACCGAATGCATTGGTGGCAACCATTACTTTTACCTTATCCTCAATCCAAAGCTTTTGCTTTTCTGATCTTTCTTCTAAATTTAAACCCGCATGGTAATATTGTGCTGTAATCTGGTGTTGATTCAAATATTTCGCCAGCTCAACGGTATCTTTTCTTGTCCTCACATAAACAATTCCGCTTCCTTTCACTCCTTTACAAACATCCAGAAGTTTCTGCAGTTTGTTTTCTTGATTCAAAACTGCGTAACTTATATTTTTGCGCTCAAAGCTTTTTCTAAAACTGTTTTGCATTTTAAAATTAAGCTTTCCCATCACATCTAACTGCACCTTTTCAGTAGCAGATGCTGTTAAAGCCAAAACAGGAACATCAGGATGGATTGCTCTAAAATCGGCGATGTGGAGATAAGGCGGACGAAAATCATAACCCCATTGCGAAATACAGTGCGCTTCATCTACTGCCAGTAAGTTCACTTTCATGTGTTTAACACGTTCTCTTACCAAATCAGAAAGTAAACGTTCTGGTGAGATGTACAAAAATTTTACCGGACCATAAATGCAATTGTCTAAAGCGATATCAATTTCACGCTTTCCCATCCCAGATACTATCGCCATGGCATTAATCCCTCTTTTCTGCAGGTTTTCTACCTGGTCTTTCATCAAGGCAATTAATGGGGAAATCACAATACATATTCCTTCCATTGCCATCGCCGGAACTTGGAAACAGATTGATTTCCCTCCGCCTGTAGGCAGCAATGCTAAAGTATCTTTCTTTTCCATTACAGATTGGATGATCTCTTCCTGTAAAGGCCTGAAGGATTCGTAACCCCAATATTGTTTTAAAATTTCTTTAATAGGCATGCAAACAATTCAATCAAAGATTTTTTTTAACACAAAGAACGCAATTAAATTATTAAGCATTTCCAGAAGTTATAATTATCCTAAGGTAGGCGTTACAAGTTCATAAAATTATTTGTGTAATAAATCTGAATTAAAATATTAAAATTTAATCTACTTTCAATACTCCCAAATTAAAAAGTTCCGTGAACTTCGCGTTCTCCGTGGTTTTCAAAAACTCCCGCAGATTAGGGAGATTTTCGCTGAAGCTAGCTTAAATACTTTTAATCATTGGTTTGGAAAAATAAGCTCTAATGATTTGAGTGAACTGACGAAATTTCTCGTTTTTTATGTTCCTTATTTGGGGATTATGTAAAATATCTGTGTGCTATGAAGCAAAATCTGTTCTAAACTTTAAAATTTTATAAATTGCAATTTGTTAATAAACCTTGTTCATGAATAAATTTTCAATTAGCTTTCTACTCATCATTTCAGCTGTTTCATTTTCTTTTGCTCAGGAAAAAGAAAAGAAATGGGATGTTGAAAAACCTAGCGGCCCGTCCAAAACCATCAACTTCAGTACCGACGAAGGCACTTACATAAACTTAGATGTAAGTAGGGATGGGAAATTTATTGTCTTTGATTTATTAGGAGACATTTATAAAATGCCAATAACTGGTGGAAAAGCCACTTTACTTTCTGGCGGTATGGCCTTTGAAGTACAGCCCCGTTTCTCCCCTAATGGAAAATATATTTCTTATACCAGTGATAAAGAAGGAGGGGATAATATTTGGGTGATGAATGCAGATGGAACAAATCAACATTCCATTACCAAAGAGCATTTCAGGTTGTTGAACAATGCGGTTTGGACACCGGATGGAAATTATCTGATTGCAAGAAAACATTTTACCGGTTACCGCTCCTTAGGTGCTGGAGAACTTTGGATGTACCACATTGCTGGTGGAGTAGACGGAGTGCAACTCACTAAAAGAAAAAACGATCAGCAGGATCAGGGAGAGCCTTGGGTTTCACCCGATGGTAAATCTGTATATTTCAGCGAAGACGTAAGCCCAGGTCCTAATTTTCAATATAATAAAGACCCTAACGGCGAAATTTACGCCATTAGAAAGTTAAATTTAGAAAACGGAGATTTTGAAAAAATTGCAGGTGGTTCGGGAGGTGCAGTACGTCCGCAACTTTCTCCGGATGGAACGCAGTTGGCTTATGTAAAAAGAGACCGTTTAAAATCAGTGATGATGGTTCAGGATTTAAATACTGGAGAAGAACGTGAGGTTTATACTGATTTATCAAAAGACCAACAGGAAGCTTGGGCCATTTTTGGAGTTTACCCCAATTTTAATTGGATGCCTGACAGCAGAACCATTGTGTTTTATGCCAAAGGAAAAATCAGAAAAATTGATACCATCACAATTTATGCTGAAGAAATTCCTTTTTCTGTAGATGTTAAACAGACCATACAAGATGCATTGCATTTTGACCAAAAAGTATTTACGGATGAGTTTGAGGTTAAAATGATCAGGCATTTAGTAACCTCACCAGATGAAAAGACAGTGGTCTTTAATGCTGCAGGTTACCTTTACAGCAAAGAGCTCCCAAATGGGAAACCAGAAAGATTGACTGATGGAACAGACTGGGAATTTGAACCTAGTTTTAGTCCTGATGGAAAATCAGTGGTGTTTACTACTTGGAATGATGAACTGCGTGGTGCCATTATGAAATTTGATTTCAAAGGCAAAAAACTCAACCCTGTTACCAGTGAAAGAGGGTTTTACTATTCTCCAAAATTTAATAACAAAGGAGATATGATTGTTTATCGTAAAGGGGTGGGAAATGATGTATTAGGATATACCTATGGTAAAAATGCTGGCATCTATATCATAGCACCAGAAAAAGGTCAAGCAAAGCTCATCAGTAAACAAGGAATTAAACCTTCTTTTAATATAACTGATGATCGGATCTATTTTCAATTTTCTGAAGGAGGCAAAAAAGCGTTTAAAAGCTGTGATTTATATGGCGGGAACGAAAAAACACATTTCACCTCTACTTACGCCAATGCTTTTATCCCAAGTCCAGATGGTAAATGGATGGCTTTTAACGAGCTGTTCAACATCTACCTTACGCCGTTGGTAACTACTGGAAGTCCTTTAGATTTATCATCAGGAAATAAATCTTTACCCATTAAAAAGCTCACTAGAGATGCAGGCTCTTATATTCAATGGAGTGCAGACAGTAAAACTTTACACTGGACTTTAGGACCTCAGTATTTTTCTAGTCCCATCAAAAACGCTTTCACTTTTGTAGAGGGTGCGCCAGATAAATTACCTGCCATAGATTCAATAGGGACAAATATTGGTTTTAAATTACCATCCTATAAGCCAGTAGGAAGAATTGCATTTAAAGGGGCAAGAATCATTACCATGGACGGCAATGAAATCATTGAAAAAGGGACAATTATAGTTAATCAGAATAAAATTGAGGCCATTGGAACTGAAGATGCAGTTATCATTCCGGAAGATGCGAAAGTTTACGATGTGGCAGGAAAGACCATTATGCCAGGCATTATAGATGTTCATGCGCATTTGAGAACAAGTCCTGACGGTATATCGCCACAGCAGGATTGGTCTTATTATGCCAACTTAGCTTTTGGGGTAACTACCTCACATGATCCTTCCAGCAATACAGAAATGGTTTTTAGCCAATCAGAAATGCTGAAAGCAGGAAGAATGATTGGCCCAAGAGTTTATTCTACCGGAACAATTCTTTACGGAGCAGATGGTGATTTTAAAGCAGTAATAAACAGTTTGGATGACGCCCGTTCTCACGTGAGGAGAATGAAAGCAGTAGGCGCTTTTTCTGTAAAGTCATACAACCAACCTAGAAGAGAACAACGCCAGCAGATTATTCAGGCCGCCAGAGAATTAAATATGGAAGTGGTGCCAGAAGGTGGCTCTACATTTTTTACCAACATGAACATGATTGCTGATGGACATACCGGTATTGAGCATAACATTCCGGTTTTACCGGTTTATAAAGATGTAAATACCTTTTGGAACGCCAGTAAAACCGGTTATACCCCTACCCTTATTGTTACTTTTGGTGCACAATCTGGCGAAAACTACTGGTATGACAGGACCAACGTTTGGGAAAATGAGCATTTATTGAACTTTGTCCCTAAAGCTATTGTAGATGAAAGAAGCAGAAGAAGAACAACTTCAGAATATGGAGATTACGGGCATATTGATGTTTCCAGAGCGGTAAATGAACTTTATAAGGGTGGTACAAAAATCAATCTTGGTTCGCATGGTCAGTTACAGGGATTAGGCGCACATTGGGAATTGTGGATGCTGGCGCAAGGAGGGATGAAACCTTTGGACTGTATAAAAACCGCGACCATTAATGGCGCTGTTTATTTAGGAATGGATAAAGAAATTGGTTCGTTGAAAAAAGGAAAACTAGCTGATTTAATCATTTTGAATGCCAATCCATTGGATGATATCCGCAACAGCGAGAAGATCAAGTATACGATGGTAAACGGAAGGCTATTTGATGCCGAAACCATGAACGAGATTGGCAATACAGAAAAGAGAAAGAACCCGTTCTGGTGGCAGTTCAGTAAAAGCGACAACTACATTATCCCAAACGGAGAAGTAGAAACGTATACCTATACTACACCGGATTGTGATTAATTAATAGAAGGCGCATTTTAAATGCGCCTTTTTTGTTTTACTTGATAATTTTAATATCTATTAATTCAAAGGATTAAAATAAATCACTTGAGTGTCGAAATCAGAATAATTATAACTGGTTACTTTCACCAGCATTTCAAAATGCTCAGGAAAATCGCCATACTTCTTAAGGATCTCATTTTCAAATTTCTGTAAACTGCTTTGTTTACATAAAAAATTTGACAAACCTCTCAATCCTGAAGCGTGAAAATCACCCATCATTGTGATTAAGTTGTTATTTGGCCCGGGAATTTTTACTAAAAAAGCATAATCTACGTAATTACCTTTTACCATTTCCGGTACGCTAAACACCTTCTTATTTTTACCTCTTAAAATCTCAATAGAACGGGGATTATTATGTAACCTGATACCTGTTTTTTCAAGAAACTTATTCATCCAACTAAAAGAATTAATGTTTCCAATAAAAATTACATTGTTATTTTTAATATCATCTATATTAGATTCAGAAAGGGTTTGTAAACGAGTTTCAACGGATGCTTTGGCAAATACAGAAATAATATCGGGCAATGGCCATAAATTATTTCGAGAGAAATAAGGATAATTGAGTTCGGAAATTTGACTTTCTTTTTCTTGTAAACCTAAGGGTTTATGTTGTTCCAACTCTTCTTTTGAGTTAATGGTAATATCTCTCACAATCATGCTAGCATCATGACCAAGGGATGGATGATTGATTCTAAAGAAAAAAGGATCGCCTAATGTAATAAATACTGGTTGCCCACTTTTAATATAGGATGACCAAACTGGATTAGAAATTTCAGTTTTACTTCCTTTAATCATCATTAATAAATAAGCATTCGCTAAACAAGAAATCAATAAAACCGCAATTAAAATTATAAATGTACTCCCGCTTTTACCATTCCATTTGGTTATTTTATTGGTTTTTCTTTTAACGATCACCGCATAACTTCCCTTTGGGATTTCAACAACATCAACATCTTTCTTACCCTCTTCCGAATAATATTTCTCTAATAAGGCTCTCAGCTTATAAATGGTAACCCTAACTATAGTATCCTCACCAGGAATAAATTCCTTACCCCTTTTGAAAAAATCAACAGCAATATCCGCCTCCTTAAGGTTTTGTGCAGTTTTAGATGCTTCGTATAAAAACTTCAATAAGCCCTTAAGTACTTCTTTTTGAGCGAAGGTTTTACTGACTAACACCTTATTTATCCACTGGTTTTCCTCCACTTAGCTTATCAATGATTTTAGGGAATTCTAGAATTGGTCTATTATTCAAATATATCTAATATTATTTAACAGGAGGTAAATTAACAGTTGTTAACAATGTTAATTCACTGTTATTCACTTTTTTTATTCATTATTTAATCACTCATTGTGATTCCTCAATCGCCCAAAATTGTGGAACAAATAAAACCAAAAAAAATTAAATGAAATGGTAAAATCTAAAGGAAAGTATCGTTGGAAGATACTCAGTTTGCTATTTATGGCAACTGTTATCAATTACATGGACAGAAGCGTGATTGGCTTTTTAGGGCCCACGTTAAAAAATCATGTTTTTCATTGGACTGATCAGGATTATGCCAACATCCAAATTACTTTTAAAGTAGCCTATGCTGCCGGTTTATTAATCATGGGTGCCATTATAGATAAATATGGGACAAAAATCGGTTATACCATTTCTATTGTTGTCTGGAGCATCTTCGGAATGTCGCATGCTTTGGTCACCAAATCTATGGGATGGATAGGTTTTGCTTTGGCCCGCTTTGGTTTAGGTTTTGGAGAAGCAGGTAACTTTCCGGCAGCTATTAAAACCGTTGCAGAATGGTTCCCTAAAAAAGAAAGGGCTTATGCTACGGGTCTTTTTAATGCAGGCTCAAATGTAGGTGCTATTATGGCTCCTCTGTTAATTTCACTATTTGTTGCTAACGATGGAACAAATTGGCAATATGCTTTTTTAATGACTTCTGTATTGAGTGTTACTTGGATATTTTTATGGTGGCGTACTTACAAAAAGCCAGAAGTTCATCCCGAACTATCTAAAGAGGAATTAAATTATATTCAACACGAAGGCGAAGCTACAGATGAGACCTCTAATGAAAAATTCACTTGGTTACAGGTTTTGAGATGGAAAGAAACTTGGGTATTTGCATTTGCAAAAACCACAGATGCTGTTTGGCTATTTTACCTATTTTGGGGTGGCTTTTTCTTAAACAGAACCTTTGGTTTGGAGTTAGTAGGTTTAGCATTACCCATTATCGTGATTTACGTATTAGCAGATTTCGGCAGCATTTTCGGAGGATGGTTTTCGTCTCACCTCATTAAAAGAGGAATGCCCGTTTATAAAGCCAGAAAATGGGCGTTATTTTTAGCTGCCATTATGATTATGCCCGTTGTATTTGCAACGCAAACTACTCATGCTTGGGTAGCGGTTTTATTAATTGCATTTGCCGCGGCGGGTCATCAGGCATGGTCGGCCAACTTATTCACCTTAGTTCCAGATATTTTTCCAAAAAAATCAACTGCATCAGTAGTAGGAATTGGAGGTATGGTAGGTTATTTAACTGCTGCTATTTCTGATTATTTTTTAGGAAAAGTATTAACTGAAAGTGGCGGCATTGCCTATGTTTATGCCTTTATTATCGCAGGTTCATTATATTTTATTGCGTTATTGGTATTGCATCTCACACTGGGAAAAATGAAACCAATTAAACCCAATTTAACAATTCAATAGCTTGTTTTTTTATGATGTAGCATCTTAAAGTAGAATTTTGAGATGCTACATTTTTGAATAATAATATTTTTAAAATTTATAGCCTTAAATATCCCCTGCAATCACAAAACCACAGGCCCAGGCCCATTGAAAATTATAGCCACCCAACCAACCAGTTACATCCACACATTCACCACCAAAATACAAGCCTGGAATTTTTTTAGATTCTAAAGTTTTGGAGGAAAGCTCATCAGTACTCACCCCTCCCCTCATGACTTCTGCTTTATCATAACCTTTGTCTCCGGCTGGTTTCACCTTAAAATGATGGATAAAGTTTTCAATAATCATGAAATCTTCTCTGCTTAAAGAAGCTAGATTTTTTGCAGTAGGGATAAAAGAAGCAATTGCTTCCACAAACTTTTTAGTGTAAAATGTGCTCAGGTAATTACTCAAAAACTTTTTGCCGTTTGCAATTCGCTCTTGGGTTATCAGATCATTAATATTTTGGTTGGGCAAAAGGTCAATCTCTATTTGCTGACCCGGTTTCCAATAAGAAGAAATCTGTAAAACAGCTGGCCCACTTAATCCCCAGTGGGTAAAAAGTATATTCTCTTCAAAACTGATTTCTTCATTGCTTACCCTTGCAAAAATAGAATTGCCTGATAAACCCGCATAAAAGGCTTCTTCTTTTCCCGTAATAGTTAAAGGTACTAACGCAGGAGCTGTGGTGACCATTTTTAAACCGAAAGACTTAGCTGTTCTGATAGAAAAATCAGTAGCTCCCATTTTAGCAATGGGCAGGCCGCCACTGGCCATCACCACTTTAGGTACCTGAACTTTTAAGGCTTTGCCATTTTGCTCATAAGCCAATTCAAAACCATGAGCTGTTTGGGTAACGGCTTTCACCTCACAGTTTAGCGCAATAGTTTGATCTAGTTGCTCGCATAAATCTGTGAATATTTGCACAACATCCTTTGCTTTATTCGACTCGGGGAACAGTTGCCCTAAAGTCTTCTCCTGTCCTGTAATTCCATAGGTTTCAAAAAAAGAAATGGAGTCATCTACTGTCCATTGTGAAAGTGCAGATTTAGCAAAATGTTCGTTCTCAGAAATAAAGTTTTGTGAAGTAGTATAAAGGTTGGTGTAATTGCAACGTCCGCCACCAGAAATAAGGATTTTAGCACCAACTTGGGCATTCTTTTCTAAAATCAAAGTCCGCTTACCCAAAAAGCCAGCCTGTACAGCACACATCAATCCACAAGCACCACCGCCTATAATCACCGCATCAAAATCAGCTTCCTTCATTTTTCAAAAATGAGATTTTTAAAAGATTATTTATCTAAATAATGTCCCATCGCCGCAATTACAATTACATGTATATATTGATCTTCAATTCTATAGACAAGCCTGTCTTTTTTATTAATCCTTCTTGACCAATAGCCAGATAAATCGTATTTTAATCTTTCAGGATTTCCAATGCCAGTTTCTGGATGAGCGGACAATTCTATAAAAATTTTTTCTATTCTTTTGATGGAGGATTGATCACCAGATTTATAATGAGATTGTAGTTCTTTTTGTGCTGATTTCTCAACTATTATAGAATACTTTCCCATATACTTTTAGGGTTGGCTATATTTACCGACTCACCTTTGGCGAGATTTTGCTCTCTTTCTTTTACTTTATTAATAAAATCTGTAGAATATGGATACTTCTCAAAGTTGATCCTCCACGATTTTGCCAAAGCTTTCAAAGCATCAAGCTGTTCTTTATTCTCAGGATGTATGACCAAAGTTTCCATAAATCAAATTTACAATTCTAATCTATAAATAACAATTCATTGGATAGGTTTAAAAATATCTTTTAGGTTAATCATAGTTTATTACAATTATGGGATTTTTAAATCATATCCAAAAAAATGTAAAAATGTGCGGTCAATATTTAACTTTGTGTAATGGCAGCAGTCAATAGCATTACCGAGTTTGGCAAAGTTCTCATATTCCTGATCACTGGGCTTTTGGCTGTTGGTTTTGCATTTGCCGTGAACAAAATGATTGCGCCTCACCATCCCAATCCTGAGAAAAACAGTTCTTATGAATGTGGAGAAGAAACCACAGGCAACTCTTGGATACAGTTTAACAGTCGTTTTTATGTGATTGCAATCATCTTTTTACTGTTTGATGTGGAGATGATTTTTGTATTTCCATGGGCTACAGTTTTTAGCGATAAAGCTTTAATTGCTCAGGATGCCCGTTGGGGATGGCTGGCTTTTACGGAGATGCTGATCTTTATCGGTATACTATTATTGGGCTTGGTTTACGTTTGGCGAAAGAAAGATTTAGATTGGATTAAGCCTGAAACATTGTTACCCCAGGTAAAAACGGCAATTCCAATAGCTGCCTATCAACAGCTCAATCAGGAAAAATATATACCTTTTAAAAATAAGATTCCTGTTAATCAGGAGTTAAAAGAAGAATTAAATCCCGACAGTATAGTTGCAAAGCCTAAATTTACCCCTAGATTTAAAAAAGCATGAGTTTAGAACAGCAATTGGAAAACACTGGTGTGGTGGTCACTAAATTAGATGACTTAATGAACTGGGCCCGTCTTTCTTCTTTATGGCCTTTAAGTTTTGGTTTGGCCTGTTGCGCTATTGAGATGATGGGTTCTATGGCTTCTAATTTTGATTTAGACCGTTTTGGCGTATTTCCACGTCCTTCACCACGCCAGGCTGATGTAATTATTATTGCCGGAACGGTCACCTTTAAAATGGCAGAACGGATTAAAAGGTTATATGAGCAGATGCCAGAACCAAAATATGTGATTTCAATGGGCTCTTGCTCCAATTGTGGAGGACCTTACTGGGAGCATGGTTACCATGTGGTAAAAGGCGTTGACCGGATTATTCCTGTAGATATTTATGTGCAGGGTTGTCCTCCAAGACCAGAAGCTTTAATCGGTGGGATATTAGAGTTGCAAAAGTTGGTAGCGAAAGAGAGTTTAGCTAACATTTGAGTTATACTTCATCTTTTCACGCAAAGGAAAATCAAGAAGCGCAAAGAACGCAAAACTTATATAAATCTCCTCGTGGCCTTTGCGGAAAATCTTTGCGCCCTTTGCGTGATATTTTTTATCATCTCAATTCATTTAGTTAAATTTACAAGATTCGATGAAATCTTCAATTACACAAAAAAAATTAGGCATTTTAGGTGGAGGCCAGTTAGGCCGGATGTTTATTCAGGAATCCATCAACTACAATATTTCAGTCCATATTTTAGACCCTGATCCCGATGCGCCTTGCAAAAACATCTGCGACCGATTTGAAGTAGGCTCCTTAGGGCATTACCAAACAGTTTATGACTTCGGCAAAAACCTTGATCTCATTACCATAGAAATAGAAAAGGTAAATATTGAAGCTTTAGAGGATTTAGAAAAAGAAGGCGTTACTGTTTTTCCGCAACCAAGAATTATCCGGTTAATTCAAGATAAAGGTTTACAGAAACAGTTCTTCAAAGAAAACGATATCCCTACTGCTCCTTTTCAATTGTTCAATACTAAGGAACAGCTGTTTGAAGCGCAATTGCCCTTTCCTTACATCCAGAAAATCAGAAAAGACGGCTATGACGGAAAAGGAGTGAAAAAAATTTCCAATGCTAATGATTTAGAAGAAGCTTTTGAAGCTCCTTGCCTGATTGAAAACCTCATCGATTTTGAAAAGGAAATTGCTGTAATTGTTGCCCGTAACACAAATGGCGAAATGAAGACTTTTCCAATGGTAGAGATGGATTTTAACCCACAGGCTAATCTGGTGGAGTTTTTAATCTCTCCTTCTACCTATCCTTTTGAAATTCAACAAAAAGCAGAAGATATTGCTAAAAATATTGCTTCAAGTTTAAGCTTTGTAGGCTTATTAGCCGTAGAAATGTTCCTCACTAAAGATCATCAGATCCTGGTGAACGAATTGGCGCCCCGTCCGCACAATAGCGGGCACCAAACCATAGAAGGGAATTATACCTCGCAATTTGAACAACATTTGAGAGCTATTTTCAACTTGCCTTTAGGCGATACCAGAAGTATTACCAATGCCGTAATGATTAATCTCTTAGGAGAACAAGGCTATGAAGGGCTAGCAGAATATGAAGGATTAGAGGAAATATTGAAAAAAGATGGCGTTTACGTTCATCTTTACGGAAAGAAATATACCAAGCCTTTCAGAAAGATGGGCCACATCACCATTGTAGATGAAGACCGCCAGAAAGCCATTGAAAAAGCTAAATTTGTAAAAGACACAATTAGAGTTAAAGCTTAGTAGTAAGTAGTAAGTAGTAAGTAGTAAGTAGTAAAATAACAAATAGTTGAGGGATATTCGATTCCTTTATCAACAAAAATAACAAACCCAGCTCTGTGATCTCAGTGTCCTCTGTGGTAAAAAAAATAACAAACCTTTAAAGAGACACCTGTGTACTCTGTGGTTAAAAAAACAACATAAATGGGAAAAGCCAAAGTAGGAATCATCATGGGTAGCCGTTCAGATCTTGGGATCATGGAAGACGCCGCTGATGTACTTAAAGAATTAGGTATCGACTATGAATTAACTGTAGTATCTGCACACAGAACGCCGGACAGGATGTTTGAATATGCCAGCACTGCAGAAAACCGTGGCTTAAAAGTGATCATTGCAGGTGCAGGTGGCGCCGCACATTTGCCAGGAATGGTGGCTTCTATTACTTCCATGCCAGTAATTGGCGTTCCTATTAAATCTAGCAACTCTATAGATGGCTGGGATTCGGTATTGTCTATTTTACAGATGCCAAATGGCATTCCAGTAGCTACTGTGGCTTTAAATGCGGCCAAGAATGCAGGAATTTTAGCTGCCCAAATGCTAAGCATCGGAGATTCGAAAATTGCTGAAAGAGTATTGAAATTCAAAACTGATTTGAAAAGTAAAATTGAAGATTCTGCAGAAAACCTTAAAGGAGAAGGTTATCCTTCAAGTTTTTAATTTAATGCCGGGTCTTCTGGAAAATTAGCAATATGGGCATATTTTACGCCCATATTTACAATGGCTTCTCTCCAAATCTGCGTATCATCTTCTTCAAAAATCATTTCTGGATGGTATTTATCAGAAACTATCCAGCTATTATTGGCCAGTTCATCATCCAATTGATCTTCTGACCATCCAGAATAACCTATAAAAAACTTAATCTCTTCTTCTTTGATATGATAACTGTTGATCTGGATTTTTAGGCTCTCGAAATCCCCGCCCCAAAACAGACCGTTTCCTAAATCCAGTCCTCCTGGAATTTTATCAGGAATCTGATGGATAAAATGTAAGGTATCAGTAGCTACAGGTCCACCTAAATAAACCTGATGATGAGCGTCCCAGCAGTCGCTAATCACATCCTTTAATAAAAAATCGCTTTTGTAATTGAGCACATATCCCACTGTACCTTCAGGATTATGCTCTGTTAACAACACTACAGAACGCTTAAAATTGGGATCAGCCATAAATGGCTCCGAAATCAGTAAATTTCCCTTAGCTGGTAAAACTTTGTTAAGCATATTCAAATTAACGATTAATATAGGAAAGCGGTTTATATAAATTAAAATTTATCATAAAAATAAGCTCGCTATTCTTTAAACCAAATTCACAATGATTAAGTTTGTTTCACAATGAGCATAGACAAAACAACCGTTCAAAACCTAAGACAGGATTACCGTTCTGCCGATTTAAAAGAGGCAGAAATAGCGGAAAATCCTTATCTACAATTTGAAAAATGGTTTACTGAAGCATTAAATGCTGCAGTAAAGGAGCCAAATGCGATGACGTTAGCCACGGCCAATAAGCAGGGCATTCCATCAGCTAGAATTGTATTGTTAAAGGAGTTTACAGATGAAGGTTTTGTTTTCTACAGCAACTATAACAGTCAGAAAGGAAAGGAAATAGCCGAAAACCCTTATGCTTCCTTAGTTTTTTTCTGGACAGATTTAGAGCGTCAGGTAAGAATTGAAGGTGTGGTTGAAACGATAAGTGAAGATGAATCCACACAATATTTTCATTCCAGACCAAAATCAAGTCAGTTAGGTGCCTTGGCGTCTCCACAAAGTAAAACTATTCCGAACAGAAAATTTCTGGAAGATAAACTACAAAGTTTAGAAAAAGAATACGAAGAAAAAGAAATCCCAAAGCCGGCACATTGGGGCGGTTACCGCGTGATCCCAAATAGAATAGAATTTTGGCAAGGCAGATCAAGCCGCTTACATGACCGTATAGTTTACACACAGGATAAAGATCAAAGTTGGAAATTTGAAAGATTAGCACCATGATCATCAACCTTGTAAAAGAAATATTAATAGCGCAATTCGGAGAAGAAGTCATCATCGCGGAAGAGTTAGGTCAAAAGCAACCAGCCCTATTAATCAAAGCCGATTTAATAGCCGAGGTTTGTTTAGTTTTAAGAGACCATCCGGATACTTGGTTTGACTTTCTATCCTGTTTGAGCGGCATAGATTATGGTGTAGAAAAGCAACAATTCGGGGTGGTTTACCACCTCAGCTCCATAATTAAAAACCACACATTAGTTTTAAAAGTAGTTCAGGATAATACCAGGGATATCCATTCACTTCCTGTTTTCAAAAGTTTAAGCACCATTTGGAAAGCTGCTGAATGGCATGAACGGGAAGCATTTGACATGATTGGGATTTATTTTGAAGGTCATCCTGATTTGCGAAGAATTCTTTTACCAGATGATTGGGAAGGCTATCCATTAAGAAAAGATTACCAAACAGCTGAAAATTACCATAACATTAAAATTGATTTTTAAGCCTTGCAAGATACCACCACATATAATTATCAAGAAGCCCTAATCCGTTACCAAGAGAAGATTAAATCTGTAGCGGCGGAAGAAATGGTTTTAAATTTAGGGCCACAGCACCCAAGTACACATGGCGTTTTACGTTTAGAACTGATTACTGACGGGGAGATTGTAAAAGAAGTGATCCCGCATATCGGCTACTTGCACCGCTGTTTTGAAAAACATGGGGAAGCATTGAACTACGCCCAGATTATCCCTTACACTGACCGGATGGACTACTTAGCCTCTATGAATAACAACCATGCTTTTGTAATGGGTGTAGAGCGAATGCTAGGTATTGAAAATGACATCCCAAAAAGAGTGGAATACATTAGGGTATTGGTTTGTGAGCTGAACAGGATTGCATCCCACTTGATTGCCATTGGCACTTACGGAATTGATATTGGTGCATTTACTCCTTTCCTTTGGTGTTTCAGAGACCGTGAGCACATCATGAATATGTTGGAATGGGCTTCTGGAGCCAGAATGCTTTATAATTACATTTGGGTGGGTGGTTTATTTTATGATATTCCGGTAGGTTTTGAAGAAAGATGCCAAGAGTTTGTGGCTTATTTTAAACCTAAAATGCAAGAGCTAAATGAACTTTTGACCGACAACCAAATTTTTATATCTAGAACAGCAAATATTGGCGTTTTACCTTTGGATGTCGCCATTAATTTTGGTTGCTCAGGACCGATGTTACGTGGCTCTGGCTTAAAATATGACTTACGTAGAGTTGATGAATATTCTGTTTACCCAGAGCTAGACTTTGAAATCCCTTATGCAAAAGGAGAGATTGGACAAGTTGGAGATTGCTGGAACCGATACAAAGTGCGTATTGATGAGATTGCCGAATCTTTAAAGATTATTGAGCAATCTGTTGAGAAACTTACGAAGGAACATAAAAGAACCAAAGAATTTGATCCTAGGGCATTGGTTCCTAAGAAAACTGTTCCTAAAGCACAAGATTTCTATATCCGGGCAGAAAACCCGAAGGGAGAAATAGGATTTTATTTTATAGCTGATGGCAGATCAGACAAGCCTTTCCGGATAAAATCCCGAGGACCAAGTTTCTGCAACCTTTCTGTTTTACCTGAGATTTCTAAAGGAGTAATGATTGCCGATTTAGTTGCGATTATTGGTTCGTTGGATATTGTTTTGGGAGAAGTTGACCGTTGATATATTTTTCTAACGCGGATGATAAGGATTTCACAGATTCAATGATTAAGAATTATTAGCTAAAATTTAACACTAATTACCCTGATCTGAATTTGTGGTCATTCGTGAAATTCGTGGCACCCTATAACAAAAAAAGCCCCGCTAAAGCGAGGCTTGATCTGAAAATATTAAGGTTATTAATTGTAAACTTTTACGATGAAGATGTAATCCTTCATCTTTTTATATTGCTGTAAACTGTTCAATCCACCTAACGTATTTCTCTTATTTAATACCAGTTTCTGTTTCAAGGAATCCTGAGGAATGTTATTGATGGCTTTCAGTAAGAAATCTGACTTCACCGCAAATGCAGCACCATCAGCTTGAGTTTGTTTACCGCTTACAATTCCGATAACATTTCCACGTGTGTCCATTAAAGGTCCGCCAGAGTTACCTGGGTTTACAGGGATAGAAATCTGATAGGCTATAGAGTCGCCTCCGAAGCCAGTAGCAGAACTTAAATAGCCTTTACCAATAACTACATCATCCTTTGGATAACCGAATGTAAAGACATCTTCTCCCAAATTGGCACTGGTTTTCTTAAAAGTATAAGGCAAAGCAGCAAGATCTTTAAAAGCTGGGTCACTCACCTGTAAAACGGCAATATCAAAAGTAGGATCAATATAAATAGTTTGCACTTTAAATGATTCTCCTTTATTGTTTTGTACATAAATAGAATCAGCACCTTTTACAACGTGGTAATTGGTCACAATATAACCATTGGAAGACAATGCAAAACCTGTACCTCCAAATTGACTTTTATCAGAAGGCTGAGGACTGCTATTTATATTTCTAATTAATGCACTTTGAGAGCGTTTAATAGTTTCCATATCACGCTTCAACTCACTGTAACTAGAACCATGCTGTTCTTTATTAAATTGACCGGTAGAAAGCAGGGTAATTAATGTAAACACAATAGCAACAGAAGCGGCAACTGCTAAGTTACGTTTGTATTTAGACCACATTGTAACAACAAATGATGGCTTTTCTAGTAATTCTGCTTTTAAAGATTCAATATCTAGCTCGTCATGAATAGCATTCATGGCAATTTTAAGATCTTTTTTCTCCCCAAAACTTTTTATCGCCTTTAAAAAATCAAGGTGCTCAACCACTTTATGGTCTAAAGCTGCATTTGATTTTCTTTCTTTATCAAAAGCCTGAATTTCCTCTTCAGTCATCTCCTGAAAAAGGTAAGCTTCAATTCTTTTAATCAAGTCAAGTTCGCTTTTCATATTTTTTATTTTTGATTAAAAAATAATTTCTTTAATCGCTGCAGACATTTATACTTCTGCGTTTTTGCATTGTCTGAATTGGTGTAGCCAAACTTCTCGCAAATATCCTGCATTGATTTACTGTGGATGTAAAAATCCTCAATAATAGTTTTGCAGGGTTCGCCCAAATCTGCCAGTGCACTATTCATCATTAAAAACTGCTGATCCTTTTCATCATGGTTCGTGATCTCTTGATCTACCGTGAAATGATCTTCATAATCTTTAATATTATTACTAAACCTACTTTTCTGGCTTAGTTTCTTCAACCACAATCTGCGGCAAACAGAATATAAAAATGTTTTCAGCTTACTGGTTAACTCAAAATCTCCACTTTTAATCTTATCATGAAGAACAATAATTCCTTCCTGATAAATATCTTTTGCATCGTCTTCGCTCCCACTGTTATTGATGATCAATTGTAAGACCATAGGGAAATAAGCTTTGTAAAGATATTTAAGTGTTGAAGATGAATTATTCAGGATGCCTAAAATGATTTCATTATCCGTTGGCGTTGAATGATTTATCTTGTTGCTCACTTCTTAATACAATTTCTGCTAAATTGTAACCCAAAATCCGTAAAAAAAAATTAATTATCGTTTTTCTTTTACTTTCTTGATTTTGAGCCTTTTTACCACTAAAACAACAAAACTTAATTATTTTTAAAAATAATTTAAATTAACAGGGTTACCTTTTTCATTTCTCTGTATAAAGAGAAAATTGATCACAAAAATTAAAAGGAAATTAACATGAAAAACTTATTCAAATTCGGATTTTTTGCATTAGCTATCTCTTTATCAGTTGTTGCTTGTAACTCTAACAAAGCTGCTGACGAAGCTACAGATTCAACTTCTATGGACTCTATCATGGTTGATTCTTCAGCTGTTGATACTATGGCTGGTGATTCTTCAACTTTATTAGTTGATACAACTGCTAAAATGTAATTCTAAATCCCAAAAAGATTTGAAGCCATTATCTCACGATAATGGCTTTTTTTTGTTTAAATATTATTTGGTGAAATTTCATCAACCCATTGATAAAACAAAAAAGGTTTTCCTCCATAAAGAGAAAAACCTTTTTTAAAAATTTCAAAATAAATTATTTCTATTCTCCTAATAATTCATGCATCACATTGTCATAAACTGAAGAAGCTTCATCCACTTTTGGGAAAGAAATTTCATCAATACTTATTTCACCTAAAGTTACAATTCCTAACAGGCTAAAATCTGTGTCAACTGTAGCCATAAACTCTACAAATGCTTCCTGTTGATCAGCTGAGACTGAAACCACTACCCTACCTTGAGCTTCTCCAAAAAGAAAAGCATCTTTACGGAAATCGCTATCAGTTTCAATCTCAAAACCAAAAGAATGAGGCATTGAAGATTCTAATAATGCGATATACAATCCTCCATCAGCAACATCATGAGCTGATTGGATCATTTTATTTTTAATCAGCGACTTGATCACCTGATGCATTTCGTATTCCTTATCCAAATCAAAATATGGAGCAGGAGATTTAGCTACTTTATGAAATGAGGCTAAATACTGTGAGGATGCAATGTCATCCTGGCTTTCGCCGATAAGGTAAATCAGATCACCTTCCTTTTTAAAATCTAAGGTCATGAAGTTTTTCACATCGTCCATTACACCTAACATTCCAATGGTTGGTGTTGGAAAAACCGGACCTTCATCTGATGATTGGTTGTAAAACGAAACGTTCCCACCTGTTACCGGAGTTTCAAATTTTAAACAGGCGGTACTCATTCCTTTGATAGCGCCAACAAATTGCCAGTAAACTTCAGGAATGTAAGGGTTTCCAAAGTTTAAACAATTGGTAATGGCAACAGGCTCTCCACCGGCACAGGTAATATTCCTTGCAGCTTCTGCCACCGCTATGGCACATCCTTTTTCTGGATCCGCATTTACATATCTTGAATTACAATCCACAGTAAGTACAATTGCTTTTTCAGTGTCTTTAACAGACACTACTGCCGCATCACTAGGTTTATTGGTAGCCATATTTGCAGTACCTACCATAGAATCGTACTGGTTAGTTACCCATCTTTTAGAAGCAATATTTGGATGTGATGTTAAATGAGCCGCTACCGCTTTTAAGTCGGCAGGTTCTTGTACATCCTCTATTTTAAATTTTTGAAATTCTTTGTAATACGCTGGTTCTTTATATTCTCTTTCATAAATAGGAGCGCCGCCGCCTAGCACTAAATCATCAGCAGGAACATCGGCAACCAACTCACCGTTCATGTAATATTCCAGACGTTTGGTATCAGTTACTTCTCCAATAATGGCACAGTTTAAATCCCATTTATCAAAAACAGCTTCCACAAGAGCTTCTTTTCCTTTTTCTACTACAATGAGCATACGTTCTTGAGATTCTGACAACAAAATCTCGAAAGGCAACATATGCTTTTGACGGGTTGGGACTTTATCCAAATCAATGCGCATTCCATGTTCGCCTTTTGCGCTCATTTCTGAATTAGAACAGATGATTCCTGCCGCACCCATATCCTGCATCCCTATAACCGCACCAGTTTGTATCACTTCCAAAGAAGCTTCCAACAATAGTTTCTCCTGAAAAGGATCTCCAACCTGAACGGCAGGTAAATCATTAACAGAATCTGCTGAAATATCTTTAGAGGCAAAAGAAGCACCATTAATTCCATCTTTCCCCGTTGCAGAACCTACTATGTAAACAGGATTGCCTACACCATAAGAAGTTGCTGAAGCTGTTTCGCCAACTTTCACGATTCCTGCAGACATGGCATTTACCAGAGGATTCACGTGGTAACATTCATCAAAGAACACCTCACCGCCAACTGTAGGGATGCCAAAAGCATTTCCATAATCTCCAATTCCTTTTACCACACCTTTAATCAGCCACTGCGTTTTTGGGTGGTTTGGATCACCAAAACGTAATGAATTCAGTTGAGCTATAGGGCGGGCACCCATGGTAAAAATATCTCTATTGATTCCTCCAACACCAGTTGCCGCACCTTGGTAAGGTTCTAAAGCAGAGGGATGGTTATGGGACTCAATTTTAAACACACAAGCAATTCCATCACCTAAATCAACCATTCCTGCATTTTCTTCTCCTGCTTTAGCCAACATACGTGGGCCATCTTTAGGCAAAGTTTTTAACCAGGTAATAGAATTTTTATAAGAGCAGTGTTCACTCCACATGACCGAAAAAATTGATAGTTCAGTAAAATTAGGAACACGTCCTAATATTTCTAAAATTCTATCATATTCTTCTGAGCGAAGTCCTAATTCTTTTGCGGTATCTACGGTGGTGAGTTGTGAATTTTCCAATTTTTGCTTTGTATATTTGAATATGTGCCAAAGTTAAAAATTCAATTCAGTTAGCGAAAAGGATTTATTTTAATATTCATAAAGCTGCCCCTATTTTCTTAATTAATCAATTAAATTTTTTGATTGATGTTGAGATATCAGTAAATAACTGTTTAATGAGGCAATTTTGATGATTTCTCAATAAAAAAATGCTAGCATCTTTTAAGTACTCTTGTAAAAAATCTTTTATCCTTTTTTTAGATTTATTTTCGAGCATATCAATTTATAGAAAGGTTCTAAATCTGATACTTTTTTGTGCTCAAATTGCAGTTTAAACAGCAACTGAACTATTTTTCTATATCATTAATAGTTAAAAACTACTCTTATTTATAATCAAGTAGTTTCTAACCATTAAACTTCCTTTTAATTATTCATTTTAAAAACAATTGGCATCACATAAGAAACCCTCACTTTTCTTCCGTTCTGTACTCCCGATTTCCATAATGGAGATTTTTTAATTACTCGCATCGCTTCTTCATCACAACCTGCTCCAATTCCTCTTATTACTTTAAGGTTGGTAATCTCCCCGTCTCGCTCTACCACAAAAGAAACCGTAACCCTACCCTGAATATTATTTTCTTGAGCCGTGTATGGATATCTGAGATTCTTGTTTAAAAATTTAGCCCAAGCTTCCATGCCGCCCGGAAATTCTGGATACACTTCTAATAAATTTACATTTACAGGCTCATTGCTACCTTCTTCTTTAATTCCATTTCCTCCTGTTCCCAATTTATTTTCTGAAGGTGAATTTATTCCTTCACTTGCATCTTTTCCCTCATTGGTATTCATGCCAATTAAGCTCTTATTCACGTCTTCAATTGTTGGGATTTCAGCAGTTGCTAAAACATCGTTGACAGGTTTAATGTTAGCGATCAGTTTTACCTGTCTCAAATCTTCAACCTGCTGTTTTGGTAAACTTTGTTCAACTTTGGGTTCCTCTTTCTTTGGCTTCTCCGGTTCAAGAATTGCTGTTAAATCTACAGCTGTAGTATCTATAACAGTTGTGATCTTTACTTTGGGATCTTTGTTGAAATTTCGGTTTGTAAATGCCGAAAGCAATATTGAGCCAGCAAAAATACTGATTGCAATAAGTAGTGCTCTTTTGAGATAATTTCCCGAATCTCTTCTTAAAACGTAAGCACCATAAGATTGATTTCTGTTTTCGAAAACCAAATCGAGCCACTCGATGCGGTTAACATTGAATTTTGAGTTTAACATAAGGTATAAATTAAGGTGAATAATAAATTATTAATTAATTTATCAAATAGCATAATTTAATCTTGTACCTAATGATTTAACGGAGGTGTTTAAAAAGAGAAAGGCTAGTTAAATGAATAACTAGCCTTTCTTGCTTGTAGTTTTACTATTATTTAGAAAGCATAAACAAATGCTAAAGAGAATTGAGAAGCTGATTTAGTAGCAGAGCCATTTTCTTTTAAAAATTGGGTAGCTGATCCATTATCTAATCTAAATTCAGGTATCAATCTGAAACCTCCTGCTTTTAAATTTGCAGTTAAAGTAAGTGCAGTAACAGATTCGCCTGGTGCAACACCGGATATTGAAAATCCATTTGTATCATCCTTAGAAGAAAAATATTCACCTCTTAAGCCTAAAGCAAATCCATCTGTAATGTTTACTTGAGGATAAAGTGCAAAACCCGTAAAGCCTCCATTATCTGAACCTGGGGCAGAGTAATCCGCAGCATTTAAACCTAACATGAACTTATCTGAAATCTGATAAGTTGTTGTTAAATCAAATTCAGTTCCTGCTGGATAGCCTGTTAATACATTTAAATAAGCTGTCCATCCTTCAACTGGGCTAATTGACACTTGCGCTCCAAAATTTGACAATCCAAAACTTGGATCTGCAGAGTAGCCGTTCCAAAAGAATGAAGAAGCATCAGTGGTGTTAAATAAACCAACCATTACACCAACTTTATCAGAAATAGCATAATTGGCTTTGATACCTGCATTTTGAAATGGTCCGTTTGTGAACATGTACGAGGTAGAATAATTGAAATTTACAGCCGGTGAAATTACCTCATATCCAAGAAAAGTCCCCATATAACCAGCACTCATACTAAATTTATCAGTAAAAGCATAAGTAGCATAAAGATTTTGAATATGAAATCCACTGGTAGGTACAGATTGATCATTTCTTGGACCAAAAGAAACTTCTCCAACAAATGAAGCTTTTCCTGTCGATTTTTTCAAAGCGATATCCACCATACCTAATGATAGGGAGTTCTGATCAGAAGCAAAACTAGTTGGGACGTTTGCTACTTTAGAAAAATCATACTTAAAATAAGCATCTACCGAACCAGAAATCTCTAAAGGTGTAGATGTACTATCTGTTTGTGCATGCGCACTAAAAATTACAGTTATAGCAACTGCTAGCGTTAATAATTGTTTTTTCATAATTTTAATTTTTAGGGTTGAGTTGATTGTTTGTTTTAACGTTAATAGCATTTAAAATTTCGGCAGGTATATTACCAATACCTGCCGAAATTCATTTATTTTAATTTTGAAATCATTGAGGTGGTGTAAGCATGTACGCCATGCTCGTGAATATCTAATCCTTCGGTTTCTTCTTCTGCCGAAACCCTGATACCCATGGTGTATTTCATAATCCCGAAAAGGATAAATGAAGCAGTAAATGCAGCAACACCGTAAACGGCTACCCCTTTTAATTGAGCAATGAAACTCATATCTGTACCCCATATACCAACTGCCAAAGTTCCCCAAACACCACAGAATAAGTGAACAGGAACTGCGCCAACAACATCATCTAATTTTATTTTTTCTAAAAGGATAACAGCAAGAACTACAATAATACCTGCGATAAATCCGATGTAAATTGATTCCATTGGAGTCACCACATCAGCACCAGCGGTAATACCTACCAATCCTGCAAGGATTCCGTTTAAAACCAATCCGTAATCATAGGTTTTGAAGATCATTGT
>JBDSHZ010000151.1:0-27940 GCA_039918235.1 Pelobium sp.
GAGGAGAGCCTGTATTAATTACATAAGCTTCCCCGTCTCTTTTAACCACATCAACATCAAGCATTTGCAGGCTTACCCAATCTCCAGAAGCTGAAATTTTGGCATAATGTGGCCCGTCTACTGCCAAAAAAGTAGTTTCGCTTTCTACCACACCTAATTGCTTTGCAAAAGCAACGATGCACCTTCCTCCATTACCACACATGCTACTGGGCTGTCCGTCTGAGTTATAATAAACCATTTTAAAATCAAAACCTTCAGCTGGTTCAAGAAACATAATGCCATCGCCGCCAACTCCAAATCTACGGTCGCAAATCCTGGCAATCTCTTCAGGAATTTCATGCTGATGGCTTAAATCACGGTTATCTACCATAATAAAGTCGTTGCCAGCGCCTTGGTATTTATAAAAGTTTAATCTTTTTTGAGGTTGCATATTGCAAAAATCGTTAAAAATTTAGCTTAAAACAATTCTTCTGTTTTATCCATTATCTAAACACACAGTTTTGCTTTCATTAGAAACAGTTAAAAATTTTAACATTTTTTAACACCTAATTAAATAACATCTGTTTGCATTACACGTCTTAATGGTATTATTTTTGAATTCAATAATTCAACACACTAATTCAGTCAAAATAAAATTTATATAGATTATGAAAGGTAATATGAGAAAATTAGGAATTACACTTTTAACAGCATTTGTGGGAGGTGCTGTTGCTATTGGTGCTTATAAATTAATCGAACCTAGTACAACGTCGGGTTTAAGTTTAGATGAGCGTCAGAAAGTTTACTTCGCAAACAACCCAAGTGAAGTTACATCTTCTACAGGTGCTATTGATTTTACACAGGCGGCGGCAGCGGTTTCTCCTGGCGTAGTGCATGTGAGAACTACCTACAACCGCTCCATGGCGCAAAATGGAAGAAGTAACCCTATGGACGATATGTTTGAAGATTTCTTTGGCAGAAGACAGCGTTCTACTCCAAACCCTAATGCGCCTGCACCCATGGGCAAGGGATCTGGTGTAATTGTGACCAGTGATGGCTACATCATGACCAACAACCATGTGGTAGAAGATGCTGAAAAAATTGAAGTGATTTTATCTGACAAAAGAGTATTACAAGCGAAAGTTATTGGACGTGATAAAAACACGGATTTAGCCTTAATTAAAATTGATGCTAATGATTTACCTATTGTGAGATTAGGAAACTCTGACAATGTAAAAGTTGGGGAATGGGTTTTGGCAGTTGGTTATCCTTTAACATTAGAATCAACCGTTACAGCAGGTATTGTGAGCGCGAAATCCCGTCAGATTGGGATAATAGGATCCGACGAAAATAATCAGGATCCTAACGGTATTCAAGCAAGAACATCTATTGAATCATTTATCCAAACAGATGCGGTTATTAACCGTGGAAACAGCGGGGGTGCATTAGTAAATACGAATGGCGAATTAATAGGGATCAACTCTGCGATTGCTTCACAATCTGGAACTTATGAAGGATACGGGTTTGCCATTCCTGTAAACCTGGCAAAAAAGGTAATGGATGATTTCTTGAAATACGGAGAAGTAAAACGTGGTTACATTGGGGTAACTTTTCAAGAGTTAAATGCAGATAATGCCACCGCCTTGAATACCAAAGAAATTGACGGCTTATACGTAAATTCAACTTTGGATGGTGGTGCCGCAGCAACTGTAGGAATTAAAAAAGGAGATATCATTAAGAAGTTAAACAATAATGATATTTCATCTTCTGCCAGTTTGCAAGAAAAAATCGGAACCATGCGTCCGGGAGATAAAGTGAGTTTGACTGTTTTAAGAGATGGAAGCATGAAAACTTTCAACCTAACCTTGAAAGGTGATGAAGGTAATAAATTAGCCAATAATGGTCCAGAAGTTACCGAAGTAGCCAACAGTTTAGGTGCAACCTTTGCGCCATTGAATGATGCTGGTAAAAAGAAATTTGGTGTAGGATCAGGCGTGGTAGTCACCAGTGTGACACCCGGTAAAGTATTTGATATGTATGAAATGCCTAAAGGAACAGTGATTACTGGTATTAACGGAAAAGCAGTTAACAACAATGATCAGGTAATTGCAGCGTTGAAACAAGATGCTAAAATGGTTTCATTACAAGGGATGGTTCCAGATGGTAGCCGTTTTAGAGTAACTTTCCCAATCAAGTAATCTTTATTTAAATGCTAAAAGCAAAAAATCTATAATTAATACAATAATTATATTTCATAGTCCTGATGGAAATTCCATCAGGACTTTTTTATTTTTGCCAAACAGATGACGGAAGGACATACATTATTATTTAAAGAAGAAGAGCTTTTGCTTCTGGCATCAAAAGCGATCTGGTTTCCGGCATATCAAACGTTATTGGTTTCCGATACGCATCTTGGAAAAGGCAGTCATTTCCGAAAAGCTGGAATAGCAATTCCTAAAGCCTTGGAGCAGGAAGATTTAGCCCTGCTTTCTGATCTTATTGACCAGTACAGGCCCAATCGTTTAATTTTTTTAGGAGATCTTTTCCATAGCGATATGAACAATGATTGGGCGTGGTTTATTTTATGGCGAGAAATGCACAAACATTTAGAAATGTTTTTGGTAAAAGGGAACCATGATATTCTCCCTATGAGGTTTTACGAAAAAGCAAATATTACTGTAGCTGATGAATATTTACTAGGGATATTTAAGTTGGTTCACGACCATCCCAAAAAACCTGAAGAAAATTACATCATTTCAGGACACATCCATCCTGGAGTAAGGTTAAAAGGAAAAGCCCGCCAAGGATTAACAGTGCCTTGTTTTTATTTTGGGGAACATCATGCCATACTGCCGGCATTCGGAAAATTTACCGGTAAAGCAATCTTAAATCCCAAAGCAAATGATCAGGTTTTTGCCATTGCAGGCAAAAAAATAATCGATATATCTTCATGAGATTAAGATTACATTATTTAAAACGTTTCTAAATAAATAGAAAATTTGTTTTACAATAAGGTATTGCGTTTTTTTCGCCTGATAATAAATACTTTTGCAGTTCAAAAAACCTCTAAATACCAAATAAATGAGTAATTTTTCAAAAGCCTTTTCTTCAACACTCGGGAGAAAACTAGTGATGTGTTTAACCGGTTTGTTTCTATGTTCTTTCCTAATCGTTCACTTAACTGGTAATTTTCAGTTATTTAAAGATGATGAAGGCTTGGCATTTAACCAGTATGCTCACTTTATGACGCATTTTACCCCAATTAAAGTAGTTTCTTACTTATTGTATGCTTCAATTTTAATTCACACCATTTATGCAATTATTATTACATTAAAAAACAATAAGGCCCGCCCCCAAGGCTATGCTATAAAACCAAAAGATGGCAGTATCTGGTCTTCCCGCAACATGGGCATTCTAGGAACCATATTATTTGTTTTTATTGTAGTGCACATGAGTAATTTCTGGTATCAGTACCATTGGGGATCAACTCCTTACGTTGAATATAGAACAGATTTAAATACTGGCGCCACCATTACAAAGGAAATCCAAGCATCGGAATTTAATGAATATGTAACTTACATTGATAACGGCGTAGAGATTACAAAATCAAAAGATTTATATAAAGAAACTGCTTTTGCTTTTCAACAGTGGTGGTTGGTGGCATTTTATGTATTGGCAATGGGCGCACTTTCTTTCCATTTAATTCATGGCTTTCAAAGTGCTTTTCAAACTTTGGGTTGGGATCATAGCAAATACAGGCCTCTTATCAATTTTATTGGGATTTGGGTGTTTTCGGTGCTCGTCCCATTAGGCTTTGCCGCAATGCCCTTATACTTTATTTTTAAGTAAAATTATTATTGTCAGAAACAATGCTTTTTAACAATTGTTAAAACATAAAAAATAGATCAAGATGAAGTTAGATGCCAAAATTCCTGAAGGCCCAATTGCCGAAAAATGGAACAAACACAAATTCAATCTGAAACTGGTAAATCCATCCAACAAACGAAAATATGATATTATTGTAGTTGGAACAGGTTTAGCAGGTGCATCTGCTGCTGCTTCTTTGGCAGAGCTGGGGTACAATGTTAAAGCATTTTGTTTTCAGGATAGCCCAAGAAGAGCGCACTCCATTGCCGCCCAAGGAGGGATCAATGCAGCAAAAAATTATAGAAATGATGGTGACTCTGTTTATCGTTTATTTTATGACACTGTTAAAGGTGGCGATTACAGATCAAGAGAAGGCAACGTTTACCGTTTGGCAGAGGTTTCAGTAAATATTATTGACCAATGTGTGGCTCAAGGTGTTCCTTTTGCCCGCGAATATGGAGGTTTATTAGACAACCGTTCTTTTGGTGGAGCACAGGTTTCCAGAACTTTTTATGCTAGGGGACAAACCGGACAACAATTACTTTTGGGTGCTTATTCAGCTTTAAACCGTCAGATTAATTTAGGGACTGTTAAAATGTACACCCGTTCAGAAATGCTGGATGTGGTAACTGTTGACGGGAAAGCGCAAGGAATCATCACCCGTAATTTAGTTACTGGAGAAGTAGAAACGCACACTGGTCATGCTGTACTTTTATGTACTGGCGGTTATGGTAATGTTTTTTACCTTTCTACCAATGCAATGGGCTCTAACGTAACTGCAGCTTGGAGAGCACACAAACGAGGTGCTTACATGGCTAACCCATGCTACACTCAAATTCACCCAACATGTATCCCAGTTTCTGGAGAACACCAGTCTAAGCTTACGCTGATGTCTGAATCTTTAAGAAATGATGGCCGGGTTTGGGTTCCTAAAACAAAAGAAACTGCCGAAAGACTTCGTAAAGGAGAAATTAAGGCAAGAGATATCAAAGAAGAAGATAGAGATTATTATTTGGAGCGTAAATATCCATCTTTTGGTAACCTAGTGCCACGTGATGTAGCTTCCAGAAACGCTAAAGAAGTGTGTGATGAGGGTAAAGGAGTTGGAAAATCAGGCTTAGCTGTTTACTTAGATTTCTCTGATGCCATTAAAAGATTAGGTCAGCCAGCTGTTGCCGCTAAATATGGTAACCTGTTTGATATGTATCAGCAGATTACTGATGAAAACCCTTATGAGTTACCAATGAGGATTTACCCAGCAGTACATTATACCATGGGCGGGCTTTGGGTTGATTATAACTTGATGACTTCTATTCCTGGTTTATATGCTTTGGGAGAAGCAAATTTCTCTGATCACGGCGCCAATCGTTTAGGTGCATCTGCATTAATGCAAGGTTTAGCCGACGGTTATTTTGTAATTCCTTATACTTTAGGAGATTATTTAGCAGGTATTGGTCCATCACCAATTAATGCTAAAAGACCTGAATTTGACCGGACTAAAGCAGAAGTAGAAGAGCGGATTGCAAAATTCCTTTCTTTAAGAGGAACAAAAACAGTAGATGAGTACCACAGGGATTTAGGTAAAATTATGTGGGAATACTGTGGCATGTCACGTACTGCTGAAGGATTGATAAAAGCCAAAGCAATGGTGAGCGAATTGCGAGCTGATTTCTGGAAAAACGTTATCGTTTTAGGTGAAAATGAAGAAGTTAATCAATCTTTGGAAAAAGCAGGTAGAGTTGCAGATTTCTTAGAATTAGGTGAACTGATGATTGATGATGCCTTAAACAGAAACGAATCTTGCGGAGGTCACTTTAGAGAAGAATACCAAACGCCAGAAGGTGAAGCACTCAGAAACGATGATGAGTTTGCATATGTTGCCGCTTGGGAATATACAGGCGATAATATGGCGGAGACGCTTCACAAAGAAGAACTGGAATTTGAAAATGTTAAATTAACACAGAGAAGTTATAAATAAGTAGAAAGTAAAAAGTCTCAAGACTCTAGACAAAATTTGTCATCTTGATACTTGATACTAGTATCTTAATACTAAAAAAAATGAGTGGACATATGAACCTGACGTTGAAAGTATGGCGTCAAAAAAACAGTATTACACCTGGTAAATTTGTAACCTATCCAGCACCTGATGTTTCTCCGGATATGTCTTTTCTGGAAATGCTGGATGTGGTAAACGAAGGTTTGATCAAGAAAAGTGAAGATCCTATTCAGTTTGATCATGACTGCCGTGAAGGAATTTGTGGGATGTGTTCTTTGGTAATTAATGGGGAACCTCATGGCCCAAAAAGAGCGACTACTACTTGCCAGTTGCATATGCGTAGTTTTAAAGACAATGACACCATTGTTATAGAACCTTGGAGAGCAACTGCCTTTCCTGTTTTAAAAGATTTAACGGTTGACCGTTCTGCTTTTGACCGTATTCAACAATCAGGTGGTTATGTTTCTGTTGGAACTGGTGGCGTACCGGATGCAAATGAAATTGCCATTCCAAAAGTAATTGCAGATGAAGCTTTTAATTCTGCTACCTGTATTGGTTGTGGCGCTTGTGTTGCCGCTTGTAAAAATGCTTCGGCAATGCTATTTGTATCTGCAAAGATTTCCCAATATGCTTTATTGCCACAAGGACAGCCAGAACGTACCGCTAGAGCAGAAGCCATGGTTTTACAAATGGATGAAGAAGGATTTGGCGGATGTACCAATACTTACGCTTGTGAGGCACAATGCCCTAAAGAAATTAAAGTAACCAACATAGCCAGAATGAACAGAGAGTTTTTTAACGCTGAGCTTATAAAAGGATAAATTTATAGAATACCGGTTTTAAACCTCATTGACTTTTCAATGAGGTTTTTTTATGTCTTAATTTTAACCTGCAAAACAAGTTTTACAAATACTATTATCTCTTCAAAATCAAATATCCTTTATTTAATTTCTTCTCATTGGCTTGAGTGGTATAAATTAAGTAGTAATAAACACCATCTACCAAATCCTTATTTGTGTTGGTTAAAATACCTGCGTTGGCCACACCTTTAAATGATCTATCCTGATTATTATATCCTTTAATCCGGTATATTTCATTTCCCCAACGGTTAAAAATCACCACCTCATTATCCGGATACTTACTGATATTGTAAATGATAAAGCTTTCATTTCCTGCTCCATCTCCATTGGGTGAAACCAAAGGATCTGGGTTTATATCATCATTTTCATCCGGACCTGTGGGGAGTGAAACGGGGTATAAATCAGTAATGGTGACCATTGATCCCGTTCCTATAAGTACGAAATCTGGCGTATCTGTTGAACTAATATTCGCAATAACCTGTTCATCAGCTTCCTTTACATCATCCTTTAAGGCAGTAACTACAAATTTTTGTGTGGTAGCAGTCTCTCCTGCTAGAATAGTGATGGTTACATAATCACCGGTTAAAACATAATCAGATTGATCAACAGCAGAGCCGTTAAAAGCTAGCGTAATTTCAACATCTTCAACCAACGATTCTGTTAAGACTGCAGTAATGCTTACGGTCTCTCCTTCCATCATTGTTTTTAAAGTTGGGGTAAGGTTTACGGTAACCACGGGTTGAATAATAATTGTTACCGTGGCATCATCGCACAATCCGGATGGATCACAAGCATTATAAGTAAAGGTATCTTTACCTTTAAAACCAAGAACTGGGGTATAGGTAAAAGTTCCACTTGGATAAAAAACAACAGTTCCGTGACTAGGATTAGTCAATTTTGTAAAAGTTAAATGGTCATTATCCACATCTTTATCATTGGTGATCACCGTTTTGGTGATCGTTGTATTGGGTGTGGTATAAAATTTATCATCTTCAGCAACCGGTGGATCATTTACAGGAGTAACCGTAATGGTGGCAACAGCCGTTGCACATAAACCTGAAGGGTCACAAACCTGATAGGTAAAAGTTATTCTCCCGTTAAAATTCTGAGCTGGGATAAAATTAAATGTCCCATCAGCATTCAAAGTTAAATTCCCGCTTGAAGGTGGAATGAGTAATGTAAAAGTTAAAGGATCTGAATCAGCATCTGAATCATTGATGGCTACTGAACCATTTACTGCTTGATCTTCCAAAGTGCTATAAGCATCATCTACCGCAATTGGGCGGTCATTAATAGCTGTAACTACGATGGTAACAGTTGCAAAATTAGACATTAACTCTCCATCATTAACCTGGTAAATAAAATGCTCAGTACCAAAGAAATCTTTATTTGGGATATAAGTAAATGAGCCTAAGCTATTAAAAATTACCGTACCGTTCGCAGTATTAAATGATGTAATATTAGTTGAAACACTTCCCTTAACACCATTTATATCTTTAACAGATTCTAAGTCTATTTTAATTTCATCTTCATCCGGATCCGAATCATTTACTACCACCCCTGGGGTTTGAATGGTAATAGACTTATCTTCTGAAGTAATATAACTATCATCTCCTGCATTTGGGGCACAGTTACCTTGAAATACCTCTGTGCTTAGCTGAAGGCTGCAATTGTTTGCGTCTACAATGGTAAGCCTATATGTCCCAGCAATTACATTCAGTAATGATGCAGTGGTGGTTTTTTTAAAATCGTTCCAAATGAATTTATAGGGTGCTTTTCCGCCTTTAACTAGGGTAATTATCCCTCCATCTGGAGTATATTTACAACTGGGACTTTTAACCTGTAAACTTGCACTTAATAGTTCTGGTTGAATAATGGAAATTGTTTTTTGAATGGTACAACCGTAAGCATCAACAGCTTTAAAACTATAATTGCCAGCAGTTAGTTGATCTAATTGAGAATTAGTTGAGCCATTGCCCCATGTTATAGTATATGGAGCTGCCCCACCAATCAAGTTGAGTGCTATACTGCCAGAATTTTCTCCGAAACATTTTACTTGTTTGATGGTCTCGGTAACTACAAAAGGCTGAAGTGGCGTAATGGTAATTGATATACGCTGGCTACAATTGTTTTGATCACTCACCAACAAACTGTAAACACCCGGTCCTAAATCATTCAGATCTGCTGTACTTTCACCAGAATTCCATTGGTAGGTATAAGGTGCAGTCCCTCCGGAAACACTCACATTAATTTTTCCAATCTGATCTCCGAAACAAACATTATTAGTATGGGTTTCAGAAAGCGTTAGCAATGCCGGCTCTCCCACGGTCACCGAATTGCCCACTGATTTGCAGTCGTCTGTTACTGTTAAATCGTATTTGCCCGCCGGAAGGCTGTTCACCGTGGACGTGGTGCCCACTTCTGTGACCGAGCTGTTCGCCCAGCTGTATCTTACTGTCCCAACTGAGTTGGTTACAACTCCAGCCGTCACCGTTCCAGTCGAACTCCCGTTGCAGGTTGCGTCAGTTTTGGAGGAAACTGCCAGATTTAGCAATGCCGGCTCTCCCACGGTCACCGAATTGGCTACCGATTTGCAGTCGTCCGTTACCGTTAAGTCGTATTTGCCCGCCGGAAGATTGTCCACCGTGGACGTGGTGCCCACTTCTGTGACCGAGCTGTTCTTCCAGCTGTATCTTACTGTTCCAACTGAGTTGGTTACAACTCCGGCCGTCACCGTTCCGGTCGAACTCCCGTTGCAGGTTGCGTCAGTTTTGGAGGATGCGGCAAGGGCCAGTTCGTCCGGCTCGGTGACTTCAAATTCAAAATCTTCGATGTTTTCACATCCATTGGCATCTACAATTTTTACTTCATAGCTACCTGGAATCAGGTTATCAAAAATTAAGGGTGTCCCAGAATTATTGATTGGATTAATAGGAGTAGGTGTATTATAACTTCCTCCATTAAAAGAATAGGAAATATGATAAGGAGCAGCAGCGCCTGTCAATAAGCTAATTGTGGCCTTACCATTATCCGCACCGTTACAGGTCACATTTGTGATATCGTATACAATGTTTAAATTTGACACGATAGATATGTCATCTATAAATGTACCGCAAGCAGGACTTGTTGTTCCAGCATCCGTTATCTTTAAAACAAGTGATGTAGTACCAGAAAGCGTAGTGAAAGAAACTGAACCTACTGCTGGAGAATTGCTGGTAATAAATTCAGTTTGGGCAACAATTACCGCATTGGTAGTGGCATCTAAAATTTCAATATTGGATTTTGAAGGGGCAAGACTGGCACAGCCATCCCAATTTCTATAATTAAATGTTAATGTATAAGCTGTTGAGGGCTCAATAGAAATAATAGTTTGCTGTAAAGAAAATTTTTCTAATCCTTCATTTTTTATAACTGCTCCCCTGAGTGCTGTTTGATCAACTATTTTCACAACATCACCAGAATTTACTGGAAACCATTTATCTATTGAAGAATAATCTCCTGGCGTATAAGATTCAAATCCTCCCCCGGTAACTGCATCACATGACCCTGTTACGGCTAACGCATTTATATAAACATCTTCGGCGGTTGATGCCACTAAATCCCCGTTGTAGTTTGATCCGGCTACGTCTGAAATACCTCCGCTTTCATAAGTAGTATTATATCCAACAAATGGATCAAGAGAGGCAGTTATTTTTCTGGAAGGGCTATTATTTGTTCTAGTTGGGTCAAGATAGGTAGCCATTGCACTGGCATGATAAACACCTGTAGGAGCATTCCCGTCGATATCCACAATGATGGTAATGGTCACTTTATCACCTGGGGAGATATTAAAATTTCCAAAATTCATGATCCCTGTAGCGCCAATATGAGGCGTAGCGTCAAGAGTTCCTGCAGCAGCACCTGTGAATACATAAGAAATGCCACTAACTTTAAAACTAGATGGCAAATTTAACCAAGCTTCCACATTTCCGGCATTCCCATTTGTTGGCTGATTTTCAATAGTTAAGGTATAAGTGGCAGTGGTACCTGCAACTCTTTCCCCAGCTGCACCAGGGTTTTGCTCAGTAAGTGTGGTTTTAAGAACAGGATAACAAATTGAACCTCCACCCTGTAAATGGGGTGGTAAATCGGAAGTAATAAAAGAATTATATCTTCCATCAGTACCATTCATTGCTCCGTGTGGGATACCAGCTCCGTTATTGCTAATACCTGAATTTCCTTTTGTAACCACACTGCTAATGGTTGCAAAAGGTAACTGAGTATAAATTACACCGCCGCCACCGCCGCCGCCAGGACCATGAGGCTGTGTATTTGTATTGCTTCCGTTATCGTTTTTGGTATTCCCACCATTTCCTCCTTTTACTTCTAAAGTTAAATTAGCCGTAGGACTTGCCGCCAATGACCTTACAAATATAGAACCGCCAGCACCGCCACCACCAGCTCCATCAGGATTTAACAAAAATGCTCCAGCCTGACCTACTCCACCATTTGCTTTAATCATTCCAACTCCTGCAATCTTCTCAACATTGATAATTACTATGCCACCACCAACACCACCCTTTACCCCAGAAGTAGCATCGTTGGCATCACCACCTCCACCACCTCCACCCATAATCAATCTTGAATAATCAATTGGAAGCAGAGAGCCTGGTCTGCCTCCGTTTGGATAGCTGTTTGGTCCGACATGACCTTCCCACCCCAAACCTCCAACACCTCCATAACCTCCATTACCCCCGCCACCACCACCAGCGTTATGATCATTACCAGCACCACCACCATTGGCTGGAGCTCCTCTTCCATAAGATCCGCCTGGAAGACCATCAGATCCATTGTTAACCTGATTAAAACCATCCCACATATATCTTGGTGTACCACCAATGCCTTCTCCTTTACCTACAGACTTTGTAGAGGTTGAGGTTAGGACATAATCTGTACTATTATTACCATTAGAGGCAGAAACAGGGCCATATCCACCTCTGAAACCCCGTTCAGACGCATCCACAATGAACCCGTTAAATTGCATAGTCCCTGCAACGTCAAAAGCAATTAATCCTCCAACACTACCATTATATGGCGGCGTGGTGATATTAGAAGTTAACACTAAATTAGAATATTGTGGCACTCTAACCACCTGAAATCTTCTTTGCCCACTTGGCCCTGCTGCATCAGCGTTTGTGTAGGTATTTACGCAACCCGAACCTACACCAGCCCCTCTAAATGTAAGTGTTCCACCAGTTATAGGAACGTCATTTATTGCCACTACGTACTCGAACTTTCCTGAACTATTTAAGTTAGTATAGCCAGTTCCTCCTAAACCATCTGGCCCACTGGTTGCAGAATTAGCCCCGTATAAATTACTATTGGTATAATCAAAAGTGGCATCTTGCATTTGAATAATCAAAATTAAGTCTCCTGATTTTATAGGTGTTATTCCATAACTTAAATTAAAATTGGGATCATTAGGTGGCACTGCATTCAAAACAATTGTTTTGCTTCCTGAGGTGAGTGTGGCAGTAGTTGATAAGGGGAAATAAGTATTGACAGGTGGTTCTGCATTCTGAGGACCATCTAATCCTGGAGTACCACAAACTTGAGCATTTACATTTTGTAAAAAAAAACTGACTATTAAGCTTAAAAAGAAAGGTTTTACTAATTTTTTGAACGATCTAGAAAAAAAGTCTAAAATATCCCAATCGCTAGACAGATAGTGTCCATCAAGTATAGTTAGAGATGGCTTTTCTTCAACACGAGTCATCTATTTGATAGTTATTAGTAAATGATGTGATCAATATTTTTGCAGATTTGCTATTGAATGTTTACGCAATTAGGCCATCAAAGTTTCAATTTTAAGCAACAAAAAAGCCTGGCAAAATTGTCAGGCTTTACAGATAAAAAATTTCTATTTAAAAATATCCAGGAGCTTTTTAAAGAAGCTTCTTTTTTTGTAATTAACTTAATACTTCTTCTAATATGGCATGAGATTTAACTTCCCCAAAATCATCGATATGTAAGCTGTAATAATCAATTAATTTTTGAAGTAAATACTTCCTAGTCACACCATCTATCCTTATATTTTCAAAACCATCTAAAGAACTTTGCCAGATAGCAATCCAGTTACTCAACATTTTTTCTTCAATAAAGTAAAGGTGTAAAGGTTGATGCTTTAAAAAAATGCCGTTTTTCAAATCAAAAAATTTAGAATTTGACGCTAAACTCATATCCGGATAAAAACCCAAGAACCTAGTCAGTTTTGACAGGAAGATTAAATGAAAGTTAGCAACGCCATGATTGCTATGGTCTAAAAGTTCAATACTTTTCTCTATAAATTCATAAAACAGCTCATCTTCATGTTCCTGTTTCAAAGATTTATAAATCATCTCGTTAATAAACATCACTAAAGAACTTTTAATGATATCATAAGGGATGGTCTGCAATATCGGTTCACTTCTTGCATCAGAAATCCGCTGAATGCCTCCATTAGGTTTATGATAAACTACCATATCTAAAAGGTGCAAAGGCTGTAACATGTTCATTCTGATTTTAGCCTTTGGCTTTTTTACACCATTGATGAGGTAGGATTGTAATCCAAATTTTTTGGTAAAAATTTTTGCCACCACGCTATTCTCGGCATAATCCGTTGTTTTTAAAACAATCCCTCTTGTTTTATGCAACATGTTATTTCTCAATAAAAAATTTAGCTGATAGGTGGGCGAATTTATCGCGTTTCATTATTCCGTACAAAAAATTTATTATTGTGTTCTTCATCGTATCTAAATTATTTTACATGAATCCACTAAGGTAAAATTTACCTCTAAAAGCGAAAGGTTTTAACCACATCAAACAATAATTATATAAAGTATAATCATTTTAAGGAGCAGTTTGGCAAGATGAAAAGGTTATGGTCAGCTGCATTCAAGATCAGATTTTAAAAATTAATGAGTGGCTTAAACTTATTAAAAGAAACAATAGAGGAAATAAGACTAATTATGAAATGGTTAATTTGTTTTTTTCTTTTCTCCATATCTTCTAAACATAAAAAAGATATATAAAACCATGGCTATGGATACCAACACTAGACCGGCTCCCATAGCGTACTTACCATAGTCTTCATCATAGAAATAAAGTCCGGCGCCTATGGCCAAAATGAGGAGGCCAATTCTGAATATGGGGATTGATTTTCTTAACATATTAATTATAAATAAAGGTAGTGCAAATTTTTAACCAAAAAATTATTTTGAAGAAAAAAACAATACCTATGCTATAATCATTAGAAATAGCAGGTATTACTATTCAAAACTGAAATAATATGACTGGAAATTAATATAGTATGGTACATTTATACCGTAATTTTCAAACAATTACCTAAATTTGCAACCTTAAATTTTGAGAGAGCATACCTGATGTACAAAGAATATAAGCAACTTAATTTATCACAAATAGGCAAGGAAGTTTTAGAAGGCTGGAAAGAGCATCAGATTTTCGAAAAAAGTATTCAAAACAGGCCTTCATCCAAGCCCTATACATTTTATGAAGGACCACCTTCTGCAAATGGAATGCCGGGAATCCATCATGTGATGGCCCGTTCTATTAAGGATATTTTTTGTAGGTATAAAACCCTTAAAGGTTTTCAGGTTAAAAGAAAAGGCGGTTGGGACACTCATGGTTTACCCATCGAATTAGCAGTTGAGAAATCTTTAGGCATCACAAAAGACGATATCGGTAAAAAAATATCTGTTGAAGATTATAATAATGCTTGCCGTAAAGAGGTGATGCGCTATACAGATGTTTGGAATGACCTGACAGAGAAAATGGGCTATTGGGTTGATCTAAACGATCCATACATTACCTATAAAAATGATTACATCGAATCTTTATGGTGGATTTTAAAACAACTTCACCAAAAAGGTTTTTTATACAAAGGTTATACTGTACAGCCTTATTCTCCGGCTGCGGGTACAGGTTTGAGTTCTCACGAGTTGAATCAACCAGGAACTTATAGAGATCTGAAGGATACTTCCATCACTGCCGAATTTAGGTTAAAAGCTGATCAGGTGCATCCTTTGATGAACATCCTGTTTGAAACTCCTGAAGAAGATACCACCATTATTGCATGGACCACTACCCCTTGGACTTTGCCCTCCAACTGTGCTTTAGCAATCGGAGAAAAAATCACATATGTTAAAGTTAAAACCTTTAATCAATATACCTTTTTACCGGTAAGTGTAATTTTAGCTAAAGAATTAGTTGCCAAATACTTTAAGGCAGAAGGTAAAAATGCTTCTTTTCAGGATTATAAAAGTGGAGATAAAATCATTCCGTGGGAAATTGCTGCTGAATTTAATGGAGAAGAGCTTTTAGGCTTGCGTTACCACCAACTCATGCCTTATGTAACCAATGAGGATTTAGAAAAAAATGCATTTAGGGTAATTACAGCAGATTTTGTAACCACAGAAGATGGTACCGGAATTGTGCATACCGCTTCTATTTTTGGTGCGGATGACTTTAGAGTAGCCCGCGAAGCTGGTGTCCCTTCCGTTTTAGTGAAAGATGAAAATGGAAATGAGTTTCCGCTGGTTACTAAACAAGGAAAATTTGTAGCAGAAGTAACAGATTTTGCTGGCAGATATGTAAAAGAAGAATATTATAGCGACGAAGAGCGAGCAGCTAAAGACTTCAAAGGCACTGATGTGCTGATTGCCATCAAATTAAAAGAAGACAATAAAGCTTTTGACGTTAAAAAATACGAGCACAGTTACCCACATTGCTGGAGGACTGACAAACCTTTACTCTACTATCCTTTAGATAGTTGGTTCATCAAAACCACTGCAGTAAAAGATAAATTAATAGCGCTAAATAAAACAATCAATTGGAAACCAGAAAGCACCGGAACAGGGCGTTTTGGTAACTGGTTAGAGAATTTGGTCGATTGGAACCTTTCCCGTTCAAGGTATTGGGGAACACCTTTACCTATTTGGCGAACAGAAGATGGCTCAGAAGAAAAATGTATCGGTTCTATTGCCGAATTAAAATCAGAAATGATTTTAGCTTTAGAAAGCGATGAACTTGATGTAACAGAAACATTGAACGTGAACAAATTTGTTCAATCCATAGGGATTACAGAATTTGATCTTCACCGCCCTTATGTGGATGATATTGTATTGATATCTGCTAAAGGGAAAAAAATGTTTAGGGAATTAGACCTGATTGATGTTTGGTTTGATTCGGGCGCCATGCCTTATGCACAATGGCATTATCCTTTTGAAAATAAGGAAGCTTTTGAAGATGCTTACCCTGCAGATTTTATTGCTGAGGGTGTTGACCAAACCCGTGGTTGGTTCTTTACTTTACATGCCATTGCGACCATGTTGAGTGAAACCAGTGAGGAAATAAAAGCGGTAAACGAGAAAAACCACAATAAAGGAGTCGCATTTAAAAATGTGATTTCTAACGGATTGGTGCTGGATAAAAACGGCAACAAAATGTCTAAACGTTTAGGCAATGCGGTTGATCCTTTCATCACTATTGAAACCCACAGTGCCGATGCTACCCGTTGGTACATGATCAGCAATGCTTCTCCTTGGGATAATTTGAAATTTAATGTAGAAGGGTTAGATGAAGTGAGAAGAAAATTCTTCGGTACACTTTATAATACTTATGCCTTCTTTACGCTTTACGCAAATATTGATAAGTTCAGTTATGCGGAGCCAGAAATGGAATTAACAGAAAGGCCGGAAATTGACCAATGGATCATTTCTTTATTAAATACATTATCTAAGGAAGTTGATGGTTTTTATAACGATTTTGAACCTACCAAAGCTGCCCGTTCCATTCAGAATTTTGTAGATGAAAATTTAAGCAATTGGTTTGTCCGCTTAAGCCGTCGCCGTTTTTGGAAAGGCGATTACTCACAAGATAAAATATCTGCTTATCAAACTTTATATACCTGTTTAATCACCATCAGTAAGTTAATGTCGCCAATTGCACCTTTCTTCTCTGATAGGTTGTTCAACGATTTAAATTCGGTAACTAACAAGGAGGATTTTGAGTCTGTTCATTTAACTGATTTCCCTGAATACCATACAGATTTGGTAAATAAAGAGTTGGAAGAAAGAATGGCTTTGGCTCAGGATATTTCTTCTATGGTACTTTCACTGCGTAAAAAAGTGGGAATAAATGTCCGTCAGCCTTTGAGCAAGATATTATTACCAGTTTTAGACCCAACTTTTAAAAGCAAAGTGGATAAAGTAGCAGAGCTGATCCTTTCAGAAACAAATATCAAAGAAATTGAGTATATTACTGATACTGCTGGAATCATCAAAAAGAAAATCAAGCCTAACTTTAAATCTTTAGGGAAAAAATTAGGAAAAGATATGAAGGCTGTAGCAGATATGATCACAGATTTCAATGATGAGCAAATCCACGATTTTGAGGAGAAAGGTTTTATAGAAGTTGAAACAGCAAATTCTAAATACAACATTCTTCCAGAGGATGTAGAAATCTCTGCGGAAGATGTTCCTGGATGGCAAGTCACCAACTTAGGGAAGTTAACTGTTGCGCTTGACATTTCCATTTCTCAGGAATTAAAAGAAGAAGGGATTGCCCGAGAAGTAATCAATAGAATTCAAAATTTAAGGAAAGAACTTGGATTTGAAGTCGTAGACAAAATAAAAATAGCACTAGAAGATAATTCTGTCATCGCAAAAGCGGTGGAAAATAATTTATCATATATTTGCGCCGAAATCTTAGCTAACTCATTGGAGTTAAGCGCAGATTTATCTTCTAAGCACACCATTGAAATAGAAGAAAAACAATTAATGATCTCAATACTGAAGGATTAGAAAGATGGAAAAAAACACTACAAAAACACGTTATTCTGATACAGAATTACAAGAATTTAAAGAATTAATCACTGACAAATTAACAAGTGCTAAAGCTGAATTGCTTAATTTAACCAGTTCATTAAGTAACCCAAATAAAAACGGCACTGATGACACTGCAGGTACTTATAAAACTTTAGAAGACGGTTCTGCAACATTGGAGAAAGAACAATTAAACCAGCTAGCTGCCCGTCAGAAAAAATTTATTGAAAATTTAGAAGCCGCTTTGGTACGTATTGAAAACAAAACTTACGGAATTTGTAGAGAAACCGGAAAGTTGATTCAAAAAGAGCGCTTAAAGGCAGTTCCTCATGCAACTTTAAGCATGGAAGCAAAACTAAAGCAGTATTAATGAAGGGTTACAATAAGCCAATTATTGCAATATTATTCATCTTAGTTGCTGATCAAGCTTTAAAAACTTGGGTTAAAACCAATATGTTTATTGGTCAGGAATTCCATCTGATTAAAAACTTGGCCATCATCCATTTTACCGAAAATAATGGGATGGCTTTTGGGATGGAGTTTGGGGGTGAAGCCGGTAAGTTGGCACTTTCACTATTCAGAATATTGGCAGTAGCTGGCATTGGTTATGGTTTGCACCACCTGATTAAGCATAAATATCATAGAGGCTTAATTTTAAATGTGGCCCTAATTTTTGCAGGTGCCTTAGGCAACATTATAGATTCTGTTTTTTACGGCGTCATCTATAATTACGCCAGCATTTTCCATGGCAGAGTGGTTGACATGTTTTATTTCCCTTTACTACAAGGGACTTTCCCAACTTGGTTCCCAATTTGGAGCGGGGAAGAATTTATTTTCTTCAGACCTGTATTTAACGTTGCCGATGCTTCTATTTCCATAGGCGTGATCATGATATTACTTTATCAGAAACGCTATTTTAAAGAAGAAATCAAAGAAGCACCTTCCATCAATAGTGAAGTGGTAGAAGATTAAAATATAGAGGAGACTTTCAGTCTCCTTTTTTGTTTCTAATTTAATCTAAAAGCTATAATTTACACTGCATCAAATCTTTTATTTAAATCTGATTGTATTTTATGAAAACAAAATCTCTTGTCAGAAATTCCATTGTTCTCCTCATTGTATTGTGCAATGTAGGTTGTGATCAGATTTCTAAAAGCATTGTTAGGCAAGAAATCAATTATAATGAAAGCGTTAAATTTATAAACAACCATTTTACGCTCACTAAAGTTGAGAATACTGGTGCATTTTTAAGTTTGGGCAATAGCTTACCTTATTTCGTCAAATTAATTTTTTTATCTATCCTTCCCGTTTTTGTGATCTTCTTTGGAATCTACTTATTGATGAGTAAATCAAACCTCTCCAGAATGTTGATTTTAGGATTTTGCTTTATTATTGGAGGGGGAATCGGGAATTTATATGACAGAATTATTCATGGTTCGGTAACAGATTTTATGCACATTGATTTTATCCTGTTCCAAACAGGAATTTTCAACATGGCAGATGTATCCATTATGATAGGAACTGCCATCGTTCTTTTTGATGTTTATTTAAAAAAGATTGCGATTAAACCTGCTCTTTAAGCATTATTCATCATCACCGCTTACCCCACGTCTTACTACAGGCATTCCCACAATTTTATACACGTCATCAATCTGGTTAATGCTTCCGTTTACCAAATTGCTCAGAATGATGATGGTAATATTTCTTTTAGTATCCCTTAAATAAATGTGTCTGAATCCATGCCACCATCCCGGGTGATAAACCACTTTTTCGTTTTTGATCGGATTTATGTATAAATGCCAGCCATAACCGTAATTAAAGTACTCATTCTTGTATTTACTGCGGGGCATGTAAGCCGAATCTAAAGTGCTACGTTTTAAAATTAAATCATCCCTAAGTGCCTGATCAAAAAGATATAAATCTCCCACTGTTGAATAAACGCCCTTATCTCCAACTGGTCCATCCAAGAAATCTTGCCTGACTGATCTTCTCCAAACCCGATCATGCCCTACTACATCTACTGGGATTTTATCATATTTTGTAGTGCTATAAACGGCAGTGTGCTTTAATCCGAACGGTTTAAAAATTGCTTCTGCCATATAATCTGCAAAAGATTTTCCGGTCACTTTTTCTACCACAGAAGCCAACAACATGTAATTGGTATTATTATAATGATAAATTTTATCAGGAGCAAAATAACGGGATGGATTTTTCTCCGCAAATAAACGGAGCACATCATTATTACTCATGCCCTTATATTTATCTTTCCAGATATCGTCAGTGAAATAAACATAATTTGTTAACCCAGACCGGTGCGTTAACAGCATTTTAATGGTAATTCCCTTATAAGGGAAATCAGGATAAAAATGATCCATGGTTTGGTCTAGGCTCAACTTGCCTTCTTCCATCAGTTTTAAAATTGCTGTAGCTGTAAAAGTTTTAGAAATGGAAGCTAGCTGAAACTGAGAATTTATTTTTAAAGAATCTCTGTGCAAATAATCTGCCCAGCCAAAAGTATTTTCATAGATGATTTTTCCATCCTTCGCAACTAATACATTACCGTTAAAATTTCTTTTTTTATGGATATCCTTAAAATATTCATCCAGTTTTTTGTTCGCATTCGCCGGATTGTAAACTAATAAAAGACTGTCTCTTTTTAAATCGGGCTGTTTTTCTACTATTTTTTGCTTTGAAGGGCTTGAGGAACAGGAGAATAAAGAAATGGAGGCAAAAAGCACAAAAAGGGGAAAGCGGTATCTCAACATGAATCAATTTTAAATCTTAACGAGCGATGAAATTATAAATTATCGAACCATAAAAACAAAAGAGTTTTAAACATTAATCTAATGCGATGCCTCCCTACATAACCACAAAAAATCTTAATTTTGTAGCATCAAATAAAAAAAGCAATACATGGAATACAGATTAGAACATGATACCATGGGCGAGGTAAAAGTTCCTGCAGATAAATTCTGGGGTGCACAAACAGAACGCTCAAGAAACAATTTCAAAATTGGTCCAGAGGCATCTATGCCAAAAGAAATTATACATGCTTTCGCCTATTTAAAAAAGGCAGCAGCCATTACTAATTTTGATCTGGGTGTATTATCATCAGAAAAGAAAGATTTAATTGCGAATGCCTGTGATGAAATTTTAACCGGCAACTTAGATGATCAGTTTCCATTGGTCATCTGGCAAACAGGTTCTGGTACGCAGTCTAACATGAACGCCAATGAAGTGATTGCCAATAAAGCGCATGTGATGAACGGTGGTGCTTTAAGCGATGACAAAAAAGTACTTCATCCAAATGATGATGTGAATAAGTCACAATCTTCTAACGATACTTTCCCAACTGCAATGCACATTGCAACTTATAAGCAAGTGGTAGAAATCACTTTGCCCGGATTAACTTTGCTGAGAGATACTTTAACCAAAAAATCTGAAGATTTTGCAAGCATCACCAAAACAGGCCGTACCCATTTTATGGATGCTACGCCTTTAACTTTGGGACAGGAATTTTCTGGTTATGCACAACAGTTAACCAACTCCATAAAAACTATCAATTACGCTTTAGAAGCAGTAAAAGAATTGGCTTTAGGCGGCACAGCAGTAGGCACAGGGCTAAATACTCCAAAAGGGTATGATGTTTTGGTAGCTAAACATATTGCTACCTTAACCGGTTTACCTTTTATAACTGCCCCTAATAAATTTGAAGCTTTGGCCGCTCATGATGCCATGGTAGAAATGTCTGGTGCTTTAAAAAGAACGTCCGTTTCTTTAATGAAAATTGCTAACGACATTAGGATGTTAAGCTCAGGACCACGATGTGGAATTGGAGAGATCATCATCCCTGATAACGAACCGGGTTCTTCTATTATGCCAGGAAAAGTAAATCCAACGCAGCCAGAAGCTTTAACAATGGTGTGTGCACAGGTAATGGGTAATGATGTTGCAGTTTCTATTGGTGGTTCTAACGGACATTTTGAACTGAATGTTTTCAAACCAGTAATTGCTTCAAACGTATTGCAATCTGCCCGTTTAATTGGTGATGCCTGCGTTTCCTTTACTAAAAATTGTGCTGCCGGAATTGAACCAAATCTTCCAGAAATCCAGAAACATTTAGAAAATTCTTTGATGTTGGTTACTGCCTTAAATCCATATATTGGATATGAAAATGCAGCTAAAATTGCAAAGAAAGCGCATAAAGAAAACAAAACTTTACGTGAAGCAGCGGTAGAAACCGGCTTATTAACTTCGGAACAGTTTACCGAATGGGTAAAACCTGAGGATATGGTTGGATCTTTGAAATAAACACAATAGTTTTCTAATAGAAAACCTTATATTTGTTTTCTAATTGTAAACTATGTTTAATATCATTAACAGAAAAACGCTTTTAGTCTATGGCTCAAAGTATCCAAAAGCAAAAAATGCTTTATTCGAATGGTATTATGAGTTTCTTAGAAGTGAGTTTGGAAGTTTTCAAGAATTGAAAGCTTCTTATCCAAACGCCAGCTTGGTGGGAGATGATCGAGTAGTGATTAACATTATGGGAAATCAATTTAGGTTAGTGATACGCATTGTATTTGCTTATAAAACCATTCAAATAAAATGGTTTGACAACCATGTTGAATATGACAAAATTGATGTCACCAATGCTAAATTTAAATTGTAAAAAAGATGGATTTAAAAATCATTAAAACTGATAAAGAATACGAAGCATTATTAAATTGGGCTGATGAGCAATTTGATCTAAAAGTGGCTAAGGAAACCGGAGTTGGAGAAAAATTACAGGTTGCATTATTGTTAATAAAGCAATATGAGGATATAAATCACCCAATTCCTTATCCAGATCCTATTGAAATTGTAAAAATTAAAATGCAAGAGAAGGGTTTAATGAACAAAGATTTAGTAGATTGGATAGGAAGTAAAGGTTATGTATCTGCATTGTTGAGCGGAAGAAAACCCTTAACATTACGTATTGCTAAGGTTCTTCATCAAAAACTTGGGATACCTGCAGATATTTTATTAGCTTAAATTTTCTCATCAATCATATGAAGTATTCACTTCTTTTCATCTTATCAATCTTCATTTTTTCTTGCAGTTTCAACAAAGAAGTAAAATCTAGTGGCGAGCTTGCTTTGCAAGGAAAATGGGAAGAAGATACCGTTAAAAATAAATTACAATTAGTAAGCTATCAACAACATTTTTTAACGTTCACCTGCGATTCTTTCTATCTCCAACTTCACTCCTATTCTACTATTAACCTACAAGGAGGCAAATGTTACGATGCTAAAGACTGGCTGGAATTTGCTAAAGGTTATTATAAAATGGCAAAGGATACCTTGAAAATGGAAGGTAATTTTGTGAATGAAGATTTCAAATACAAAGCTGAAGGCTCTTGCTATAGAACAGGGAAATACATAGAGAATTTTATCCTAACCCAGCAAAACGATTCTACGGTGATACTTAAAAGCCTACAAACCGGTTTGTCACATCAATTGTTATTGAAGCAAAAGCTGACCTGCAATAATTAAAATAGCTATGAAAATATTAATGGTTTGTTTGGGAAATATCTGTAGGTCTCCCTTAGCACAGGGTATAATGCAACAGCAGGTTACAGCTAAAGATTTAGACTGGGAAGTAGATTCTGCCGGAACAGCTGGCTACCACATTGGAAAAAGCCCTGATCACCGTTCTATTGCTGTGGCAAAAAAACATGGGATTGATATTTCCTCACAAAGAGCGAGGCAGTTCAAAATAGCTGATTTTGAAAGCTTTGATCATATCTATGTGATGGACGAACAGAATTATGAAGATGTGATGATGATGGCTAGTACAGATCAGGAAAAAGCAAAAGTCCGCCTTTTCATTCCAGAGCGCAATGTAATTGACCCTTATTATGATAACAGCTTATTTGAGCCTGTTTTTCAAACAATTACCACACAATGTGCAAAACTTTTAACAGACTTAAAAAATGAAAATAGATAGTTTCGTGTAAATCTTGATGTCATGAAAAAACTATTGCTATTTGCCTTCTTATTTGTCAGCTTCAGCACTTTTGCTCAAAAGGTAGAAAAGGACCTGAAATACTACTATTATAACCTAGACCAGGATAAGGATTTTATGGCTTATCTAAAAGCTAAAAAGAATTTTGAAATTAAGCAGTTTGACTTCAAATTACCTGCCTCTAAAGAAGCAGTTAAGGAAATTGAAGAAAATCAGGCTAAGATATTAAAAAGCGAAAGAAGCTATGCTGCATTTTTAAACCGCTATGGAATGAAAAATGCTGGCGAATATGCAGAATTATGGTTTAACCAGATGGATGCTTTAAAAACATTCATTAAGAAGAACCCGGAATTTTATAACCTTAGCCCTAAAGAACGCCAAAATATAATTGATAAATGGTATTACAATAATGTAGCATCTAATTAAACAAAAAGGGAGAATTTTCATTCTCGCTTTTTGCTTTTAGAAAGTTTGGTCATCGGCACTTGGTCCATAACTTCCCGGTATAGGAATATCCAATAATCTTAAATATACTCCCAATTGCGCCCGGTGATGAATCAATTGACCAAAAGACATCCGTATCGCTTCATATTTGTTGTAGGTATAAAAAATTTGAGCTCCACTTCTTAAAATCCAGCTTTCTTCCAAAATTTCTGGTTTAACATTTTCTAAAGCTTTTGTTGACTTTTCTTCACATTTATCGAAAAATGCAACTAATGTAACGGTATTATCGACTTCATCTATTCGATGAATACTATTTTCAAAATCCAGCTCGTCCGTTTTTAAAATCATTTCTATCCACGAATGGATATCTGCTAAATGAGTAGCCAGACCTTTAATATCCATGCTTTTTTGGTGAGGCTTCCAGCTGTATTTGTCGTTAGGAATAATTGACAGCATTTTCCTTGAAGTGAGTGCTTCTTGCTCAAATTCTTTCAGCAGTAATTTTGTGATGGGTTCCATTGTTTCTAAGATTTGTTTATCCAAAGAAACTAATGGCTACTGACAGCCCTATGTCAGTGGCGAAAGAAGATTTTAAAAATTATGGTTTCTTGGCGAAGAAACCATTTCCAGTTTAAAAAACTATAGCTAATTATTTACAGTTTTATTGAAAGTTCTAAATGCCCACCTAACCCAAGTTCCACAATTTTCTGTAATGTAGAGATCCGAATCTCTTTGAGATCATTTTCAACTTTAGAAATATATCCTTTATTAGTCCCACATTTTTCCGCCAATTCTTGCTGAGTAAGTCCTTTTTCAAGCCGAGCTTGCTGAATTAAAAATCCAAGCTTAAATGTTTCATAGCCTTTTTCAAATTTGTCTCTTTTTTCAGTTCCCTTTTTTCCATATTGTTCGTCAACGAACTGGTCAAGTGTTTTTAAATTATCTTTGTGTTGCATATTCCTTTTTAATTTTCAATGCCTTCTCAATTTCAGCTTTCGGTGTCTTTTGCGTCTTTTTCTGAAATCCGTTTGCTAACACAACCAGTTTACCTTCATCAAAGAAACAAAAAACGCGAAAAATGTCACTTCCTTGCTGAACCCTTATTTCATATAATCCATCCGTCCCTTCTATGTGTTTTAAATAATCAGTCGGAACTTGCTGTTGAGTTTCTATAATTCTAAAAGTCCATAAAATTTTGTCTTGGACTTTCGCTTTCTGATTTTTATAGAAATTAGTAAAGTAATCCTTATACAAGGTTATCGTCCTCAACTTTATTTCATTCATACTATACAAATGTAAATTAAGTTATCCGAATGAACAACTTTTCAAGAGTTTCTAAAATACTTTTACTAGTTTAAGATCCCAAGTAAATAATTTTTAAAATCACTGGATTTCCTTTTAACGAGATGGGGTTTAAAAGCCCACTAGTAATTAATCCGCTTTCTTCACCTCTTCATAATCCACAAAATCCCCTGCATTATCTAGTTTAGGTTTTTTCTTTGGTACAGGTGGTACAAAATCAACAGAGATGGTACCTTCGGGTTTACCCTGCTGCTGGCTATTGCGCTGATAATTGGCCTGTTGGTCATTCATTTTCTGGCTCATGTTACTCATTGCCTTTTTAAATAGAAAAGGCAAAAATATACGGGCCAATGCTCTTAATATATAAAGTACGCAGATAGCGATGATTAAAAATTTCAGTAATCCCATTGTTGCAAATATAATTCTTTAACGCAATTTGACTATAATTCTTGCGTAATGTTACTTCCCAAACTTCTCTTCAATCATTTTTTCAAGTGCAAACATTTCATCCCTTAACTTTGCAGCGAGTAAAAAGTTCATTTCTTTGGCCGCAGTCAGCATCTCCTTTTTTGTATTGTCCAAAGATTTTTTTAGCTCAGGCTTGGTCATATACTGTACAATTGGATCCGCTGCTAAAGTGGCTTCTGCAGTATCTTCCTGATAAATCTGTTGTACGCCACCTTTAAAATCCATTACCGAAGTCTGCTCAATAATCTCTTCTCTGGTTTTACCAACAGTTCTTGGGGTGATGCCATGCTCTTGATTGTATTGAACCTGTTTCTCTCTCCTCCTATCGGTTTCCTCAATGGTCACACGCATTGAATCGGTTATCTTATCCGCATACATAATTACACGTCCTCTATCATTTCTTGCTGCTCTACCAATGGTTTGGATCAAGGAACGTTCCGAACGCAGAAACCCTTCCTTATCGGCATCTAAAATGGCCACTAAAGAAACTTCGGGTAAATCCAAACCTTCTCTTAACAAGTTAATCCCAATTAAAACGTCAAAAACGCCTAATCTTAGATCCCTTAATATTTCTACTCTTTCTAAGGTCTTTACTTCCGAGTGAATATATCTTACTTTAATATTTAAGCGGTCCATATATTTTGCCAATTCCTCCGCCATTCTTTTAGTAAGCGTAGTGACTAAAATACGGTCGCCCATTTTCACGGTTTTGTCTATCTCATCTAATAAATCATCCACCTGTGTTTCAACCGGACGAATTTCAATGATTGGATCTAATAAGCCTGTTGGGCGAATCACTTGCTCCACAAAAACACCTTCAGTTTTTTCTAGCTCATAATCTCCCGGAGTTGCACTTACATAAATGGTTTGTGGTGCCAAGTTTTCAAACTCGTTGAAATTCAGAGGTCGGTTATCCAAAGCTGCCGGTAAACGGAAACCATATTCAACCAATGCTAATTTTCTAGAACGGTCACCACCGTACATGGCTCTAATCTGAGGGACAGTTGCATGGCTTTCATCAATTACCATCAGGTAGTCATCTGGGAAATAATCCAATAAGCAGAAAGGTCTTGCTCCCGGTTTCCTTTGGTCAAAATACCTGGAATAATTTTCAATGCCAGAACAATAACCCAGTTCACGCATCATTTCCATATCGTAATTGGTGCGCTCTTCTAATCTTTTGGCTTCTAAAAAACGTCCCTCCGTTTCAAACTGCTTTTTACGGTCCACCATGTCTTCACCAATCTGGTGCAGCACAGAAGTAAACCGATCTCTTGGGGTGACAAAAAGATTTGCTGGAAAAACAGCCACCTGATCCATTTTCTCAATGGTTTTCCCACTTGCTGGATCAATGACGGTCATCTCTTCAATATCATCTCCAAAAAAAGAAATGCGGTAAGCCAAATCTAAATAAGCCGGATAAATATCAACCGTATCTCCTTTAACACGGAAAGTCCCTCGTTTAAAATCAGCCGTAGTTCTGGAGTATAAAATTTCCACCAATCGGTGTAAAAAAGCATTTCTGCTGATTCTTGTTCCTACTCCAAATCTAAATACAGAGTTTGAAAAATCCTCGGGATTACCCATACCATAAATACAGGAAATAGAGGAAACTACAATCACATCTCTCCTGCCCGACATCAACGCAGAGGTTGTTCTCAACCTTAGTTTTTCAATCTCCTCATTTATCTGCAGATCCTTTTCTATATAGGTATTGCTGGTCGGTAAAAAAGCTTCCGGCTGATAATAATCGTAATATGAAACGAAATAGTTCACCGCATTTTCTGGAAAAAACTGTTTAAACTCTCCGTAAAGTTGTGCGGCTAAAGTTTTATTGTGACTTAAAATTAAAGTAGGTTTTTGAGTCTGCTGAATTACGTTAGCAATTGTAAAGGTTTTCCCTGAACCGGTTACGCCTAATAAAGTCTGGTAATTTTCTCCAGTTTGCACTCCTTCTACCAACTGTTTGATGGCAGTAGGCTGGTCTCCGGTAGGTCTGTAATCAGAAGCAAGTTTAAAATCCATTTTCAAAGATAAAATTAAGAATTTGAGTGAGACAAAAAAAAGGGATTCGCCCTTACAGACAAATCCCCTCGTCAAACCTTATACATGAACAATTTAATGTTCAATTGATAGACGTAATTAATTGCCATTTGGTT
>JBDSHZ010000152.1:0-8089 GCA_039918235.1 Pelobium sp.
GCTTAGCGTTCTTTGCGCTTCTTATTTTCTTTGCGTGAAAAAAGAAATAGTACAATTTCACGCAAAGAGCGCAAAGGATTTTCGAAAAGGAGTAAAGAGAGATTATATTTAGCTTAGCGTTCTTTGCGCTTCTTATTATTCTTTGCGTGAACATTTAAATAATAATTACATGACTGAAAACGAGATTTCTTATAAAATCATAGGTGTCGCCATAGAATTACATAAGAATATCGGTCCAGGTTTATTAGAATCTGCTTATGAAAATGCGTTGGCTTATGATTTAAGAGAAGCAGGTCTTATGGTTTCTCAGCAAGTGCCAATGCCGTTCATTTATAAAGAAATTAGAATGGATGTGGGCTACAGAATTGATATGATTGTGGAAAATAAAGTTATTATAGAAATTAAGTCTTTAGAAAACCTAGCTCCAGTACATTATGCACAATTGCTTACCTACTTGAAATTATCAGAATTAAAGTTAGGTTTATTGATCAACTTTAACTCCAAAACTTTAAAAGACAGTATTCATAGAATAGTTAATAACCTGTAAAATAAAATGATTTATTACATATCCGGAGGTGCCCGTTCAGGGAAAAGTGCTTATGCACAAGAATTGGCTTTAAGCTTAGCCTCAAATCCTATTTATTTAGCTACTGCCAGAAATTGGGATGCTGATTTTGATCAAAGAATTAAGCGTCACCAAAGTGACAGGGATGAACGTTGGGAAAACATCGAAGAAGAAAAATATCCCTCAAAAATCGATTTTACCAATAGGGTAGTGGTTTTGGATTGCGTTACACTTTGGCTCACCAATTTTTATGTAGATACCAAATACGATATTGAAGAAGCCTTGAAACAAATTAAGGCCGAAGTGGATCAATTAGCAAAACAAGAAGCGACATTCATTGTCATTTCTAACGAATTAGGAATGGGCTTGCATGCGGATACAGAATCGGGAAGGAAGTTTACCGACTTACAAGGATGGGCAAATCAATACATCGCCAAAAAATCAGCTCAAGCAATTTTTATGGTTTCCGGGTTACCTTTGTTTTTGAAAGAATGAATAAAGAATCAAGAGCAAAGAATAAAGATTCTAACCAAATGAAAAAAATAATTATCCTAACAGGTGCAGGTATTTCCGCAGAAAGCGGATTAAATACATTTAGAGATGCTGATGGATTATGGGAAGGCTACAATATTGAAGACGTAGCCACGCCAGAAGCTTGGCGTCGCAATCCGGAATTGGTGCAGAATTTTTATAATGAGCGGAGAAAATCGGTTGTGGAAGCTCAACCAAATCCGGCTCATTTTGCCCTGGCTAAATTAGAGCAGAAATTCGACACCTTAATCATTACCCAAAATATAGACGATTTACATGAAAGAGCTGGCTCTAAAGCGGTGATGCACTTACATGGAGAAATCATTTATGCTAGATCTTCTAAAAACCCTGCTTTGCTGTATAAATTAGAAAGTGATGAAATAAAAATGGGTGCTTTGTGCGATTTGGGCGCTCAACTTCGGCCACATGTGGTGTGGTTTGGTGAGGCAGTTCCCATGATTACAAAAGCCATGTACGAAATGCCCAAAGCCGACATCGTGATTTTGGTGGGAAGCTCTTTAGCGGTTTATCCTGCTGCAGGTTTGTTGGATTTAGCCCGACCTGAAGTCCCAGTTTATGTAATAGACCCTAAAATACCGGCTGTTAACTTGCCCAATCCTTTAATTAAAATTCAAGAGAAAGCTAGCGTGGCTGTGCCATTATTAGTTGAAAAACTGTTAGCAAATGAATAAAATACCTTGCATATTTAATTGGAGTGGGGGCAAAGATTCTTCTCTTGCACTTTATCATTGCCTTCAAAATCCAGAATTAGACATCAGGTATTTGGTAACTTCCATTAATGATAGTGTAAACAGGATATCTATGCATGGCGTGAGGTGTGCTTTATTGCAGGAACAAGTAAAGGCTATAGGTATTCCATTGTATGAAATTCGTTTGCCCGAAATGCCCACCATGTCTGCTTATGACGAAACCATGCGTTTTCATTTAGAGAAATTAAAAGCTGAAGGCATTACGCATTCCATATTTGGTGATATTTTTTTGGAAGACTTGAAAAAATATAGGGAAGAAAGATTAGCGGAAGTTGGATTAAAAGGAATTTTTCCACTTTGGAAAAGAGACACTCAAGAATTAATCAAAGAGTTTTTAGATTTAGGTTTTAAAACAGTAATTGCCTGTACGCAGGAAAGATTGGGGAATATTGTTGGGAAAGTAATAGACCAAGAACTGATTGCTCAATTGCAAAATGATGTGGATGTGTGCGGAGAAAATGGAGAGTTCCATACTTTTGCTTTTGAGGGACCAATTTTTAGTCAACCAATAACTTATAGTTTAGGAGAGAAAATATTCAAATCTTTTCAAGCACCTCAAAATACTGATGACATCTGTTTCCAGAAGGAAGAGGAGCAGCCTAAGAATTTGGGTTTCTGGTACGTAGATTTGATTGAAGGTTGATTATTGGTGGTTAAATCTACTGTCCCCTTCATTAAAAAACATCAGGAAAATTTTCTATCAAAAAAAAAGCAACTGAAAAACATTCAGTTGCTTTAAATATATTATTTAGCTGTTATTAATCTACAGACTGATTTTTATAAGGAATAGAATTTGCAAAGATGATGATCCCAATACCTGCAATGGCCAATCCACTAAAAAATTCTAGAGCAGCAGCGTGAGTACCATTGTTAGAGTCAAATACATTATAAGATTGGGATGGGGTAAGTACAACAGAAAATAATAAAATAAGTGCACCGATAACCATGATTACAATTCCTAGAGTTCTTTTCATTTTATAAATTTTATAGTGCAAATATAATTATAGTTTACAAAAAATGAGGATTTGAAGCACATCTTATTAAAATAATTTAATTTTCTTTTTATTAAGCATTATCTCTGTTATCTTCAAGCCAAAACATCAAAAATGAATTCAAAACAGATTGTAGGAGAAAAAGCAACTGAATACATCAAAAACGGAATGATTGTAGGCTTAGGTACTGGCTCAACCGCTTATTTCGCGATTATGAAAATTGGCGAAATGGTAAAGAACGGCCTGAAGATTCAAGGAGTGCCAACCTCAAAAAGTACAGAAGAACTCGCTTTAAGTTTGAATATTCCATTATTACCAATTGCAAAAGTTGAAAAAATTGATTTGACGATTGATGGTGCAGATGAATTTGACGAGCATAAAAACTTAATTAAAGGTGGCGGTGCCGCTTTATTGAGAGAAAAAATTATCGCTTCGGTTACCGATTTTTATATTGTCATTGCTGATCAAGCCAAAGGATCAAAAGTGTTGGGCAGTTTTGCGGTACCTGTAGAAGTTACGCCATTCGGGAAAGAAATCACGATGATGCAATTAGGGGAATTGGGTTGCAAGGCAGTTTTAAGAGTAAAGGACGGGAAAACCCTAGTCACAGATAACGGAAATTATATTGTTGACTGTAAATTTGATCAAATTGCTGATCCATCCACACTAGAAACAAAAATGAATGCCATCCCAGGAGTGGTAGAAAATGGTTTGTTTACAAAAACTGCAAATTTAATTATCACAGAAGATGGAAAAGGGAATTTAGTGGTAATTGACTAATCTTCTTCTTCTTCTTCTTTAATTATAGGTTTTTTGAATGCCTGAGGATGTAAATTGACATAAGCCAGCTTGCTCAATGCAAATTGAGGATCATAAGTCATTTTAGTAATAGAGCTATAGTCAATCTGTAGGTTAAAAGCATTTTCTAATGGATAATCAAGAATATAAGAAGTGAGAGCTCTAATGACACCAGCATGGGTAACTATTACAATATTTGTAGCATCAGCCTGAATAATTTCTTCATAAAAAGCGATAGAACGTTCCTGCAGATCGTTGAAATTTTCTCCCTTTGGCATCTTATAATTAACAAAGTCTTCCATCCAAGGATTTAATTCTTTTTCAGGAATAGCCTTCCAAGGTTTCATTTCCCATGTTCCAAAATTGAGTTCTTTTAACCTTTCGTCCGTTTTAAAATCCTCATCACTTAAAAAAGAAGCCAGCTTACTACATCTTCTAAACGGACTTGAATAATAAATCGCATCCCCATCTAAATTTAACTGCGATTGAATCCAATCAAAATCTAAAGTGAAGTTTTCCTCCAAAGGAACCTCCGACTGTCCATAGCATAGCTTATTGGGGTTGTAAACAGCAGAATGACGGATAAGGTAAATGTTCATGTGATGATTTGAAGATTTGAAGATTTGATGATTTGAAGATTTGATGATGTGTTGATTTGATGATTACTGAATAATATTAAAAAAATAAAATAACTAATTTTTAGAGTAAATTTCCTGATGTCTGATATCTGACATCTGATAGCTGACCTCTGATATCTAACCTCTGACTTCTGACTTCTGATATCTGACCTCTATGCAACCAAAAACCTAAAGATCAACAGAACACTTAAATAATAAACCACTTCTGCAATTTGCTGTACTGCTCCTAAACAGTCGCCGGTATAACCGCCGATCCATTTATTGAAGTACCTAGAAAAGTAAAGCTTTACCAAGATTAAAGGAATAATTGCTAAAAAAATCAAGAATGATCTCATTAATAAAAGCGGCGCTAATCCAAAAAACACAGCAATCAGGTAATCTTGATGACTCATTTTTGTAGCTAATGGCTTTGATTTACTTAATAAATCCTCACGGGCATATTCATCAGTATAAATTAGGCTAACGGATGTTAAGCGACTGATGGCGTGACCACTGATTAAAACGGCAATCATTAAATCTATGGGCATTTCATTCAACGTGGCAAACTTGAGTGCTAAATTTAATCCCAAACCCACCAATCCAAAAGTACCTACTCTGGAATCTTTCATGATGTCCAAAATCTTCAACTTTGTCCAGCCTCCACCAAAGCCATCACAAACATCTGCCAAGCCATCTTCATGAAATGCACCTGTCAATAAAAAGGAGATAACAAAACTGAGTAAAAGTGAAATGGTAGGGGAGAACACCTGCACAGCCAGCCAAAATGATAGACCACATAATGCACCAATCAGCATCCCAACCAAAGTGAAATATTTGGAAGAGCGGTTTAAATATTCCGGGTCATGATCTGTAAAAGAAGGGCAGGGAATACGCGTGAAGAACATCACTGCAGTATAAAATATTCTAATTTCTCTTTTCATTATTATTCAGTTATCGGTTGTCGGTTATCAGTTATCAGTTGTCGGTTATCAGTTATTGGATGTCGGTTGTCAGTTATTGGTTTTCGGTTATCAACCATAACCCATCAATCTTTCTCTGAAACCCCTGCTGATTCAAAACTCGCCATTTCATTTAAGAAATTTACTGAAGATTGGATAATAGGTAGAGCCAATGCAGCGCCAGTTCCTTCCCCTAATCTCATTCCTAAGTTTAATAAAGGCTCAACTTTAAGGTAATTCAGCATTTTACGATGTCCATTTTCATCCGATTGATGGGCAAATACACAATAATCCAGAATTTCAGGATATAAACTGTGGGCCAACAAAAGCGCAGCAGTTACAATAAAGCCGTCTACTACAATCAGCATTTTTAATTCCGCGGCTTGCAACATGGCTCCAAACACACTTGCAATTTCAAAACCTCCAAAAGTTTTAAGCACACTTAAAGGTTCTTCAGCAATATGATTTTGGATGGCTTGTTTTAAAACTTCAATCTTATGATGTAGTCCGGCATCATCTAGTCCAGTCCCTTTTCCCGCACACTCTTCAATAGAGAGTTTAGTCACTTTACTCATGATGACAGCTGCCGAAGAAGTGTTGCCAATTCCCATCTCTCCAAAGGCAAGACAATTGCATCCTTTACCTTGTATTTCACTCACCAATTGCGCCCCATTTTCTATTGCTTTTTTTAGTTCATCATCGGTCATAGCGGGCTCTTTCAAAAAGTTTTTGGTGCCATAATTTACCTTCAGATTTTTAAGTGGGAGTGTAGTTTCAAAATCATGATTTACCCCCGCATCTACTACTTGGATATTCCAATTATTTTGACGGGCAAACACATTGATGGCAGCACCTCCGGCAATAAAATTCATCACCATTTGCCAAGTCACATCTTGAGGGTAGGGACTTACCCCTTCCGCTACAATTCCATGGTCTCCGGCAAAAACCAACAAAGTAGGAGCGGTGATTTTAGGACTTAAGGTCTGTTGGATTAAACCCATTTGTAAAGCGATATTTTCTAGCTTTCCTAAGGCACCAATAGGCTTAGTTTTAAAATCAATTTTATGTTGAAGCTGTTCTTTTAAACTTGAGTCTATTGTCTGTATTTTAAAGGTTTTGATCATATGTTTTGCATTTTAAGGCTTCAGAATAATATTTTGCATGATAATTTAATGTGATGTATGTCAATTTGTTATATACTTTACTTGCAGTTTGAATTTAAATTTTAACTGATTACATTCTTTAAAGTGATTAATGAGCCAAATTAAATTCTGTAAAGAATGCTTATATATTTTAACTATTTATTATATAAATAGTTGTGTAGTTTATTGAAATAATTAGTTGTACCTGTTATAAGTAGCTATAAATTCTGTCCTCATCTCTCCAAATCTAGCAACAACGCTTGAAATAAATGCTTCATCTAAAATTTCAAACACTCCATTTACCCCGTTTAAAATATCCATTTCTGCCAGCTTATAAGTCTGCTCTAAAGTTCCCTGCTCAAACTTAATGATGAATTTATTATTCATAGAAAAGATGGTAATCTTACAATCTGGATGTGGTAATTCTGCAACTATTCTCATGGTACTAATTTGAAAATTTGATGATTTGTTGATTTGAAAATTAAGTCAAATGCTTAAAAAAATATTAAAGTTTTAATGGGTCAAATCCGTTTAAAGTTCCCTCGCTTTTAAGGATCTTAAAACGGGCAAAAAGCTCTTCGCTATACCAGTTTTCCTGACGGGTTTTTTTGATAACTTCGGCATGTTCTTGGTCTCTATAAGCGAAGGTTTTTACGTCCTCTAAACTTTCCCAAACGGAGAAGGTAGCTTGCATAAAAAAGGGGGCTTCACCAATTCCAACGGAAGTGATAAACCCTTTCGCTTTCCCCATAATAGAAGCGACTTTCGGAACGTTTTGCCAAAAGCTTTTTAACTTTGTTGGACGGATGGTTGCCCTGGTTAGTACACCTACTCTTCCTTCATGTCCTTTGATTTTTGGATTTCCGAAGGGTTCTTTCCCGCTCCATTTCCCATGCGATTCGGTGGGTTCCAAAAAAACGGTCCATTGTTCTAAACAGAAAGCCTTCCACCATTTGGAGATCAAAGAATTTTGTTTGAAGTTGAGATAACTCTCTTCACTTTCCCATACTGCCATTAATCCCCATTGTTGATAATCAGGATGGATGTCAAAAGTTCCATTTTTCCCACAGCCCAATAATTTCCAGAAAGTACAACCTTTGGTGAAATATAAAGGCAAACGGTGTACAGCCATCGCTAAAAAAGCAAAAGGAATATATTTCTTAGGATAACGTACTATGGTAAGCGATACTAGCATGAAGCGCTAATTTCGCTAAATTAATGCGATGCTTTAAATAAGGTGGATAACTTGTTAAATGTGGAGATTTTTATAGGAAGAGAATAAAGAATAAAGAGCAAAGAATAAAGACAAGGAAAATGATGATGAGCAAAGACTGATTTACTGAAATGCGATTAATACTTCTAACAATCTAACTAACTAAAAACCAATAATCTATTTCCCCAACTCTTCCAAAACTTTTTGAGTCAATTCTTTCTTATAATTTTCATTCATAAGGTAAACTTCCTCATTGTCAATTTCAGAAAGTTTCATTTTCACATAATCTAAATCCTTTTGAAAGGATTTGCAATATTTGCACAAAACTAAATGCGCATTTAAAGACAATTGATCATAAGTTCCAAGTTTTTGATGCTGGCTTTTTGAAATTAGCTTGGTAGCCGCTAAACAATTAAATAAAACACTCATTTGTTAATTCATCCAATTTTTACTCATGCAACTCCTCAGCTGTACTTTTGCCCGATGTAAGATCACCCAATAG
>JBDSHZ010000153.1:0-22318 GCA_039918235.1 Pelobium sp.
CATTTCCTTGTTCATCACAGTACCTAAACAAAATCTGATCATTGTCGTTCAGTTTTTTCAACTCCTCTGCAGAAGCATAAAAATTACCCTCACCGTGTGCAATCGGAATTTTCAAAACACTATCAGGCTTAATCTTTGAAGTGATTAAACTATTTTGAGTAACTGCTTTTAGATGAACATTTTTACAGATGAACTTTCTGGTTGCATTGTGCAACAATCCGCCGGGCAATAAACCTGCTTCAGTTAAAATCTGGAAGCCGTTACAAATCCCCATTACATAACCACCTTTATTCGCAAAGCTGATGACTTCCTGCATAATTGGAGAAAATCTTGCAATGGCACCTGAACGTAAATAATCTCCGTATGAAAATCCTCCTGGCAAGGCTATAAAATCAACATTTTGTAAATCATGGTCTTTATGCCATAATGGAACAACTTCCTGTCCGAGTATTTTCTGAAATACATAGATTAAATCCTGATCACAATTTGAACCCGGAAAAACCACTACGCCAATTTTCATTTAACTTATTTTTTTGATGGATGAAACTTCAATTTTATATACGACAACAAAACTACCAAAATTTAATAGCTTAAGTTGTGGCTTTCTGTTAAAAAAAGTTAAACAAAAGGCGTTTAAACAAACTGAAAATAAACTATAGAGGCTAAAGTGATGATAAAAACAGATTCATAGATCCATTTTTTACTGGCATGTGTAAAATAATAAGCCATTAAAACAGAAATTGGAATTACACACAGTAAGAAATGATTAATTCTGAAATCTGGTTTTAGGTAAAATGAAAGCGCACCAAAGGCAAATAAAAAGAATAAAATTTGAAATGATTTGCGGACCAAAACATAGCTTTTAAAGAAATTTTGGCGGATTTTAATTATTCCTAATAAGACTACAGAAAATATCGGAACCAAAACAATATAGTCTGAAAGTTTAATTTTTATAAAAAAGGGGAACCTATTGGATAGCGGTTTCCACATTTCATAAAAATCCAGCAATCTGCCGTTCCAGAAATAATAAACTCCTAAAAAAAAGACAATGGTTAAATAACCAACTAAAGCACTTACCCATTCCCGCCAATTAAATGGGCGTAAAATAATGAGCGAACTCCATAAGAACAGCACAAATAAAACAAACGGAAAGTAAAACAAGGTGCCAATTGCAACAACCATCCCTAAATCAAACATGGTAGAAACTGCATCTGGTTGCCTGTTTTCTGTCAGGATTTTATGGAGGATAAACAGTAAAAAGAAGTTACAGATTAAAGGCGGTGATAAAACTAAAAAAGGGCTGAAAATACTGGTTAATAACACATAGCACAGCGCAGGAAGAAAAGTGCTTTTCCCTAGAATATTCAGATTGTTAATGATTCTGTTGAATAAAATCGCTTGGATAAAAACAATTACTGCCGCAATTGAAATATTTACAGAAGGTGAAAATAGCCCTTCTAATGTATATGGAATAAGCAATCTTGAAAATAACTCTATAAAACCACTATTTACTTCGGCAGGGAGATCCAAATAAATGCCAATCCGCAAAAGGAAAAGCAGGATGAATAATAGGAATAGATTAAAGAAGTTTAAATTTCTGAATTGTTGAATCATGCCAAAGAATTTCTCCTTAGGCAATGATAAGGATAATCTATAAAACTTAAGCTAAATTCATTTTGTTGCCCGCATAAGTCTGCATCATCTGCTCAATGATAGCTGCGGTTTGGTCAGGGAAATTAACGGCTATATTTTGCTCGTCTTTTACCCACGCTTTTAAGGATTCAGTAAATTTTTTATCAATTTGGCGGATTACCGGAACGCCCATTAAACGGGCTGCTTCTGCATTACACTCTTGTTCAAACTGATTTTTCATGGGCATCAGCAATACTTTTTTACCCAAAAATAAAGCTTCCGCTGGGCCTTCAAAACCACCTCCGGTTAATAAACCTTCGCAGTTTTCTAAACTTTTGTTAAACAGCTCATTATCTATGTGTTTTACCTGCACATTACCGTGTTGATAAGGTGTTTTTTGATGCTTACTAAATACCTGCCAATTCACCTCAGGCACTGTATGCAAATATTTTACTAAGATTTTATCATCAATTGCTGGTAAATACACCGTGTAATAACCGTGATTTTTAGGATTTAGATTCCTGATTTCACTTCTAATGACCGGGGTATGTATAAAATTATCATAAGGTTTAAAATGGAAAGCTATATGATCTGTAGTTGGCGCATAATATTTTAAAATGAGCTCTGCATATTTTTCACTTTTATGCGGACGCGGGGTTTTCTCAGATAAGAAAGAAGCTTGATGACTTAATGAAACACTTCTGATCTTTTTTAATTTACATGCCCAAGCGGTTACCGGTTCAAAATCATTGATGATTAAATCGTAATCTTTTAGTGGAAATGAAAATACATCTTTCCAAAATCGCAAAAGATTCATAGACTTAAAAGTTTTCCAATAATCTATCCCACCTTTTTTTCCAAAAATGTAGCTAAATCCGTGGAACTGATATTTCAAAGGTTGAGTTAAAGAAACATCTGCCTGTGTACCGCTCACCAATAAATCTAGTTCGCCGTATTGCTGTAATAATGGTACAATTTCTCTTGCCCGGCTGATGTGCCCGTTACCCGTTCCTTGTATTGCGTAAAGTATCTTCATTTGAAATGCTAAATTAAGCTACCTCTTGTTTAAATTTCTCAAAAAGTTCCTTAACATCTAACATATCTTTAAGATTTTCCGTTTCTGTACCATCTTCATCCTCTTTTGTGAATAACAAAGGATCATATTTAAAGATAGTCCATTTATTCTTGTGATACTCTAGAGCGGTGAGACTTTCTACCCAATCTCCAGAGTTGAGATAGGTAACTGAGCCTTTATCTGTAGTGATCTCCCTTATTTCGGGATGATGAATATGCCCGCATATTACGTAAGCATAACCTTTTTCTATCGCCAGCTCCGCAGCAGTTTGCTCAAACTGATTGATAAATTTAACGGCTTCTTTTACACTTGCTTTTATCTTTTGAGAGAAAGAATATTTTTTCTTACCCATTTTGGCTAAACACCAATTGGTCATGCTATTGATTAATATTAAGGTATCATAACCAACTGCCCCTAATTTAGCCAGCCATTTTGAATGTTGCATGGTTACATCAAAAACATCTCCATGAAAAACCCAAGCTTTCTTTTTTCCATCCAGATTTAAAATCATTTTATTGAGGAGCTGAAATCCACCCATATTAAAATCGGCAAACTTCCGCAACATTTCATCATGGTTACCAGTAAGGTAATACACAGGAATGCCATCAGTCACAAATTTTAAAATTTTTCTGATCACCTTAGTATGATCCTCGGGAAAATAAGATTTACTAAACTGCCAGATATCAATAATGTCTCCGTTAAGAATCAGCATTTTTGGCTTTATACTTTTGAGGTATTTTAAAAGCTCTTTAGCCTGACAACCATAGGTACCTAAATGCACATCGGATATAATTGCAATATCGATTTCTCTTTTAGACATAAGAAGGAATTAAGGTAATTTTAGGGGAGTAGGTTTTATGCAACCTCTGTTTTGAGATGGTAGAAAGCAGTTGAACGAAGCAATTTTTAATCTTCTTCTTCTTCAATTTTTAACTCAAAAGGACTAAAATAAAAAGCAGCAACAGCAACTAATGCTAGCACCACAATTCCATAATAAAAAGTTTCCATTGTTTCCATAGCTTTTACAAAAGTCCACAAAAGACATTACCTAAAAGTTAAGCCTTTATTAAGAAAAAAAATTATTTTATTTTGATGATAATTATCTGACAATAAACTGCCTATATTTTTCTTTTTGGTATTTTTAAAAGGAAATAAAATATCCCGCATATCAAATAGATTTTCGCTGAAATAGCAATCAATATTTCATCTTCTGCGCTTTTCTTTGTAATCTGCGGGAGTAAAAATTGCCTATCAATTGCAATTTTTAAAATAGCTTTTTTTAATCTCATGATTTCATTTGAAACTTTTAGAAAAATTGCCCTCTCATTTGAGGAAACAGAAGAACAACCTCATTTTGATAAGACTTCATTCAGGGTTAAAAAGAAGATTTTTGCTACGCTGAATCAAAAGGAAGTAAGGGCCTGTCTAAAATTTTCTGAGGTTGATCAATACACTTTTTGCAGGTTTGATGCAGAGATCATCTACCCTGTTCCCAATAAATGGGGCAAACAAGGCTGGACACTCATTAATCTTAATCAAGTTGATGAAGAAATGTTAAAGGATGCACTAACTACTGCCTATTGTAATGTTGCGCCTGAAACATTGGCAAAAAAATATATGGAGATTTAATTTTATCTAATGTAAATTCATCTCTTTAAAGAATAAAATTTGTAAATTATAGGATTAGCGATAAAATGGGAAAAGAATATTATGTCGGTAGTAAATCAATACAAATCATAGATGAGCTGGCCAATGTTTCATTTAATGTTTTAATTCAATATCCTACAGAAAAACCTTCACAACCTGTTGTATTTGGTCCATATATTATGGATGTAAGTTTGGACGCAATAATTATTGAAAGCAAGTTTCCTTTAGTGTTACTATCTCATGGAAATGGCGGTTCACACCTTCTTTATAGAACAATTACTTCACATTTGGTAAAAAAGGGCTATATAGTGGCTGTTGTTGAGCATTATGGAAATAACCGTAATGATAATTCGCTAGAAAATACTTCTGACAATTTAATTTATCGGCCAAGGCATGTCAGTTTAACTATTGATTTTTTACTTCAAAAAAGTTTTCTACAGGAAAATATAAATGAAAATAAGATAGCCGTTTTAGGACATTCTATGGGAGGCTATACTGCTCTGGCATTAGCCGGAGGAATTCCAAGGACAAAAGAAGGGATGAAAGTCGACGTAACTTCAGATTCCCGAATCAAAACAATTATTCTATTAGCTCCTGGTGCGGGTTGGTTCTTAAATGGTTTAGAGAAACTAACTGTTCCCATTTTAATGCTTACTGCTGAACATGATCCTGTTACGCCGAGATGGAATGCGGATATCGTTTTAAATGGTGTTCCTAATAAAGATTTGGTTGAACATCATGAGATTAGTAATGCTGGTCATTTCTCTTTCTTAAGTCCGTTTCCAGAAAACATGAAAAATCCAAATTTTCTCCCTTCAACAGATCCGGTAGGTTTTGATAGAGAAAAATTTCACCTACAAATCTCAAAGGATATACTCGGATTTTTAGATAAAAATTTAGAAGTTACCTAAATAGACTTACTCCACTTTCAAATTTTCCAAAGTAATATCAGAAAGTTTGATGAGCTTATCCTCTTCAAATAATTTATCGTAACGTATTAAAGGTGTTTTTACGCCTTCTTTTGCGACTAAGTTTTTATAATTCTGAAAAAAGAAATCTCCAGATTGTACCAATCCATTGATGGCCCTAAACCTATTCCCTCCACTACTGTAAGCAAAATAATCCATGCTGTGGTCAAAACCATCAAACCAGAAATAGTAGGTATCATCGTGATCTTTTCCTCCTTTATCTTTTTGGAAACTCACCTCAATCAGATCATATTCCTTTCCGTTAACCATGGTAGTTTTTAGGAATTTCTTTTGAGTGGCATCGTCATTTAGTTTTAGAGGCAGAAAAGAAAAGTAAACCACAGAATTTACGGAAGCCGCGTATTTTAAAGAATCTTTTTCTGTTTGGGGCGTAATTAAGCCATTTATTTCTCTTACAAAACCATGGTTTGAAAGCTGATCTTTCACCTTTCCCAAAGTACTGTCGGTAAAACTGCGCTCATAAAAATAATCGCCTCCATTTAACTTAATGGTATAATGAAATTCCCTGAAATCGAAGGTGACAGTCTTCCCATCCAGCTTATCCATTCCATAAAATTTAATAGATTGATCTACAATTTTTTGTGCACCTCCATCAAATTTACAGGCAGAGAGCCCTAAAATAGTAATCAAGAGAATTAAAAATGAATGAGTTTTTTGCATGTTGCAATTTAAAAATTATGTGGGATTTTAACGTTCTGTTTTGAAAAAGGATATTTTCGAAAAATAAGCAGATTGTATTTTTTTAGTGCTAATAAAAATCCTTGATTTAAGTTTTATTAAATTGCTGTCCATAATTTTTATAAAGCACAACTGATGAAATCAAAGTTACTCCTAATCGGATTTTTAATTACCTCCACTTTAGTAAAAGCACAAACATCTCCACAACTTAATACTGCCGAAATTTTACAGTCCATAAAAAAGCTGAATGTTACCGGAAGTGTACTTTTTATTGCCGCACATCCAGATGATGAAAATACCCGTTTACTCTCTTATCTTTCTAAGGAAAAAGGGTATAAAACCGGTTATTTAGCTTTAACCAGAGGAGATGGCGGACAAAATTTGATAGGGAATGAACAAAGTGAAGATTTAGGGCAGATTAGGACGCAAGAATTGTTGGCGGCTAGAAGAAATGATGGCGCTTTACAGTTTTTTACCCGAGCAAATGATTTCGGTTTCTCCAAAACGCCAGAAGAAACTTTTAAAATATGGAATAAAGATTCTGTTCTTTCAGATGTGGTTTACATCATCCGGAAATTTAGGCCGGATGTGATCATCACTAGGTTTCCGCCAGACGCCAGAGCCGGACATGGTCATCACGCCGCCTCTTCCATTCTTGCACAAGAAGCTTTTGATGCTGCTGCAGATCCAAAAAGATTTCCCGAGCAGTTAAAAGATGTAAAAGTTTGGCAGGCCAAAAGAATTTTATGGAATAACTATAATTTTGGTGATAACGATAACACCTCTAATGATCAACTGAAAATTGATGTGGGAATTTTCAATCCTCTGTTAGGAAAAAGTTATGGAGAAATAGCAGCAGAAAGTAGGTCTATGCATAAAAGTCAAGGTTTTGGAAGCAGCAAACAGCGAGGCAGTGCATTGGAATATTTTTCAGCTTGGAAGGGAATCTTGCCAAAATCAGATTTAATGGAAGGCATTAAAACGGATTGGACCAGGTTTGCAGGAACAGCAGAAATTCAAAAGTTGATTACCAATTTAAAATTAACTTTTGATGCTCAAAGTCCAGAAAAATGCCTTCCAGTTTTATTGGATTTATATCAAAGCTTTAACAATCAAAATGTTGATCCAATTTATCAGACGAAGTTAAATGAGGTGAAAGAATTGATATTGGCATGTAGCGGAACATGGTTTGAAGCGTATGCACAAAGACCTCAGGAAGCAGTTGGCAACGCTTACAAAATTAAAGTTGATGCCATCACGCAGTTAAAAGAGGTTTCGTTAACTATTAAAGATTTAAATAAAAGTTCAATATTGGTTGCCAATCAATTCAAAAGTTTTGATGGTGAAATGATGAGTAAAAATATCAGTCAGCCTTATTGGTTAAAGGAGGATCATGCTGTGGGAATGTACCACATTGGGAAGCAAAGTAATTTGAATTTTCCAGAAGGAGAACCTGCCGAAACCTTAAATTTTATTGTGGAGATCAATGAAATAAAGATTCCTTACGAAAGAGCCATCGTTTATAAATATACTGATCAGGTCCGCGGAGAAATTTATCAGCCTTTAGCCATAACACCTCCGGTTACGGTTAATTTAGATGCTAAAGCATTTATTTTTAACGGAACTGAAACCAAAAACATTACGCTTAAACTAAAAGCATTTAAAGATGATGCAAAAGGCACTTTGAATTTAGCGCTTCCAAAAGGATGGATTTCCTCACCTTCCAAATTTGATTTTGATTTAAAGAAATATGGCGAGGAAGTAGCGGTGATTTTCAAAATCTCGGCGCAAGCCAATGCACAAAATGGAGCTTTGAAAGCTAATATTTTAATTGGTGGAGAGACTTTTTCTAAGGGTATAAAGGTGATTGATTACCAACATATCCCTACCATTACTTATTTCCCATCTGCGGAAGCTAAATTGGTAAAACTTGATTTAAAAACCACCGCCAAAAATATTGGTTATTTAATGGGTGCAGGTGATTTAGTACCGGAGATGTTAAAAGAAGTAGGCTTAAATGTCACCATACTTTCTGAAAATGAAATTATGAACGGCGATTTATCAAAATACGATGCAATTATTGCCGGCGTAAGGGCTTATAATGTAAATGATAGGATCAAATTTGAGCAGCCAAAGCTGATGAAATATGTGGAAGATGGAGGTGTTTATTTGGTGCAATACAACGTTAACCGCCCTTTGATGATAGATCAGATTGGTCCTTATCCGTTCACCATCAGTAGAGACCGGGTGACGGAGGAAGATGCCAACATTGAATTTATAAAACCAGAAAGCAAGGCTTTAAACTATCCCAATAAAATTACCAGTCAGGATTTTGATCACTGGATTCAGGAAAGGGGCATCTATTTTGCTACTGATGCTGACAGTAATTATGAGCAGCCTTTAAGGATGAAAGATACTGGTGAAAAAACATCAGACGGTTCATTATTAATTGCTAATTACGGAAAAGGAAAATTTGTGTATTCCGGTTTGGTTTTCTTTAGGGAACTGCCAGCAGGAATCCCAGGTGCTTATAGGCTGTTCATGAATTTAATATCGAAATGAAACAATTAGTAATGCATCATCAACAATCTGTTTAGATAAAAAATGAGATTTAAAATCAATTATACTGCTAATGCTAGGAAATATGCCTTTAGGCATCCTTTAATTAGTGCAATATTGATTCAAATTAATTTCTGGATTCTTGCTTTTTTAATGTTAAGCTTCATCCTTCATTTTGCTTCTTTAGGTTTTAGCGTGATATATGATGTAAAAGTCCCAAGTTCAATTAAGCCCATTGTGCTGATATCACTGTTCATGGGCTTTTTTTATGGTTTGATTTTAGGGTTTTCAGATTTCTTTTTTTACCGGAAATGGTTCAAAGGAAAATCTACAGGAATCTTGATTTTGCTCAAAAGTATCTTTTACTTTTTGGTAATGGTACTGATGTTTATTTTTTTGAAGGAAATTATATGGCAAAGATTCTTGTTGCCAAAATATTTTGCTGATTCCAATTTCCATTTGCCAGAGAAAGCATGGAACTTTTATTTCAAGATGACGCTCATCTACGTGTTTTTCATGAGTATCCTAATCAGTTTCATCATTCAGGTAAACACCAAATTTGGTCCGGGAGTATTAATTCCGCTTTTATTGGGGCGTTATGCCAATCCAAAAGAAGAGGAAAGAATTTTCATTTTCTTAGATTTAAAATCTTCTACCACCCATGCAGAAAAATTGGGACATGTTAAATACAGCAAACTTATTAGAGATTGTTTTTTAAAAATCAATTACCTATCAGTGCAATATGGTGCGGAGATTTACCAATATGTTGGTGATGAAGTAGTATTGAGTTGGCCCACAAAAGGATTGGATGATGCTTGTGTTTGTATTGATTTTTACTTTGCCTGCAAGGATGATTTTTTGAAAAGAGAAAAATACTATTTGAAGAAGCATGGGGTTTTGCCAGAGTTTAAAGCCGGTTTGCACTATGGCTTGGTAACTGCAGTTGAGGTGGGTGACGTGAAAAGAGAAATTGCTTTTCATGGAGATACCTTAAATGTTACCGCAAGAATTCAGGAAAAGTGCAACAGCTTAAATTCCGACTTGATCATTTCTCAAGATTTAAAAGATTTTATAACCAACACCCAACGTTATAAATTTGAATCTCAAGGTGAGGTTCCGCTAAAAGGAAGAAAAAAGGAATTATGTATTTATACGGTTACTAAGGCTTAAGAAATTACTTTATATAAATTATAAGTCTTACCCTAGGTTGGATATTTACTCATTGAGGTTTTCATGAGCAGTTTTGTAGTTTAGGTACTTTCAGATTATAGTAAATAGCTAGAAGGCTAAAGGTAAATTCCTCGGAGAAATCTAATAATAATGCAAGAATGATTTAGGGATTTTATAATATAGGTTCCTGTCTATTATCCCAAAAGTATAGAATTACAATTCTATCATCCTCAATTAAATAAAATACAGAAATTTGTTTGGAAATAAGTCCTTTACGAACATTCACTTCTATTTCAGAAGCTTTAAATAGGTAAGGGTATTTAGAAATATTTAGAATTGTATTTTGTGATCTTTGAAGAAATTTCTTTACTTCCTTTTCTCCCCATTTAGATTCTATAAAATTCAAAGTGGCATCAAAGGTTTCTTTAGCTTCTTTAGTCCAGAAAATAGCTAAACTCATAAATACTTATCGTATTTTTTCATCACCTCTTCATGTGGAATTAAAACTTCTTCTTTTGCTTGAAGTTGACTTCTTTTAATTCCACTTTGCACATGGTTAGGGAGTTCTTCCCAAAAATCTTTTTCATGCTTAACAAATAAAGCTTTAATCTCTTCCAACAAAGAAGTGTCTTCTGTTTCCAAAAGCATTTTAGCCAATTCTATTTTTTGAGCTTGTAAGTCCATAATCAAATTTAATGATTATTCTTAATATTCTGATTTGGAATAATATTATTGTTTATAGGAAAAGCTTTCTAAAATAAATATTAGTTTTAATTTAAAACTTTTGAAAGTTATTTACCTCCGCAATCATAATATCTTTGATCTTTAAAAGGGTATAAACTAACTTCATTTGGTATCTGATAATTATATTCAGCAATAAAATGATTAGCGTACGTTACATATTCTTCGTTTGTAAGATTATATTTACCTAATAGTGATGAGACTATTTCACTATCAAAAAGGTAAATATTACAATCCTTTGTTGAGAAATTTTCCTTAAAACCTGTAAAGAATTCATTTAAAAGAAGTTCATTCTTTTTATCTTTTTTGTATAAAACATAAAAGTTTTCAATTAAGGGATGATGTAATTCTTTTAATATTTTAAATGATTTAATATCTATCGTATTTATAATTAATCTTTTATTTTCATGAACTATTCTTCTTTCTAGTCTAAACGAATCATTACATCTAAAGATTTCATAAAATATAACATCCCTATCTTTTAAACTATCAATCAGTTTTATTCTATTATTTTCCTCCATCCTCGAGCCAAAACAAATACTTTTTAGCGCACTTGGATGATAGCTTTTCGAATTTGAATCATCAAATATTAATCTTATTTCCTTTTCATCTTCCCATGCCAATGATTTTGTTCCAAAAAGCTTTTCTAGAAGAGACGGCGTCTTTATATCGTGAAATGCTATTGATGGTGGTTTATTTTTATAATTAATCTTCTGCTGATTTAAAGTTTTTAGCAATAAATATTTTTCTTTTAATTTTTCTATATTATATTCAATGCAATAGCCTTTATATGAAGAGGAATAATGAGACCACATCAATTCTTGTGAATAAGTCAATGAAAGCGAATAGATACCTAGTTTAATTTTAAAATCCAATATCTGTTTGAAACTCTTTTCTACATCTGAAGAGCTTATTTTAAATTTTTTATTAAAATAATTCAATAGCAAAGTTATCTCTTCCTCAAAAACTGATTCATAAGGATCGTTTAAATCTTTGAAAAGAGAGGCATATATTTCATTTCTTAATAAAGTCTCTAAATCTCTTTCAAAAAAAACCATTCCTCTGTATTTATAGCCAACCATATTTTAAATTTAATGAAAACACTTATTTATTTCTCTAATTACTTTTTGTTCCAAAACCGGGTGAAGCGGATATTGGCCACTGCACCTAAGGCCTCGAGCAGTATTAGCGGAAGACGGGACTATCGGAACCCACGAAGAACCAAACCTTGCTTTGCCAAAAACATATCCTTTTCAATTCCTCCTAATAAAAATTCACTAAAAATATATTTAAACTTATATTCGCATTTATTACAAATAGGTAATAGAAAGTAATATACAATACAATGCACAGAACACACACTTGTGGGGAATTGAACCTTTCAAATTTAGGTCAGGAAGTGATATTAAGCGGTTGGGTACAAAAATCGCGTGATTTAGGAGGAACTACTTTTATTGATGTGAGAGACCGTTACGGGCTTACACAGTTGGTAGTAAATACCGATGATGCAGATGATTTGCGTACAAAAGTGAAGGACTTAGGTCGTGAGTTTGTGATAAAAGTGACCGGTACGGTGTTGGAACGGTCTAATAAGAACCTAAAAATCCCGACTGGGGAGATTGAAATTAAAGTTACGGATTTGGAAATTTTGAACGTGGCGAAACTGCCTCCGTTTATGATTGAAGATGAAACGGACGGTGGCGATGAGTTGCGTATGAAATACCGTTACTTGGATTTACGCCGTAATCCGGTTCGTAACAACCTGATTTTACGCCATAAAATGGCACAGGAAATCCGAAAATATTTGGATGCTGAAGGATTTTTAGAAGTGGAAACTCCGGTTTTAATCAAATCTACGCCAGAAGGAGCGAGAGATTTTGTGGTGCCTAGTCGTATGAATCCGGGTGAGTTTTATGCTTTGCCACAGTCGCCACAAACTTTTAAGCAATTGTTAATGGTTTCTGGTTTCGACCGTTATTTCCAGATTGTAAAATGTTTTAGAGATGAAGATTTAAGAGCCGACCGTCAGCCTGAATTTACCCAGATTGACTGTGAGATGGCTTTTATTGAGCAGGAAGATATATTGAATATGTTTGAAGGCTTAACCCGCCACATGTTTAAAAATGTGAAAGGAATTGAGTTTGAAGATTTCCCAAGAATGCATTACGCTGATGCCATGCGTTTGTACGGTTCTGATAAACCTGATATCCGTTTCGGGATGGAGTTTGTGAGCCTCACCCCAACCCTCTCCGAAGGAGATGGAGAAGATTTGGTGAAAGGTTTTGGTTTCCCTGTTTTTGATAATGCTGAATTTGTGGTAGGTATTAATGCTAAAGGTGCTGCCTCCTACACCCGCAAGCAATTAGATGAGCTGACAGATTATATGAAACGTCCGCAGATTGGTGCTACAGGCTTAATCTACATGCGTCACAATGAAGATGGAACTTTAAAATCTTCTGTAGATAAATTCTATGATGAGGAGCAATTAAAAAAATGGTCGATAGCTTTTGCCACAGAACCTGGCGATTTAGTGTTGGTTTTAGCCGGAGGGAAAGACAAAGCTCGTAAACAACTGAACGAATTGCGTTTAGAGATGGGCAACCGTTTAGGCTTACGTGATAAAAATACATTTGCGCCACTTTGGGTGATTGATTTTCCTTTATTGGAATGGGATGAGGAAACAGAGCGTTACCACGCCATGCACCATCCTTTCACCTCTCCAAAACCAGAGGATATTGCAATGTTAGATACTGATCCAGGAAATGTAAGAGCCAACGCTTATGATTTGGTGATCAATGGAACAGAGATTGGTGGCGGTTCTATCCGTATTCATGATAGAAAACTGCAATCTATCATGTTTAAACATTTAGGATTTACTCCGGAAGAAGCCCAAAAACAATTCGGTTTCTTGTTAGAGGCGTTTGAATATGGCGCACCTCCGCATGGCGGTATCGCTTTCGGTTTTGATCGTTTGGTTTCTATTCTTGCTGGTTTAGACAGCATTAGAGACGTGATCGCTTTCCCGAAGAACAACTCGGGTCGCGACGTGATGATTGATTCCCCATCAACTATAGATGATAAGCAGAAGAAAGAATTGAGTATTGAGACTACGGTATAGGTAAACTAAAGATAAAAAAGCAAAGAATAAAGGCTGGTCATGAAAACGATATGAATGCGCTGTCATGTCGTTTTCAGGATCATCTACAATATTGCGAGGATTGTAATCTATAATTCAGTTGATGAGCTACTATCTCATTAAAATGATTATGGATTGCATCTATTTCATAGGCTTAATTCATTCATTTACATTTATTCATGTGGAGATTTAACATCGGTTATTTTATTGCAAGTATTTTTCTTTTTTGTGTAGAAGTACTCATTGCTATATATGCCCACGACGATATTATCCGGCCATTTATAGGGGATTTATTGGTGGTAATTTTGTTGTATTGCATGGTTAAAAGTGTGATCCAAACTGGTGTATTTATTCCTGCAATTGCAGTTCTTTTATTCTCCTATTTAATAGAAACCTTACAGTATTTTCAAATCGTTCATCTATTAGGTTTAGACGATTCCAAGCTGGCAAACATCATCATTGGTAACTCTTTTGCTTGGATGGATATTTTGATGTACTCTTTAGGAATTGCAATTGTTTTATTAGTTGAAATCGGAATTAGAAATAAACCTGCCTATCTCAAAATCAATAAAACCTAATGGAATATTTTGTTAAAAAAGGGTCGATAGTAAGGGAAATTTGGGGAAGCGGAGATACGATTCTTTTTATTTTTGCAGGCGCTTCTGCTGAGTTTGCCATAAATAAAGCGGTTGACTGGCTATATTTCACCGGAAAACTTCCTGCTGATCCACTAGGTCGGTTATTTTCAACTGTGGCTTATGCCCGATTAATTGTTTTTTCTGAGTTGGAAGAAGCTAATAAATCCATAGATGTGATTACTAAAATCCACCAAGGTGTGGAAGCAAAAAGAGGGGCACAAATTCCAGATTGGGCTTACCGTGACGTACTTTTTATGCTGATAGATTATTCCATCCGTTCTTTTGAAGTATTAGAAAGGCAATTGAGTGTGACAGAAAAAGAAGAAGTATTTGATGTCTTTTTCAGGGTTGGGAAAAGAATGGGAATTAACGGTCTGCCTCAAAACCATCAGGAATGGTTAATCATGAGGGAAGATCATTTACAGAACAATTTAATTTCAAGTCATTTCACAATTGATCTTTACCAACAATATCGCAAACATTTAGGCTTTTTAAGATTTGAATTATTGAAACAGGCTCAATTGTTAGTTGTACCCGAAAGTGCTAAAAAACTACTCCATTTAGGAAAGGCAAAATGGTTAATACCAATTTTAGCTAGCTATAAAATCTTTAAAAAAATAAAAATACATACTCCATTCAGAAATTTGATTTTGCCATCTGACTATAAAGAGCAGATCAGAAATTTAGACATCAGCTAATGTTGAAATTAAGCTTTAGGGATTTGATCATTTTTGGTTATCAGCAGGCATTGTCCTGTCTGTTTCCAGCATTGGTTTTTGCCATGTTGGCCATTTCACATTTCTTTGCTGCTACTATTCCCCGATATGATTTTATGCTCATTGCCTGCTTAATTATTCAGCTGGCGATGTATTTCTCCAAGATTGAAACTAAAGATGAAGTATTTGTCATCTGCATTTTCCATTTATTAGGTTTAGCCATGGAACTTTTCAAGGTTCATTACGGTTCTTGGTCATATCCCGAATTTGCTTACGCCAAGTTTTTTGGTGTTCCACTTTACAGTGGCTTTATGTACGCCAGCGTAGCAAGCTATATGTGTCAGGCATGGCGCAGGTTTGATCTGCAAATGATTTACTGGCCACAGCATTGGTGGGTAAGGATTACTGGTGCTTTTATTTACCTCAATTTTTTTTCCAATCATTTTATCATAGATGTGAGGTATTACATAGGAATAGTGATTCTTATCCTCTTCAGAAAAGCAAAAGTAATTTTTCATGTCAGGCGAAAGCCTTACCAGATGCCGGTTACTATTTCTTTTCTATTGATCGGTTTTTTCATCTGGCTGGCCGAAAATATGGCTACACTTTTAGGCGCATGGAAGTACGCTTATCAACATGGCGCTTGGGCCATGGTGAACTATCAAAAAATAAGCTCTTGGGCATTTTTAGTAGTGGTAAGCTACATTATTGTTGCCGAGCTTAAAATGTTGAAAGATGCAAAAACATTATAATGATTAGCTCAATTCTACTCTCCCATCCATTAAATTGATGATTCTTGAACCATATTCCGCATTTTTTTCTGAGTGCGTGACTTGAATTACGGTTACCCCTTCCTCATTCAATTTTTTGAACATTTCCATAATCTCTTCCCCTTGCTTGCTGTTCAGGTTTCCGGTAGGTTCATCTGCCAAAATCATTTTTGGTTTGGTAATCAATGCCCTGGCTATGCCTACAATCTGTTGCTGTCCACCGCTTAGTTGAGAAGGAAACAAATCCTTTTTCCCTACAATGTTAAAACGGTCTAACATATCGGCTACCATGGCTTTACGTTCGCTACTTTTTACATCCTGATACAACAAAGGCGTTTCAATGTTTTCATAAACCGTCAGCTCATCTATCAAGTGGTAAGCCTGAAACACAAAGCCGATGTACTGTTTATACAGTTGCGTTCTTTGTTTCTCTTTCAGTTTATTGATATTTTCATGTAAGAAATGGTATTCTCCTTCATCAAAATTATCCAGCATTCCCAAGATGTGCAACAACGTTGACTTTCCTGAACCTGATGGCCCCATGATAGAGATAAACTCCCCTTCTTCTACATTCAGGTTAATGTCTTTCAACAGAAAAACCCGGTTGCCACCTACCGTGACCCATTTAAAAATATTCTTTAGTTGTAATAGCATAATTGTTTTTTATTGGATGTTTGAAAAATAGCTATCAGCTACCTGCTGGTTTGCGCTCTTTATTCTATTTTAAATAGTTTTTTATCATAATTTTTAATGTTGCAATAGTATTTTCAAATCATCAAATTATTTCATCTTCAAATCGATTCTACTCCATTCTTAAACTTTTAATAGGATTTGCCAATGCGGCTTTTATGGTTTGAAAGCTAATGGTTAGAAAAGCAATTAGTATAGAAAGCATACCAGCCACCGCAAAAATCCACCAGCTGATCTCAATCCTATAGGAAAAATTCTGTAGCCAATTGTTCATGAGCCAATAGGAAAGTGGAGCCGCAATTAACAAGGAAATAAAAATTAACCTTAAAAATGAAGTGGATAATAGTTGTAAAATAACAGCAACTGAAGCACCTAAAACTTTACGGACACCAATCTCTTTGGTGCGTTGTAAAATCATCAGAGAAACTAAACCTAATAAACCTAAACAGCTGATGATAATGGCTATGGATGCAGCAACCCAAGTAATTTTCTGTTGTAAATCCTGCTTTTGATATAAGGCCGCAATCTGGTCATCTAAAAATTGATATTCAAATACTTGGTCAGGATAGGTTGTTTCCCATGCTTTTTGAATGCTATGCATAGATTTTTGTAAATCAGCGCCATTTAATTTAACACCGATATTAGAAAACCGATCCGGCATATTTACAATGACTGAAGGTTCGATAGGCACTTCTAAAGATTTGGTGTTAAAATCTTTTACCACTCCAACAATGGTTCCCATCACATCGTCAAACTCGCCGGCAGCTAAAGGTTTTCCAATCACTTCGTTGGGATTTTTTATACCCAACTTGTGAATTAAGGTTTCGTTTACCAAATATTCTCTTGATGATGTATCCCCTTTTAAATTTCTCCCTGCAATGAGTTGAAGTCCAAAGGTTTTTACATATGCGGAATCTCCAACTGCTGAACGGCCCACCCATTTCTCCCAATCTCTTTGATCATATTTGAAAGAACCTCCTCTATCATTTCTGGAGGAAGGTGCTGCGTAGCAAAAAGATGAAGAAGTGACTTGAGGTATTGCTGCCAATTTATCCTTTAGAAAATTCTCTTTTTGCTGGGTGGTATCTGGAATGGGAACCATCACCACCGCATCTCGGTTAAAACCCAAATCTGTATGCTTTAGATAATTAACTTGCAGTACAATGATGAAAGTGCAGATGATTAATAAATATGCTACAGTATTTTGAAAGACAATCAGTGATTTTCTTACCAAACCTGCTTTCCAGGTCCCAACTTTATTTTTTAAAGCAGTAAAAATTTGTATTCTACTTAAAACAAAAGCAGGATAAATGCCTGAAGCCAGAATCAATGCGAATAGCATGAATGAAAGAAATAGAATGACCTCTTGATAGGAAACTACCCCAATAGGTTGCTGAGAAAATAAAATTTGATTGGCTAATGGTAACAGCAGTATGATGAAAACTATGCTCAGCAAAAATGCCAACATAATGGTCAATATAGTTTCTACCATAAACTGCGTAAAAAGTTGACCTGCTGTTCCGCCTAAAACTTTTCTGGTACCTATCTCCACCATTCGTTTGGCTTGTTGAGCAATAGAGATATTTATGTAATTAATGCTGGCGATAATTAAAATCAAGACGCCAATTAAACCAAGGGTAAGTAATAATGATTTCTGAACCTCTCCACCATATTTGCTATCAAAATGAACATCTGACAGGGGTTGGAGTGAAAAATGATAATATTTGGCACCTTCACCTAGCCTTACTTTTGCCATATTAGCAATGGTAGTTTCTACCTGCGCTTTTGATTTTTGATCATTTAAAGTGAGGTAAAGAGAAGTAGTGGAATTTGTCCATCCCCAATCTTTATAAAAGCCGGCCCATATATCTGGTTGGATGTTTTTTAGGGAGGATAAAGAAAGAAATATGCCAGATTTCAAGTCGGAATTGGCTGGAGCATCACTTAATAATCCTACCACTTTTACGGGTTGCGTATTTTCGAAAATCAGGGTTTTACCTATTGGATTTTCATCCCCAAAATATTTACGGGCTTGACTTTGCGTGATGACAGCAACGTTTGGGTTATCAATAACTTCAGGGTTTCCTGACAACCATTGATAATCAAACATCTTAAACCAATCAGGAGAGACCAATGCAACATTTTTGGTCTCTTTAAATCTTTTATCCTTATTTAAACCATCATTAACTGTCACTGTAAAAGTGTAATCACTCAGCATCACATTGGCATCTTTAATGGTTGCTACATCAGAAGATAGCGCCTCATACATCCCAATGGAAGCTCCTTTTTCATACAGTACTTTATCAAAGAATAGTTCATTCACTACGCGATAAGTTTTGGATGCGTTTTTATGATAAGTATCAAAACTTAAATGGAAGCTGATAAATAGATACAGCATAACAGCGCTCGTGATTCCCAAAGCCAAACCAAAAATATTGATGAACGCGTAAAACTTTCTGTTTACCAAATTTCGCCAAGCGATTTTAAAATAGTTTTTGATCATTTTTTTAGTATTGAGCTATCAGATAACGGAAGTCAGAAATCAGGCTTGTAAACCGGATCAAATTAAATCTCTATTCTGTTTTCTGTTTTCCGACTTCTTATAGCCTATTTCTATTTTCTCATATCTGATTTCTGATTTCCGACCTCCGACTTCTCTTTTCTCATTTCTGGCTTCTATTTCTACTCCGTTCTTAAACTTTTAATCGGATTGGCCAATGCGGCCTTAATGGTTTGAAAGCTGATGGTGATGAACGCAATAAAAATGGCCAACATTCCTGCAATGATGAAAAACAAAGGACTTAAGTCTATTCGATAAACATAATCGTCCAACCATTTGCTCATCATCCACCAAGAAATTGGAGTGGCAATGACTAAAGAAATGAGCACCAGTTTCATAAAATCTTTACTTAATAAGAGGGTGATGGAAGAAACGCTGGCACCCACTACTTTTCTTACGCCAATTTCTTTGGTTCTGTGCCCAACTACCAATAAGGATAGCGCAAATAAGCCTATGCAACATAAGGCAATAGCGATTGATGCTCCGCTAGTGATAATGGTGGTCATCACCCGTTCTTTTTTGAATGTCCTGTCAATGTTCTCATCCAAGAAAGAACCCAGAAACTCTGCATTGGGCTCAATTTTTTTCCAGGCTTTTTCTGCCGATTCAAAAGCTGCGGATAAATGCCCAGGTTTTGCCTTTATATAGGCATAATAAAAATCCTCATTACTTTTCATAAAAAAGGTGATGGGTTCAATCTCCTTATTCAAACCTTGGAAATTATAATCTTTAACTACACCAATTACCTGATATTTTACAGAATCATCCAATAGGAAGGAAGCATTTAAGGGATTTTTCTCCTCTAATTGTTTGGCCATGGTTTCGTTAATCACCACTCCTAAACTATCACTGCCAAAGCTTTTATTAAATGTTCTTCCTTTCACTAATTTTAGATCAAGGGTTTTTAGGTAATCATAATCTATAATTAACATGTTTGTACGTATAGTTCTACCCTGATAATCAAAACCCAAAACACTGCTATAACTACTGCCATCTTTTCCTCTCCCTAAGGCATTGTCAGAAGCAGTGATGCTTTCTATATCAGGATTTCCCTGTAACTCATTTCTCAGTAGCTGAACAGCCAAATGATTGTCTTTTTTCCCATTTAACGGAAATGAAAAAACTTCTGTTTTATTGAAACCCAAGTTTTTATTCCTCATAAACTGTAGCTGACTCCATAAAATTAGCGTACTGCTGATCAATAAAATGGCGATAGAAAATTGAACTACAATCAGCACATTTCTTAACCTGTTTTTACCAGAAATATCCATTTTCCCTTTTAGGGATTGCAGTGTTCCTAGCTTACTTAAAAGTAGCGAAGGATAACCGCCCGCAATAAAGGTGATGATGAAGAAGCCTACTAAAAAAAGGATGATTATACCCGGCGTAAATACCGATTCAAAAGATGCTTGCGTGTTAAATAGCGTTTTAAACTGATTTAGTAAGGAGGCGCTCATCACCAATCCTAATATAATGGCTCCGGTAAAAACCAATAGGCTTTCTCCCCAAAATTGGAAAAAGAGCTGTTGCTTTTCTGCACCCAAGGTTTTTCTCATGCCTATTTCTTTTAATCTGTTCACGCTGGTACCAATGCTCATGTTGATAAAGTTCACACAAGCAATGAAGAGGATCACGAAGGAAATTCCTAAAATTAGATAAGGATAAAACTTACTGATGACCGCCTTGCCGTTTTCATATTTGGCAAAATGTTCATCTTCAAAACTAACGAGATGGGTTTGAATAAACTGCCCATCTTCATCGGGTTTAACCCCCATTTTTTTAACTTCAAGAATTTCTTCTTTATAGTGCAGATTTATAAACGTTCTAGAACTCCGTTCAAATTTTTGAACCGTTGTTGCAGGGTTTAGCTGAACATAAACGAAATGGTTTTTATCGGTCCATCTATCCATATTATAGGCATAATCGGATACGTTTTCAAACCTGATGGCCACATCAAATTTGATGCTGCTTTGCGCTTCAAAGTCTTTTAAAACCGCGGTTACCAAAAAAGGCTGTTCTTCTTTATTGATACTCAATTTTATAGTTTTACCAACTGCATCTGCTGTTCCGAATATCTTTGTTGCTGCTTTTTCGCTCAGCACCACATCAGATTTTCTCTTCAATAAATTTTTTGAATCTCCGTTTAATACCGGGAAAGAGAACATGGAAAAGAAATCTGGGTCCACATTTGCTACATCCAAATTTATTTCTTTATCATCATATAAAGCCAAAGTTCCGGTGTGCATGTATCTGGTCACATTCTTCACCTCAGGTAATTCGGCTTTTAATGCCGGTGCAAAAGGTACAGGGAAACTGGTGGAAGCTTCAGCTCCTTTTGGCAGTTGACTGCTTGTGTAAAGCTGATAGGTATCCTTTCGGTTTTCATGAAATTTATCAAAAGAAAGTTCAAAAAGTGCTGCCATACTTAACAGTACAGCCACTCCAAATGCAACGGAAAGCCCCACCACATTGATAATGGTAAATGATTTATGCTTAATCAGGTTACGCCAAGCGATTTTAAAATAGTTTTTTATCATTGTTTTATAGTTATCAGAAGTCAGCCATCAGCAATCAGCTACTTGCTGACTTCTCGTTAATGTTTTTTTTAGTTATCAGAAGACAGCCATCAGAAATCAGCTACCTGCTGACAGCTGACAGCTGAATGCTGACTTCTCGTTAATGTTTTTTATAGTTATCAGAAGACAGCTATCAGAAATCAGCTACCTGCTGACAGCTGAATGCTGACTTCATATTAATGTTTTTTATATCCCGTTATCTCACTTCTGACAACTGATTTCTGATCTCTCACTTCTGATTTCCCATTCCTACTCCGTTCTTAAACTTTTTATTGGATTTGCTAACGCTGCTTTTATGGCTTGAAAACTGATGGTTATAAATGCGATGAGCATAGCCAACATTCCTGCTAACACAAAGACCCACCAAGCAATATCAATTTGATAGGCAAATTCCTGAAGCCAATAATGCATGCCAAACCAAGCTATTGGTGTTGCAATAACTAAGGCAACTAAAACCAATTTGATAAAATCGAAAGAAAGCAACTGTAAAATCCCAATCACACTAGCGCCCAACACTTTTCTCACGCCAATTTCCTTTTTCCGTTGTGTCATACTAAAAGTGGACAGACCAAAAAGCCCTAAACAGGAGATGAGTATAGCGACAGCTGATAAGCAAGTGAAGACTTTTTGAAAGTTATCATTTGATTGATAAAGTTTGTCATAAGCCTCATCAGAGAAAAAATAACTGAATGGTAAACCAGGGGCAAATTCTGCCAATTTATGCTCTAAATTTTTGATTGT
>JBDSHZ010000154.1:0-53041 GCA_039918235.1 Pelobium sp.
CGTGATGAAAGGAACTAGGTTTTGAGGAACGCCCAAAGGTAATTCTCCAATTAATGCAGAATCATGCGCTCCAACCGGATTAAAATATCTTAATGCAACAATATTATAATTTTTATTTACTGAAGCAGTTTCACTTAGTATTTCTTCGGCAATCTGCTTGGTATTTCCATAAGGTGATTCGGCTTTCTTTATTGGGGCTTCTTCTGTTACGGGCAAAAAATCGGGTTGCCCATAAACGGTGCAGCTTGAAGAAAACACAAAATTTATAGGATTTTCTTTATATGCAGTTAGAAGATTAATCAAGGAAAAAAAGTTATTCCTGTAATATTCTAAAGGTTTCTGAACAGATTCTCCTACAGCTTTAAAAGCCGCAAAATGAATGATGCCGCTGATATCCGGATTTTTAGCTAAAAATGCTTTTGTTTTTGCCTCATCACATAAATCAAACTCATGAAACTCGGGTTTGTAATTGATGATTTTCTCAATCTGATCCAAAATTTTTATCGATGAATTGGATAAGTCATCTACAATTACGGGAGTGTAACCGGCATGATATAATTCAACAACGGTATGTGAACCTATAAAGCCTGTGCCGCCAGTAACTAAAATCTTTTTAGACATTATTTATTAAAATTTGTAAAATCTTTATGATCAATTTTTTCTAATTGTTCTTTAGAAAGTGTTTTAAAATATTCGTAGGTAATTTTTAAACCTTCGGCTCTATTTACCTTTGGCTCCCATTTCAAAATCTCTCTTGCTTTGGTAATGTCAGGTCTTCTTTGTCTAGGATCATCCTGAGGAAGCGGTTTATAAATCACCTTTTGAGTTGTTCCAGTTAGTTTAATGATTTCTTCCGCAAACTGACTGATGGTGATCTCATCTGGGTTCCCAATATTAACCGGAGAGGAATAATCAGATAATAGCAAACGGTAAATTCCTTCCACCAAGTCATCAACATAACAGAAAGAACGCGTTTGTGAACCATCTCCAAAAACGGTTAAATCTTCTCCTCTTAAAGCCTGACCAACAAATGCTGGCAAAACTCTACCATCATTTAATCGCATTCTTGGACCGTAAGTATTAAAAATCCTTACAATTCTGGTTTCTAGTCCGTGGAAAGTATGGTAAGCCATGGTCATCGCTTCCTGAAAACGTTTTGCTTCGTCATAAACGCCACGTGGGCCAACGGTATTTACATTTCCCCAGTATTCTTCAGGTTGTGGATTCACCGCCGGATCTCCGTATATTTCTGAAGTAGATGCAATGATAATCCTTGCACTTTTTGCTTTTGCTAAGCCTAATAAGTTATGTATTCCTAATGAGCCAACTTTTAAAGTCTGAATAGGGATTTTCAAATAATCAATAGGACTTGCTGGTGAAGCAAAGTGTAAAATATAATCTAATTCGCCTGGAACATGAACAAATTTTGAAACATCATGATGTGCAAACTCGAAATCTTCCAGTTTAAATAAGTGCTCTATATTTGCAAGATCACCTGTAATCAGGTTATCCATTCCAATAACAAAATATCCTTCTTTTATAAAACGATCACATAGATGTGATCCTAAAAAACCTGCTGCTCCTGTAATTAATACTCTTTTCTTCATGATTAAGAATTTACGACTGCTCGTCCGATACTGTTGTAATAATAACCCAAATCAATCATTTTATTTAAATCATAAAGATTTCTGCCATCAAAAATCACTTTTGATTTTAAGTTTTTTTCCATTAACTCAAAATCTGGGTTTCTGAAGGCCTGCCATTCGGTAGCAATGATCAATGCATCTGCATCAATTAAAGCTTCGTAGGCATTATCTGCAAAAGTAAGTATATCACCTTTCATTTTCTTTACGCCTTCCATAGCTTCAGGATCATAAGCAACTATTTCTGCCCCTGCTTTTGTTAGCGCATCTATGATATACAAAGCTGGTGCTTCTCTAATGTCATCTGTTTCTGGTTTAAAAGCTAAACCCCATAAAGCAAATTTCTTTCCGGTAACATCACCCTTATAATACTTCATCATCTTTTCAACAATTTTCAATTTCTGAGTTTCGTTGACCTCCATTACAGCGTCTAAAATTTTGAAATTATAATCATATTCTTTAGAAGATAAAGCCAAAGCCTGAACATCTTTAGGGAAGCAGCTGCCTCCGTAACCAATGCCTGGGAAAAGAAATCTTTTACCGATACGGGCATCTGCTCCAATTCCTTTTCGCACCATATCCACATCAGCACCTACCAATTCACAAAGGTTGGCAACCTCATTCATAAAAGTGATTTTAGTAGCTAAAAATGAATTGGCAGCATATTTTGTCAATTCAGATGAACGCTCATCCATAAAAATTACTGGATTTCCCGATCTTACATAAGGACCGTACAATTCTTCCATCAATTTTCTGGCCTGCTCGCTTCTAGTGCCAACTACCACTCTATCAGGTTTCATAAAGTCATCAACGGCAACACCTTCCCTTAAAAACTCGGGGTTAGAAACCACATCAACTTCTATTAATGTATTTTCTGTAAATGCAGCCTTTACTTTATCAGCCGTACCCACAGGGACAGTTGATTTTGTCACAATTACTTTATAATCGGTAATGATTTTTGCGATATCTTTTGCAGCTCCCAATACATAACTTAAATCAGCTTTTCCGTCTCCTCCCGGAGGCGTTGGAAGCGCTAAGAAGATAATGACAGCTTCATTGATTGCTTCAGCTAGATTGGTAGTAAAGCTTAAACGACCTTGTTCTATATTTCTATGGAAAAGAATATCTAGCCCGGGTTCATAAATTGGTAAAACCCCATTTTTCATTTTGTTTACCTTTTCCTCCACAATATCAACGCAGATTACATTATTTCCTGTTTCTGCTAAACAAGTTCCGGTAACTAAGCCTACGTAACCTGTTCCAATTACTGCTATTTTCATATTTTAATTAGTCGTTTTGAGCTATTTTTTTTAAACTTGACGAAGTTAATCATTCAGATTTTTAAATGCTTATAATTTATAATTTCGGAATTAAAGTTTATCATTTCTTCATCATTATTTTTTCCTTTTTTAATTCTAAAGCTAAAAAATGGATTGATGGACGGAAAAACTGGCGGAATAAATTTAAACCTGATTACGTAAAAGAAAATATTTGGTTTCATTTTGCATCTCTTGGCGAATTTGAACAGGGTAAACCTTTGCTGAAAGCAATTAGGGAATACTTTCCGGATAAAGCAATTGTAATTACTTTTTTTTCCCCTTCTGGTTATGAAGTGCGGAAGAATTCACCTTTAGGAGATTACATTTTATACCTCCCAATAGATTCACCCAGAAATGCAAAGGACTTTATCGCTATTTTTAAACCACAAATTGCTTTTTTTAATAAATATGAGTATTGGTATTATTATTTTAAAGAATTAAATCAGCATCATATCCCACTTTACGTTACTTCGGCTATTTTCAGGCCAGATCAAATTTTCTTTAAATGGTATGGTGGCTTCAATAGAAAAATATTAAGCTACGTCACTCATTTTTTTATTCAGGATTCCCAATCTGGAGCGTTATTAAAAAGTATTGATTTAAACAATTTCACCATTAGTGGAGATACCAGGTTTGACAGTGTTTTAGATTTAGCAAAGAACAGGAAAGAGTTTCCGCTGATCAATAATTTTAAAGCGGAAAAAAATTTATTTATTGCCGGAAGTACTTGGCCTGAGGACGAAAATCTAATCGCAAATTATATAAAAAACAAGTATACCGAATGGAAATTTATCATTGCGCCTCATGAAATTTCTGAAACTAAGCTGCTGGCTTTAGAAAAGCTTCTGGACAATAAGAGTGTAAGGTATTCGGTTATGAATGGAGCTGATTTTCAAGATAAACAAGTAGTGATTATTGACAATATTGGCATGTTGTCCTCCTTATATAGTTATGGAAACTTATCTTATATAGGAGGTGGATTTGGAGCTGGGATTCATAATACTTTGGAAGCTGCCGCTTGGGGACTGCCAGTTATTTTCGGGCCTAAATTTCAGAAATTTAAAGAAGCAAAAGACTTAATTGCGGTTAAAGGAGGCTTTACAATTTCCTCACAGCAGGAATTGAATCAGATTTTAGACCTGTTGATAAATGATGAAAATCACAGGATAACATGCGGAAACAACGCGGCAAAATATGTTGAACAACATACCGGAGCAACGGAAATGATTATGAAAAAAGTCTTTGGCTTTTAACTTTCAAATCTTCACTTTCAAATTTCTATTTATTCAGGATGATGTCTTCTAAAACATTAATCCAATCTGGATGATCATTTAAGCTCTCTACCAATTGTACTTTTTCTCCGCCCATTTTCTCAAATTCTTCCTGATACTCAAAACTGATTTCATAAAGAGTTTCTAAACAATCGGAAACAAAGGCAGGGCATAATACCAAAATTCTTTTCACTCCTTTTTTAGCAAGATCTTCTAAAACCACGCTGGTATAAGGTTGCATCCAAGGGTCGTTACCTAACCGGGATTGAAAGCAAAGTGTAAAATCTCCCTTCTTCAACGCTAATTCTTCGGCTATTAATTTAGCCGTGTGGTGACATTGTGCGGAGTAGCAAAATTTATTATTCTCAGTGATGGTTTGGCAACAATCAGCTGTTTTTAAACAGTGAATGCCAGAAACATCTGCCTTGCGCATTTGCCTTTGAGGAATGCCATGAAAACTGAACAAGATATGATCCCATTTTTCAGTCAAATGCTTTCTGGCATTATTAGCAAAAATCTTAATCATCCCCGGATGATCATAATAACTATTTACAAAATTGATAGGAGGGATTGCCTGCCACTTACTTACAATTTCCATCACCAACTGATGAACAGAACCTGTAGATGCGGAAGCATATTGAGGGAATAATGGAACTACTTTTATACTGTCAACCTTGGCTTGTTTTAATCTTTCTAAAGCATCAGGAATAGAGGGTGTTTGGTAGCGCATGGCCAACTCCACCATGTATTCTTCACCTAGTTTAGCTGCAACAGCGTCTCTAACTTTATTGGAATAAATCAATAATGGAGATCCTTTTTCCGTCCAAATTTCTTTATAAATTTTTGCAGATTTGGGTCCACGAAAAGGAACAATAATTCCTTTAACCAATAATGTTCTACCAATCGCATTGATGTCGATTACCCTTTCATCCATTAAAAATTCGCCAAGATATTTTCTTACATCACTTGTTGCCGGACTATCTGGTGTACCCAGATTTACTAATAGAATACCTTTTTTACCCATTCTCTAATTCAATATTTTTTTCCTTTTCTCTCCACAATCTCCACCAAGGTGTAGCTGGAGCGTCATGATGTTCATAATGATATCCAAAAAAATAACAGCTTAAAAAAGCCCATAAATGGTTTTTAGCCTGTGTTTTGGATTGATGTTTATTTTTGTGTTCTCCTTTATGAGGCAAATAAGTGCCGAAATAAAAGAGTTGTAAAGTGCTCAATAAAGATGGAATAACCCAAAATAGTAACAGATGGTTTTCTGGAATCCAAATTTTTAGCACATTATAAATAATTGCCATTAATACAATTTGCCACCAACTGATGTATTGCTTAATGAATTGAAAATACCATGTAAAAATATTTCCCTCATAATAATCGGGATCATTTTCACTGTGTACAAATTGGTGGTGCAATTGATGTTTCTCATTTAGTTTACTAAAAGGAAATAAAGCATATAAGGCAGTACAAATTTGACCTATGATCAGATTTAGCTTCTTATTTCCAGGAGCAACTGTTCCATGCATTGCATCATGTGCGGTAATAAATAAGCCAGTGTATAAGTGCATTTGTATGAGTACAAATAAATAAGACAAAGGTTTAACAAAACTTAAGTTAGAATTCATGAGCAGTACAATAGACAACAACCATAAAAATATGATTGCAGATGCTATAAATATGCCTTTTGAATTTTTCAAATTGTTGTATGATGAATTTATAACCTTTAATTTTAATTATTGTTTAAATTGATTGGGGAGGAGTAAACTGATCATAAAAGATCAAAATATTGTATTTGACTAAAACTTAAAGAAGGAAAAGCGTGAGATCAACTCAAAGTTTAGTAGGTTTCTAAAACGCCTTTAATTTGCTCCATTAACCACATAGGAGTTGATGTTGCGCCACAAATTCCAATTTTATCATTTACATTGAACATCACTTTTTCTAGATCATCTGCTTTGCTGATAAAATAAGTGGAAGGATTATTCTTTCTACAAACCTCATACAAAACTTTACCGTTAGAAGATTTTTTGCCCGAAACAAATACAATTTTATCGAAGTTTTTAACAAAGGCAGGAAGGTCTTTATCACGGTTAGAAACCTGACGGCAAATGGTATCGTTGGCTTTTATATCATATCCTCTGTTAATCAATTCATTCTTTATCTCATAAAATTTCTCTGTAGATTTTGTGGTTTGACTGTAAAGTGTGAAAGATTTTGGAAGCTCTACGTTGTCCAATTCTGCAAGATCTTGAAATACCAATGCCTCATTATTGGTTTGTCCTTGCAAACCAATAACCTCTGCATGCCCATGCTTACCAAAAATGAGTACTTTTTCCTTTGCGTCATGAGTGGTTTTAATTCTATTTTGGAGTTTTAATACCACCGGACAAGAAGCATCTATAAGAGAAATATTATTATTTAAAGCAACCCGATAAGTTTCAGGAGCTTCGCCATGAGCTCTAATGAGTACTTTTTCGTTTTTTAAATCTTTTAAATCCTCATTGTCAATAATTCTTAATCCTTTTTGTTTTAGGCGCTCTACTTCTTCATCATTATGCACAATATCACCTAAGCAATATAAGTAACCGTCTTCTTCTAAAATCTCTTCCGCCATATCAATGGCATACACCACTCCAAAGCAAAAGCCTGAGTCTTGATCTATAGTTACCTTAAGATTGTATTCCATGTGATTAAATTTAACGCAAAAATAAGAAAAGTTTGGTCAGACCACGGTAAGATTCAACACTATAAAAAAGATGACCTGTGAGGTTAAAAGTAGTAGCGCAACTTTGTTGGTTTTTGTGAAATCAATTTCATAATAAACCCTAAGCATTACAAAGGACACGATAAACCAAGCGACAAAGTTTTGTAAAGGTACAATACCGTCTTTCCATGCCCAATAATCAAATTTAATGGCAATAGGCTCTATTAAGATATCAATTCCTACCAATATAGCAGCACCAATTAATGATTTAAGATTGCGCTGATGTTTAAAATATTTTTTAAGTACAGATCCTACACTGAATACTAAGATGAACCAATTTACCCCAATAATTAATGGAATATCAAATAATTTATACCCCAATGTAGCACCATAGCTGTAAACACCAAATATCTTTCCTGTTGAAACACCAATTAATTCTATCACAAATCCCCCTATGGTGATGACAGCAACTCCCTTCCAAAGTTGCGTGGTGAATTCTTTTTGATTAGCCAGCAAAATTGCGCCCATTAATAATAAATGGAAAGGGACAAATGACAAGAAAAATTCTTGATACTCAAGTAAAATAAATCCTACCAATCCAACAACATGAAAAATGACGATGAATATTTTAGAAAGCCCTGATTTATCTAAATATCTCATATATGAATGGTTCTGTTTTTCCAGATAATGGTTTTAGTTAATGATTTTAAGATGGACATGACCGCAATAATCAAAAGATTAACCATCTGTACAACATGCAACGCCATATTGATCATTACATTTTGACCAGCCAGATAGGAAATCATTATTCGGCTAAAAATAATTAATGTTGCAGCAAAATAAAATAATTGGAAGTTTAAGAAAAATAGGATAAAAATGGGACCAAAAACTACTAAAACTAGGTAAATAATTAAGCCTAAAATATTGCCTCCAAAACCTGCCAATAAGTTTTTACTGAAACCCTGTAATCCTTCTTGGTAATTTTTATACATCCTACAGTAAATATAACCATTTGCCAATAATGCCTCCCCATTTAGCTTTTCCTGCTTGACGCTTTTCATAATTTCAATGTCTTCTACAACTATTCCCTTTACCCTTTCATGCCATTGATGCTGATGATAATTTACTGCGTCAAACAGCATAAACTGACCGCTGGCAGCCGAAAAAGCAGGCATTTTGCTGAGCTTAACCAAGCGCAGCGGTAATAAATTCAGCAATAAATAATGCATTAAAGGAACAATTGATTTTTCGCCTAATGAAATGGTGAGCTGATTGGTGAATAAACTTAAAAGGCTCAGTTTGCCAATCTGCATCCGATAAATAGCGTTATTTATTAAATCATCTTTTACTATTTCATCGGCATCTAAAAACAGCAAATATTTTCCTTTGGCTGATTTTGCCAATTGGTAACAGGCAAAGTTTTTTCCGAGCCAGCTTTTAGGTAATGCTTTACCTTTTAACACCTTAAACCGGCTGTCAGTGAATGAAAAATCTTTGCATATTTTTAAGGTATCATCTTCAGATTGGTCATCTAAAACAATTACTTCTATGTTTTGATAATTCTGGTCTTTTAAAGAAGCTAATAAATGAAATATATTTTCTGCTTCATTTCTTGCAGGAATCAATACCGAAACCAGTTGATTAAAAATTTTAGGGGAATGCGTAAGTTTTGGGTTAGAAATGAAATTGAATAAGGTAACAGTAAACCGCAGAATCAAAAAAAAGAAAATGATATAAAAGAAATAAAGCATTATACCTTAACCTCCGTCTGTTGCTTCAAAGCTTCTTCATAATGTTTATGATAGGCGTTTTTCATCACTTGTAAAGTGTTATATTCCTGAGCTTCCCAGTTTTTGAGATAAATATCCACTCTTGGTTTGCGCAGCTCAAAGTAGTCTGTTAAGATTACAGCAAATAAATATTGGAATTGTTTTTTGCTAGATGCTACAATTCGGCTTACTCCTTTCTCAAAATTAACCGAAGAAACATGAGCGGAAAAAAGTTCACCCTGAGGGAATATAAGTACCAAGTTTTCTGGATGATCTAACAATTCGCCGGCATAAGCCAAAGATTCCATTAAACTTTTGGTGTTTTTTTGAATACTAAAAGCACCTAAATATTTTAAGAATTTTACTTTTTTGGCAGTATCTTCTAGTACCATTACGTGAAATTTCTTTTTGAAATAGATTTTATTCAGATGAAAGATAAGAAAGCCATCCCACCAGCTAAAATGATTGGAGAGTAATAAAATTGCTTTGTCCTTAGAAAAATGCTCTTGATTGAAATCGAAACTTGAAAAATCTGAACTGATGATCTTACTGATGTACCAGGAAAAAAAGTTGCGAATAATGCTGTTTGATTTTGGCTTGATCATTTAATATTTTAATGAAGCTAATTTAATCATTTGTTGCAATCATTTCTGAAACAATCTTTGCGGATAGCAAAGCCAGCGGAATTCCACCTCCTGGATGAACGCTTCCTCCTGTAAAGTACAGACCTTTAATTTTTTTGGAGAAATTGGCATGTCGCAAAAATGCAGCGAACTGATTGTTGGAGCTTGTGCCGTATAAAGAACCTCGATAAGAAGAAGTTCTGGATTCTATTAAAACCGGATCTAAAACATCTTCCACTACTATCAATTCCTCTATATCTACTTTTAAATTATCATTTATTTTTTTAATGATATTTTCTCTGGCCTGTTGCTTAAAATCTTCCCAATTTTGCCCTATGTTATTAGGGACGTTGATCATGGTAAACCAGTTTTCGGCATTTTCTGGTGCATCATCTGTTTTTATCTTTGAGCTGATGTTGATGTAAACCGTTGGGTCATTATAAATGGTTTTTGAGGTAAAAATATGCTCAAATTCTTCCTTATAATTATTACTGAAAAATATATTGTGTAAACCTAATTGCTTAAATTCTCTTTTAATTCCCCAGTAAAATATCAATGCGGAGCTGGACCTCTCCTGTTTCAATATTTTTTTTGGCTGAGATTCATCTTTCATCAATTTCTTATAGGTAAAATAGACATCCATATTGGAAATAACTAGGCTACTTTCAATGAAATTTCCATCTACCATTATTCCTTTCACTTTTTTATTCTCCACTATAATTTCATCCACCGGTTTTTCATAGTGAAATTTTACCCCTAAATCTTCTGCCAATTTCACCAGAGAAAGCGTAATATCATGCATGCCGTTTTTAGGAAAATAAGCACCGAAATTTTGCTCCAAATGTGGGATTACGTTTAAAGTAGCTGGAGCCAAATAAGGGCTTGAGCCGTTGTAAGTGGCGAATCTGTTGGCATATTGCACCATCTTTGGGTCGTTAAAGAAAGAAGCATTTGCTGATGCCATGGTTCTAAAAGCATCAATTTCATGAAATCTTAAAAAAGATTTTGCCGTGTTGAGCCGGAGATATGTACTGAGTTGATGAAGTGATTTTTCTAAAAAAACTTCGTGGGTAATATCATAAATGGTACTGCTTTTCTTAAAGAATTTTTTGATTTCCTGTGCTGATGAGGAAGTATTATCAGCAATTTCTTTAGCAAATTTATCAATATCAGATGTCGCATTTAGGCAGGTTCCGTCATCCCAAAAATACCTGCAAACCTCATCCAGCTTTTGGTAAGTGAAATAGTCTTTCGGATTTTTGCCTGCCAACAGAAAAAGTTCATCTACATATTGTGGCATGGTGAATAAACTCGGGCCGGCATCAAATCTAAAGTCTCCAAGTTTGAGCTCGGTTAATTTTCCACCGGGATAGGGATTTGCTTCAAATACATCAGTTTGATAGCCTTTTGCAGCAAGTCTTATTGCTGATGCTATTCCGGCAATTCCTGATCCTATAATAATTGCTTTTGGCATTAATACAATAATAGGAAAATCGCTTATTTGTTCTAAAATTTAACATATAAAAATGAATTTCTTTATAGCCAAAAAAAAATTCCAATATAATCTTGTATAATAAAGTAGCTGAGTTTACAATTGTTATTTAAGCACATTTAACAAATTGAACATCTTTTGCCTTATGGCAGCAGCACTGCCGGTATAATTATTAATCATCAGTGAAAAACAGACAGGAGCTTTACTATCCATGTTTGAATAGCCGGCGTATCCCAAAACATCGGTAATGGTCCCACTTTTCATTTTCATGTTATTGTTAGTAGGTAAACTTTCATAGTAAGCAGGAAACCAGTTTTGCTGTTTTGCATCCCATAAAACTTTTGCCATACTTAAAGAAGTGACCCTGTCTTGTGGTGATAATCCGCAGCCATCTACAATGTTTAAAGTTTCTGTAGCGATGCCTTTTTCTTTCCAGAATTTTTGTAAAGTTTTTACGCCGTCTTCAGTTGATTCACTTTTCCCAAACTTCCAGCCAATGGTCCTTAAGAGTTGTTCTCCATATAAATTGATGCTCTTCTGATTAAACCAATAGATAATTTCTTTTAAAGGAGGAGAGTTAATCACGCCTAGTTCTGTTGTGGCTTCAGCGGATTTCAGTTTCATACTTCTAGAAGTTAAATATCCCTCAGAAGTAATTCCATTTCTATTTAAAAAAGTATTGATGTCATAAGCCAAAGCCAGTGCAGGATCAGGAAGCGATAATCCGATTTTCTTTTTTAGATCAATACCATGCGTTCCCCTAAGATAAATAATGGAAGTATAAGGTGCCGAATAAGCATAAACATTGTCTCCTGAACCTGTTCCTCCTGTTGTTAATTCATTTTTAATGGTTAGGAAAGGGTAGAGGTCTTCAGTGTTGGCAATAGCAACAGAAGAACCAATAGTTTTACCGGGCTTAAAGGTCAGTTCAAACTGATTTTCTGCCCAAGTTAATGCAGAAGTGCCCGCTCCGTAATAATTCCCTAAATCCTGCCAAATCCAACCGTTAGGTAAAGATTGGCTGTCCCAAATGGCATCATCAGCAATGATTTTACCATTTATTTTCTGTATTCCCTTTTGTTGTAAACTGAACAATATCTTATTTAACACCTGATTTTTTTGGGTGCTTTCCCAACGCCAACTCCCCAAAGTTGGGTCGCCACTTCCACGAATGATGACATCACCATTTAAAGTGCCGTTCTCAATCGCTCCTGAATAAAGTATAACGGTTTTAAATGTATAGTTTTCTCCTAGTAAAGCAAGGGCAGTTGCAGAAGTAATCGTTTTTAAAGTAGATGCCGTGGCAACGCCCTGATTTTCGTTTGCGCCATAAATCATTTCACCAGTCGAGGAATTGAGTACGGTAAAAGAAACTGATGCATATTTCAATTCTTCAGTAGCAGCAAACTTTTTAAAAGCATTTTGAATTTTATCAGAAAGAGTTTGAGCCTGTGCAATGAATGAAAAAGCGATGAGCAAAAAAGTAATACGGAAAATCTTCATTTATAGGGATGATAATAATGTGAAATCCACTAAATTTTTAATGGTTGGCTTATGTTATACAGAAAAGGCATTGTTTGCAGAACCGATGTCGTACCGCACTAAATTATATAAATAAAGATGAATTATAGTAAATCACCGTCAGCTATTTTTGCGAAAATTTGCTGATTTGAATTATTGTTTTTGTTTTTTTGTCCAATAATCATAAGCCTCTTTTGATGCGCTCGCAATTGTCATTTCCCGTTTGTTCTGAGAATCATATGAATCTGAAATGAACACTGTTATTACTAAATGACTGCCATCAGGCAAGGTAATTATTCCTGCATCATTTGTCGCTCTTGTTAGTCCATCATAGGTATTAGCAGTTCCTGTTTTATGAGCTAACGCTGTTTCTGCGGGTAATAGTCCTTTTATCCTTCTATCAAACCATTTATTAGAGATTGACATAAATTTTAACAACAAATTTTGGCTGTTTTTTGAAAGATAATCACCTTTATAAAATATTTCCAAAAGTTCATTCATTGCTTTTGGTGTTGACCAGTTTTGATATTGAATGGTATCATTTTTAACTTGAACCATTTCTGTGGTAGCGATGGCTATATTTTTAACTCCTAAATCGTGAATGCTTTTTTGCACTTTTTCTGTTCCACCTAAAAGTCTCAATATAACATCACAAGCTGTTCCATCACTCTCTGAAATGTTGTATTCTAAAATCTCTTTTATTGTAAGGTTTGCACCGTTTGGAAATTTGTCTCTTATTGGACTATGACCAGCTTTTGATATGTATTCATTTTTATTAATTTGTATGGTGTCTTCAAGAGAAAATTTGCCGTTATCAATTTGGTGAAGCATTACCATTGCAATTGGAAACTTGTAAACACTTTGCATCGGGAATTTTTTATTTCCATTGAAGGATTTTGATTCTCCAGTTTCAATATGCAAAGCACTAATCCCAATATTACCTTTTATTGAATCTGCTATATTTTCAAAATGTCTAATAAGTGCATCCTGAGAATAAACTTGATTTGAAACCAATAAAATCATTATATTAGTTATGATGGCAATAGTTAAATTTTTTTTCATCAAGTCTGAGTTTCTAAGTTTTTAATAAGGGAGAAAGGTTTTTGGCGCTGCTTCATGCGAAAACATTTACCAAAAAACTTGCCACGAAGCTAAAAGCTCAAATTTACGGAAAACTGTAATAAGAAGTACTTCAAACCTCATTGTAGTGTAGCCCTTATTATCAGTAGTTTTAATTCACAGGAATTTAGCTATCCTATGAAAGTAATTTCTCCTCAGCAAGTTTTGTCCTTTTAATTCTAGCTTTAACTTTTCGCGAAAGCTGTTTCACGAGTTGTTGATTTATCATTACAGAAAGGGGCAAAACCACCGCCAGCCATTTTTTAATGAATTTGCTGTTAAAGAAGGTTTTTCTTTTGTCTTCTTTAGTTATGGTGGAGATTATTTTTCGTTTATTACTGTCTTGAAATAGCGATATTTAGAATTACTATCACCATCAGGTGATGTCCCATCATAAAGTTGCAAAGCTAAAGTATTGTCATCTGCCCAAGTAATATTTCCAATTGACCAATCTTTCGTATCGTACTTAAATAAAGGCTTAATTGCGCTCAAACCTTGTTCTGTAGTTATAGAATAACAAGTAATGTTTGCCCTTTCGGTATAATAGTCAGCATAGTCAGGTGTATCATAAGAGGAGTAAATCACAAGTTTATTGCAAGACGGAGAAAAAAGTATTCCCAAAATGCCCGAGTCATAATTTGAGGGTAAAATATATTTTTCATGTTTTTTTTCATCAACAAAATATGATGTACAAACTTCATCGCAATAGTTATAATTAATGAACCCTTTTCCATGTAAAAAACCTTTAGAATCCAACATACAGTTTGATTTGTAATTTTTCAAAAAACCTAAAAAATTATTCTCTTTAATCTCATTTAATTTTAATTGTACTTTCTCGAAAGTATCAAAAGGGAGATATTCGTCGTAATTATAATATATATCAACGTTTGGATTTTTACTGCCATAATGAAGTTTTGGAACAGCATCAATTTTAATATTTTCTTTAAACGATGAATTGTTTAATGTGTCAATACCATTACTTTCAGAATGGATTTTATTATTACAACTCCAAAGTCCAATTAATAATGTAAATACGTAGATTTTTCTTTTCATGGTGTAGAGTAAAACGTCCTATAATATTTTGCATCTTGGCGAATGCGGCACTTTCGAGGCACCATCTGTCAAGCTACCACTAATTTATTCGGAGCCGAAAAGTTTCTGCAACCAACTCCGCCCCGCTTTTGGCATGGTGCTGTTAGGCACAGTAGTTTCTTCTCCATATAGTTCTGGATATTATGTCTGTGAAATACAACAAACATTTTTCTCCAATGATTTGTCAATGTTTTTTTGCCAACCCAGGTTATCAAATTGCTTTTCTAACTGAATACAAACTTTCAGGTCGTCTTCAGTTACTTCATAACGGTCGTCATCTCGTGTTCCCGATATAGTGATGTGAATTGAATTGTGGTGAACCCAAATAAAAGCTTTGTGTCCAAAAATTATTGAATCTCCAGGCTGTTCTAAGTCTTTGAATTGTTTTATTTCATTTTTAAAATTATTGTATTCTTCAGATGAATAAGATTGACCAGTTACAAGCCTTGGAAAGTCTTCAGGAATTGTGTTTAAATTCAAGCCAAGTTGTCCTACTTTATTTAAAAGGTCTTGTCTTTCTGTAAATGTAAATGCGACTTGAAATTCATCACCATCGTTAGCGTGTCCGCCCCAAGCTCTTTTAAAATAGAAGTAACGCAATTGTCTTAACCACTCTCTAATTGTACTTTTAGAGTGTAGTTGGAATAACCAATTGTCTGATAGTTTTTCTGTTTGCATGGAATTTCTCGAATAGCGTTTCGCTATGTAAAGTTCTGATGTTTTTATTTTTTTAAATTTCTTTAACTTTCTCTTTTTGCGTAGCGTTGTATCAACAAAGTAATCATCTCAAAATACCAAAATTACGGTATTCAAATGTGTTGTTCAACACATTACTTTTGAAATAAACTTCAATTTTTTTAAAAAGTCATGAAAAACCTTATTTTATTTTGCTTTTTAATTTTAACTACTGTTAACTCATTTGCTCAGTTAAATGATTGTCCTGATAACCAAAAAGAGCGGACGAAAAGAGAACTTTATTGGATACTCAATAATTCCTTTCCCATTAAAGCGTCAAAATTATGAAACATTCATGTGATTAGTTTTACACCATAGATTAAAGAAGTAAATTCGCGACATTCTAAAAATTTTCTTTTTAGGAGTATTTATTTCCGTTTAAAATGTCTACAATTTCAAAAAGGAAAACCATAAAAGAAAAGAACCGAGGAATGGCCACTTTTCTGGCTTTCGCCTTAATTCCACTTTCGGGTTTTGCAACTGATGTTTATTTGCCCTCTTTACCCAACATGTCTAGTGCTTTAGCGGTAAGCGAGATGCAGGTGCAGCTCACCTTAAGTTTTTTCCTGATCAGCTATGGGGTTTCCCAACTATTTATTGGGAGTATTTTAGACAGTTTCGGAAGGTTTAAAATTGGTCTTTTCTCTTTGGTAGTATTTGCCGTTTCTTGCCTGTTAATTGCCAATACCCATAATATTTATATTATTTATTTCATGAGGATTGTTCATGGGATTACCGTGAGCGCTATTGTAGTGTCTAAAAGAGCTTATTTTGTTGATGTATTTGAAGGTGAAAAGCTAAAGCATTATTTAAGTTTATTTACCATTATTTGGTCAACCGGACCAATTGTGGCACCTTTTATTGGGGGATATTTGGAAAAATTATTCGGTTGGGAATCTAGTTTCTATTTCTTGGCCGGCTTTGCAGCAGTTTTGGCGGTGTTGGAATATATTTTTAGTGGCGAAACCCTGCAACATTTCAGCGAGTTTAAACTGGCTAAAATTGCAAACATCTATAAAGAAATGATTTCTACGGCAAGCTTTACCTTAGGAATTATGATGTTGGGATTAGCCTACAGCATGGTGATGGTTTTTAACATGACAGGTCCTTTTATCATCCAACATCATTTAAATCTTTCTGTAGTTTATGCAGGTTACAGTTCACTCATTTTAGGTTTAGCATGGATGATTGGCGGTTTTATTGGCAAAGCAACAATCAATAGGCCTTTCATTAAAAGACTTTCTGTAAATCTTGTCGCTCAAATGGTGTTTGTGATCATCATGATCTTGAGTTTAAGCTTTGTTTCTAATCTTTACAGCTTAATTGGTTTTGCTTTTATTATTCACATTGCAGCGGGCTTTACCTTCAATAATTATTTCACTTATTGCTTAGCGAGATTTCCTAAAAATGCCGGTATTTCTAGCGGTTTAACCGGAGGATTGGCTTATGTAATGGTTTCTATTTTGAGCTATTTTATTATAGAAATATTTCCTGCAAAAGATGAAAATAACCTCAGCTACAGCTATTTGGTATTGATTGTAGCTTCTGTAATTATTATGTATTTGATTTTTATTTTGGATAAAAAAAGAAAAGAAAATTTGGAGATAATTAACGATAAAATATAAAAAACATTGAACTATAGTTTTGTAAATAAGATTTTATGAAATTTAGTCCCTCTAAAATAATATCCATTTATTTTAGAGGGACTAATCTAAAATATTTCTTTCATTTCCTCTAATATTATATAATCATCAGCTGTGTTTTGAGGATTTAAATAATGGAGAAACTTTAATTTTCCATAATCATCCACAACCTCATATTCTGGTGAAAATGATAAAGTTTTTTTTGAATTTTTAATATTGATTTTTATTTCAGAGGCGGCAATATATCCATTTGAAAGTTTTAATTTTAAAGTTAAATTCGGGGTTTTCGCAATATAATTAACAAATTCAAAAGCTTTTTGAGAGAATGCCATGGTTGGCAAAATCAAAAAAAATAATACTAAAAAACCAACATGTTTTATCATATTAATTACCGATGATAAGTTTAAATATCGATCCTAAATTTACTTGTTCAATTTTTTGCCCATTATTTAATAATAACAATAGGGTGATGTTTGAGAAACAGTTGATTTAAATTTAAAAAGCTTCTTAATTGATGCTTACAAAATTTTACATCCCAAAAATAATTCCCATCATTTCCATGCCTACAGCTAATTTCTCTTTTCCATAATCACTTATTTTCTTCGTTTTTTGGATAGACATTTCTGCTGCAGTAACAGCTCTGCTTTCTAATTTATTGAATTCGTATAGAATTTTTAAATCACTTTCTTTATCATACTGAATGATCAGTTTCATAATTCCAGCATCTTCTTTAATGTAGACTGGATGCAAGAAATTTACCGCTTTTGGCATTTGGGAAGAAGTGAAAACTTCAATTTTATAAACGTTTCCAGTAGGTAATCCTAGTTCAGATTTTTTAGCAGTAGCCGCATTTTTTAAAGTATAAACGGCTTTTTTACAAGGATATCCAGCAACATTGCTAATTTCATCAGTTTGTACAATATCATAATTATTAGCATCTAATTGGGTGCCTGCCATATCTTTAAAACTATCCCCATCATATTTAATAGTTAAGGCTTTATCGCTGTTTTGTGATTTCATAAAAATCATCCCTTCTTTTTTTGCATTATTTAATGTGTTCTCACCGTGGTAGGTAATCGCTTCAAATTTTGCAGTAGCCTCATCTCCTTTAATGTAAATTGTAGAATGAACCGGCAACATCATAATTGCTAAATTAAAAAGACCAGCTTTTTTACTTTGTGCTTCCATTTCAGCTTTGTCTTTCGCAGGAAGGTCAGCAGCCAATTTTTTCATCTGACCAGAAATATCTCCTTTAGAAGGATCTACTTTTTGTATCAATTCTCCCATTTTACTACCGGGAGTAGAGATTTTAACATCTATAACCCCTTCTTCAAAATTAGTTTTTACGGTATTTTTTTCATCTTGTATTTCTGATGGGTTGCCATTGTTTTTAGTTTGAGAATTGCCATTAGAAGGGTTTTGGTTACAAGCAAAAATGCTCAGTAATAGGGTAGAAAAAACTAAGGATTTAATAGTCATATTCATGAATGTAATTTTAGGATTTCTTGACAGTAAATGTTTGATTTTTGCTCTAATTTAATAATTTTTCAAAAGCTTTTCTAGCGCTTCCCCTAAAAAAAACTTCTCCGCAATAAGAATAACCTGATTTTTCAAAAATGGACAGCATGGCAAGATTATCGAAATTAGTATCGGCTTTAATGCTGTAAATGTTATTTTCTATCGCAAATTCTTCTATTAAATTCATCATTTTCTTTGCTAACCCTTTACCCAAATGCGCCTCATCAATAGCCACCCGGTGAAAAACCACAAAGTCTTTATTACTCAACCATTCGCCTTTTAAATTAGCATATTCAGGTTCATCGTTAATTAAAATGGCACAATAGCCTAATAGGTTTTCATCATCCATCAAAACAAAACCTTGTTCTTTTTCAATATCTTTTTTAATAATATCAAGATTTGGATAGCCATCTTGCCATTGGTTACTTCCGTCTGCTTTTCTTCTGAGGATTGCTTTTTGTAAGATTTCCCAAATTTTTGGGGCTTGTGAAATATTGGCTTTTTGGAGCGTAAGGTTCATTTTATAATTCAGATTAATGAAATTTTTGAATTTCTATTTTACATAAAATAGTTTTTCTACTGCTGATAAATCTAAGATTAGTTTTTCATTTTCGTCTGTAACCATCAGCTCAATTTGATGATTTATCATTTTAAAATGATGATAATACTTTTCTAAGATGATATATTCCGAAGTTTTAATATCGATAATAACGGTTTTTCTATCGTATAAATCTTTCATCCAAGAACAAACCATATATTTTTGATGGAAAGGAAATAAAAAATAACAACCCCAAACATAACCGGGGAATTTTTTATCGTCAATATAAAGGTGATGATAAGAATCTCCATGAGGAGGTTCAGAAACATATATGATTTTAACAATTATAGCTGCTAATTTTAGTGATAACTCAAAATCCTCCATTCCGAAATAATGGGTTACCGAATCATTATTTATTTTAACTTGCTCCAAAACGCTATTCTTTTGAGGTTTCTATCTCATTTTTATGACAGTCAAAAATTCTATACTTTTTGATTTCATTATTATCTTTTAGGTAGATTTTTGCTTCTTCAAGGGTTTTAAATTCTTCAAAAGCACTGTAATCTCCATTCTGGCAAAAATCAAATTCTAAAGTGTAAATTTCTTGTTTTATATTTTCTTTTTCTTGAAGGGAATCTTTCTTTTTTCTGAATTTTTCTGACGCTAATTTTAACTGTTCCAATTCTCCATCTAAAATGAAAATATTCCTTTTTATGAGCTCGCTAATTTCTTTAAGGTAATCGTCATTTATTTTTTTACCGAACTTAGCGTATTCATCATTTAATAATTTAAGATATTTGGTTTTATTGGTTTTTAAATATTGCTGAAAGATACCTTCATAATGCTGGTTCAGCTTGTCTTTATACTTTTTGATTTCTTCGTTTTCAGGCTCAAGATGATCTACATAATAACCGTTTACTTGAATCCAGATTGGGGAAGAAGATATTGCATCAAATGAAATATCAATTTTAGCTTTGGAGTTTTTCGCCTCAAAATGAAACTCGTAAGCCAATTGATATGCTTTAAAATCAGAAAAGCCTAAATCATTTAAAAATCCAAAATGATTTACTAAACTATGTTGAATTGCTAAATAATAATCAGGTTTTTGATATTCCATTAAATAGGATTATTTGGATTATTAAGATGGATTAATTGCCATCATATCTCCCATAGTAGGCATTATAATCATCCATTCTGTTTTGCTCTTTATAAAGCGCTATTAATTTGTTGTAAGAATTTATTGCGCCTGAACGGTAATTATCAACTGCTGTTCGCCATTGTATTTCCGCATTCTTAAAATCGCCTTTGGCATAATAAGAAGAACCCAAAATATCTTTAATGTACACGTTGCCAGAATCTTTAACCAAATATTTTATGGCATTGTCATAATCTTGAGTTTTATAATAAGCACTCCCTAAACTGTAAACAAATTCTTTATCACCTTTATCTGCAAGTGGTTTACTATATTTTATAACGTCTTTGTAATTCTCATCCTTCAAACTCATATTTGCTAAATATGAAGTTGCTTCCACATTTCCTTTTTCATAACTTTTAATATACCATTCTTTCGCTTTTTCTGGCTGATGCTGATTATCATAAAGCAATGCTAATTTATTCATGGCCGTTTCGCTCCCTTCATCAATTGCTTTTTGATAATAGACAATAGCTTCGTCTGTTTTATTTTCTTTAACCAGGTTATCAGCTTTACTTTCGTTAGATGAATTACAGCTGGAGAATAAAATAATTGAGGTGCTAAATAAAAGAGTTTTGAGTAATGATTTCATAAGATGGTTAGATAATTAATGGTTTAAATAAATGAAAGTTATTTCAGTTTTTAATGCTTTCTGATAATTTCTTTAATTGAGATTTTTGAAATGCTTTCTTTAAAGGAGCTATGTTAAATATCACAAATGCGGTAATACACAAGTACATGGCAATATAAATGAAAAATAATTTGAGACCTGTGATCCCGATAAAGAATAATAGGATGGTTGAGGCAAAACCCAAAAGCCAACCTACAAAAAAAATGACGGTGACGCTAAATCCAAATGAACCTAAATCTGGTTTTGATTTGTAGATTCCTGTCTTTTTTAAAATCCAAAGCGGTATCAACAAAATTATTAATAAAGCAAAGGGATGAAACGCAGCAAAAGCTACTGTGATTCCAGGTTCGTGTTCTATATATTTTAGAACATCAATAATTTTAGAAGGAAATTCCATCGTATTTTTTTTCTTCCTCAGAAATTTGCAACAATTCTTTTCTAGGGTATAACAAAATTTTGGCTAAAATAAGATTCGGGAACTCTGCAATGCCTATGTTATACATATTTACACTTTCGTTGTACAACTCGCGTCTATCAGAAATGGCATCCTCTATTTGTGAAACACGGTTTTGCAACAGCTGAAAGTTTTGGTTTGCCTTTAAATCCGGGTAGTTTTCTGCTACCGCAAAAAAAGATTTCATCTGTTTTTGCATTTCATTAGAAAGTTTTATTTTTTCTTCTGGGGATGCTGTAGCCAAAAAATCGGTTCTTAATTGAGTGAGCGATGTTAATAAAGATTCTTCATACTTGGTTGATTCTTTAACTACCTTAATTAAATTTGGAATTTCATCTGCCCGCTGCTTCAGCAAAATATCGATATTCCCGAAAGACTTATCTACATTATTACGTAGCATTACCAAGCGGTTGAATGTTGAAATGATGATGTTGGCAAGCCCTAATATTACCAAACCAATAATAACGTATGCGAAAATTTGTATCATAATTTATTTATAAGCTGTTTTATTGAGTTATTTGTGCACTATCTGCATTTTGTGTAGAATCAACTTCATTGTTCTGATCCTCACTATCATAAACATTGTCGTAAAAATCATCTATAGATTCTACCGGTTTAGACTTTAAAAATGGTAAACCTAAATCCATTTTTCCAATTTCTAACTTGTTGTTTCTAACACGGATAGGTGTCAGTAAAATTAAGGCAATCAGAATTAACCAAAAATAAGCAAAATACCCAGCCGATTTTAACATTGGACGCATGTTATTATGGTCCTCTACAGCCTGCAAAGTAGCAATCCCAAAAACATTTTTTATTTCCTCTTTTTGAAAAATTGGTTCATTATTATCGGTTAAAAATGCTTTGCCAATCAGCAAAACCTTCATGTCATCCTTTAAAAGATATTGGGTGTAACGCTTTTTAGAAGACTCATATCGTTCATCAATTTCAAAATCAATAAATTCTAAATCTTCAGTTTTTACTCTTATTTTCCCTGTAGCATCTTGTACATAAAAAGAATTACAAACAGTTTCGGAGAACGTTAAAGAATAGGAATCTTTACCATCATCATCTGTACTTACATCTTCTATGGTGTATAAAAAGCCGGTACAAACTTTTTCCTTTATTTTAGCTATTACCGGTTCTATGGTTTTTACAAGACCAGTAATTTCGGCCAATCCCATGGCTACCGACCTGATATTAGAGGTAGGCAATGTGCGTTGCAGGTTGTAGAAAGATTTCTCGTTATTAGGCTTTAATGAGGATAAAAAGGGTAAGATGATAAAAAAAACGATGATGAAGTAAGCAACACCCAAAGTAAATACAAAACCAATAAATAATAATGGACCAGCGATGTAAATAATTTTTCGCCAAGCGGGTAGGGGTGCTTTTCCTGACTTTATGCTTTCCTCATTTTTTAATTTAGAACTTTCTATCCCACTTCTTATGGCGGCATAAATCATCCCAAAAATCCCCAATACAAATACAGATAAGAATAGGAAGATAAAAACCAGCGCACCAAGGTTTCTTTCCGCTAATGCCGCTAAACCAATTAATGACGGATTTAAAGCAAACATTAACCAGCGTGGTTTAATGTTCTTTTGATATAATCCTGAAATGATCACAGTATGGAAAATGGCAACAAAAATGCTCATCACCATCATTATTGTAATGATACCCCAATTTGCGTTTAGGGTTTTATAAAATTCAAAAAAATCTTCCAAGATTGATTAAGCGTATGTTTTTCTGTTTAAAAATAAACTATAATTTTGAATTAAAGACTTAAAGCTGAATTGTAGTTTTGAAAATTGGTTTTTATTCAAAGGTCGTTTGGTAATAACCATACTTTTTAACCCATATTTCCTTTTCATAAACTTCTTCATAGCCTTTAACATATAAGCAATGATCTGTTTTCCACTTCATTTCTTCAATTGCAAACTCCTTAGAGTTGAAACTAGCATAAGGTTTTAAATAGGTGTTTGGGTTTGATTTATCATTGATTTTTAAAATCCCGATAGCTGCGTTTTTATGCTCATAAACAGAATTGTAGTAGTAAACTAAATATTTAAAATTAGGGGAAGGAATAGGTAATTCTACGCTTCCATCGCCAAAACCAATAATGCCATAACTGTAATCGGTTAAACTATCTAACAAAATTAAATCACTAAAACCTAGGCTTTCGGCTGTAGAGTTTGAAGTGATAGCATAAAGATTTAAAGTTGGGTAAAACCCAAAAAACTCATAACCGCTCCAACTATCTTCACCGCCATAATCTTTTAGTTTTTTAAATTGATGATTGCTTTTATCTGTTTTAATAAAAAAGTAATTGCCTTTTTCTTTTAAGTGTTTTTGAACAAGAAATTTTTTAGATTGAATTTGATCAAAATCTGATTTTGATAAGGTGTCAAATTTTAATTTCGGCAGACTATCATAGGTGTCACCGTAACCTATGGAAATAATTTTTAAGGTATCTTCAATAGGCTTAACCTCTAATGGTTGCTCAATTTTTAACCCTAGCTTTTTGTGTTCAATTTGTTTTGTTTTTTGATTGCAGGAGAAAAATAAAACCGTCGAAAAAATAAGTAGTAAATATTTCATATTTCAGTTATTGCCTAAGCCGATTTATTGTTAATGAATTTTAATTAATCCAAATTTTTAATTTCCGCTAACCTCAAAAGTTCCGCGGTTGATTTTAGAAACTTCTTTTTTTGTTAGGATAAGTTCGTTTTCTTTAAATTTTAAAAAATGTTTTTCAGTCCAATTCCAAGATTTTTCTTCTCTCATATTAAAGCCACTTGCTTTAAATGAAATTATAATTTCATTATTTTTGGTCTCTAAAAATATTTCATCAAAAGTATCTTGTATTGTTGCTCCATCTGGAGTTGTTGGGCAATTTCCAACCTCTTTTAAAATATCCTTATTGCTCCTGAACCAATATTTTATAAGTTCTAAATGCTGAGTAGAACATTGATATCCTAAACCTAAAGCCCATAAAATTTTACATTTTAAATTACTCCTATTCTCATTTGCGTTGCCATCCCAACCACATTCATTCCCTACAAAGGTGGCAATATAAGCTAAGGCCGCTTTTTCGGGTTCAGAAATAGTTTTTATATATTTTTCATTCAAAATAATGGAGTTGATGTCAGTTTTCAACGCTTCATTATAGCTAGTTTCCCGCCATAAAAATTTTATTTTTTTATCGACAAGTTTTAAGGGTTTTATTTTTTTAGAGGAGATTAAAAACTCTGAGTATTGTAAATATTCTGGATCTCCCGCATATCTAATGCTGTCCATTTTCCACTTAATTTCAATTTCGTCACCTCTAACAGGTTTAATTTCGTCTTTATAATAAATTAGACTAATGGTATCTTTATCTTTTTTTACTGTAAAAATTGCTTCATCACTTTCGTCATTAGCGCTTATATAATTTACAGTGTCTGTATATGTTTTTCCGAGTTCTAAATTTTCATTAGGCCTTAAATCAGATTTAAACCGATTAGCGTTAACACTACTTTCCTCAATTTTTTTAGCAGAAATTTGTTTTTCAGTTTTAGGTTCTTTCTTCCTGTTTTCACAGGATTGAAAAATTAAAACGGATGAAATTAAAAGTAAAGTCAGGAAGTTTTTCATTGTAATTTTGTGTTGTTATTTAACCTTAGCTATTTGCCTATCCTGTATTCTGGATAAAAAGACAACCATAAAAATCGCACCAATCATTGCATAAAGCATATCAGATTGTGTATCCCAAATATAACCTTGTGTTCCTAAAAAAGATTCTGCAGATTCTCCGGAACCAATGGCTACCGCCCGTTCTAAAAACTCTTACAAAACGCTAATGGTAACGCAAGTACAAACCGTGAGAAATGATAGCCAAGTTCCTTTTTTTACAACTTCTTTTCTAACGAATAATTCTCTAGCAATCATAGCAGGAACTAATCCTTGTATAAAATGACCAACCTTTTCATAATTATTTCTGCTTTGGCCAAAAGCTTCTTTTATCCAGCAATGGATCAATATAAAAATGTAGGTGAGGTACGAAAATTTGAAACTTTTAAAAGTAAAGAGGAGAATGATTAGTCCAATAATGGCAGGCAACACTTCCAGCATCCAGGTGAAATAATCATGTGGGTTTATTGCTGAAATGGCTAAACCTATGAAGAATAGTAGAATGAGGAGGAAGTGTTTTTTCATTTTGTGTTTATTGTTTACTTTAAACTATAATTTACACCTCTTCCAACACCAAATTTTTCGATTAAATTTTTACTAACCAATTCTGCTAATAATTTTTTCACAGTAGAGTTTGGAATATTTAATTTGGAAGCGATTTCTCCCGATTTTGTCCCTGGATGATCTGTTATAAATACATAAATAGATTTTTCTTTTGGAGAAAGGTTCGATTCTAAACCTTGCGTATTTAATTTCGACATTAACTGGTTTTGTATATTGAGTAAGGCATCCAAAAAAAAGAAAACCCATGAAGTAACTTCTTCATTTGGTCTTTGAGCTTGGCATTTTCTCAACTCTCTATAATATTCTGATTTCCTATTTTCTATCTCATGTTCAAAACTCACATATTGAATCCAATTATAACCAAACTTTTGTAATAAAAGAGAAGAAAGTAATCTGCTCATTCTTCCGTTACCATCTTGAAAAGGATGTATGCTAACAAAATCGTAGCAGAACAAAGCAGATTTTACCAAAGAATGGGTTTCTTTGTCTTTTCTAAACCATTCAATTAATCCTCTCATGGCATCTTCGGTTTCAATTCCGGGTGCTGCTGTTTTAAATACTATTTGTTTGGCGCCGTTTGCAAATGTGGCTTCAACATTATTGCTTAGCTGTTTATAATTTCCTTTATGCCAACCGTCTTTTGTGCTGTATTTTAAAAGTTTGTGATGTAAATTTTTAATTGAATTTTCTGAAATGGCTAAACCATCATAATTTTCTGATATTAAATCTAAAACCTCAAAATAACCTGCAACTTCTTGCTTATCCCTATCAATTAACTTATCAACATTAATATCGTTTAAAAAAGCATCTACTTCTTCGTCATTCATTTTAGAGCCTTCTATCCTTGTAGATGCACCAACGCTTCTTACGGTAGCAATGGCTTTTAAATGTTTTAAACTTTGTCCTTCTTTTTTTTCAATCGAACTCCATTTCGCATCAAACCTATCAATTTTACTAATGATGGAAATTAATTCCCAATCAATTTGAATATTTAAGTTATGTACCTGATTCATAGTATTAAAAAATTAAATTTGATACGGTAAGATACGCAAATATACGATAATGGTACGATAATTTTTCTTAAAATGATACGATAAGGTACGCAAATATCCGATAATGATACGATAGGTTTATGGCGGTTAGTGGAAAATTGTGATTTGCTTTAATTCTTAAATAAAGCAAAAGTCTCCTGTCACTCATTTCTAACGCTCGGAAGAATTGCACTAGTTGGTGATAAAATGAACGGCTTGCTGATTTCTAATCAAATAAACTCTGTCTTGACATCGTGAAGCTAAAATAAGCTAATTTTATCGAGTCTGAACACTCATTTTTATTCATGAATCCGTAGAGACCGCTTCGCTAAACTCTACTGACAGATTGGGGACAGATTGGGATTATAGAAAATTTTGAAATCTGATTAATTCGTAAAGACCGCATTGCTAAACTCTAATGACAGTTATTTGTAAGTTAATTAGCGATGACTAATACCATATAAAAAAAGCTCACCGTTTCCAGAGAGCTTTTTACTTTATAAGTTTTGCGTTAGTGATTGAAGCGACAGCTCCCGATTTTTCATCGGGGGAACGCCCAAATGGGTTTAACCTATCAATCCTTTACTTGCCAAATACTCTGCAATTTGCACCGCATTGGTAGCAGCGCCTTTACGTAAATTATCTGCAACGCACCACATGTTCAAAGTATTATCTTGTGATTCGTCCCTGCGGATACGGCCAACAAAAACCTCGTCTTTTTCGTGTGCATCCATTGGCATTGGGTATTTCGCATTTGCAGGATCGTCAACCACAATTACACCAGAAGTTGTAGCTAACAATTCACGAACTTTAACCAAGTCAAAATCGTTTTCAAACTCAATGTTTAAAGCTTCTGAATGGCCGCCCATTACCGGGATTCTTACGGTTGTTGCGGTCACTCTGATGTTGTCATCGCCCATGATTTTCTTGGTCTCCAAAATCATTTTCATTTCTTCTTTGGTATAACCGTTATCCTGGAAAACATCAATCTGAGGGATTACGTTTAAATCGATAGGGTAAGCATAAGCCATAGGTCCATCCATAATTCCCTTACGCTCGTTCATTAACTGGTCAACAGCTTTTACACCTGTTCCTGTTACCGATTGATAAGTGGAAACTACTACTCGTTTGATTTTATATTCGTCATGTAGCGGTTTTAAGGCCACCACCATTTGTATGGTACTGCAATTTGGGTTGGCAATAATTTTATCTTCGGCAGTCAAGACGTTTGCATTCACTTCAGGGACAACCAATTTTTTACTCGGGTCCATTCTCCATGCCGATGAATTGTCAATTACGGTAGTACCTATGGCTGCAAATTTTGGAGCTTGTTCTGTAGAAGTGGAACCTCCGGCAGAAAACAAAGCTACATCAGGTTTCATGGCGATTGCTTCATCAACAGTTACCACCTTGTACTTCTTTCCCTTGAATTCAATTTCCTTACCCTTGCTCTTTTCAGAGGCAACTGGAATTAATTCTGTAACTGGGAAATTGCGCTCTGCTAAAACTTTTAACATCACCGTACCAACAAGGCCGGTTGCGCCTACAACTGCAACTTTCATGATTTTTCTTAATTTTTAAATGATTAATTATTAGTAACTTGTGTACTATCTATCTGTCGCAAATATGAGAAAGTTTTTAATTTTTTTAAGCTTCTTTGTATCAAAAGTTGCTTTTGCCCAAGTTTCCGACAATTTTAGTGATGGAGATTTCACCCAAAACCCTGTTTGGCAAGCAGATGCCACCACTAATTTTACAGTTATTAGTGGCCAACTCAACTCTAATTCTACCGCCCCCAATTCCAATTTTTATATTTCTACGCCAAACGCCAAAGCTTTAAACTGTACATGGGAATTTGATGTTAATCTCCAATTTATGACTTCAGGATCTAATTACGTAGACATCTACCTTGTTAGCAATACATCAAATTTAAAAAGTACAAGCATCAATGGCTATTTTGTGAGGATGGGAGATACGCCTCATGAAGTTTCTTTGTACAGAAGATCTGGTGCAAGCTCTACAAGCGTTAAAATTATTGATGGCAGGGATGGATCTTTAGGGAGTAGCCCTAAAAATAATTTTAAATTTAGGGTCACCAGAGAAAGCAATGGGAAATTCACGGTGGAGCGAGATAGCACAGGGACTGGTAACTCTTTCTTTACCGAAGGTTCTATCACTGACAATACTTTTACTACCACTACCTCATTTGGTTTTTTAATCCAACAATCTGTCGCATCATTCCATAAAAATCATTTTTTTGACAATATTCTGATTCAGAATATCATCCCAGATATCGAACCGCCGGTACTAAATACCGCAGGCACCAATAACCTAACAGCAATTGTTTTAAATTTTAACGAGGCAGTAAATGCCTCAGATGCATCAATTAACAGTCATTATAACATCACACCGGGCAATATTCAACCAAGTAGCATTACCGTAAGCGGAAGTGTGGTAACTTTAAATTTAGGTGCCCAATTAAATACGGGCACCTATCAAGTAACAGTAAATACCATTAAAGATTTAAAAGGAAATACGAGCTCAACTCCCCAAAGTAAATCCTTCTTTTATAAAAAACCTTATGTAGCCAAACCTAATGATATTGTCATCAATGAGATTTTTGCTGATCCCAGTCCGCAGGTAGATTTGCCTTCTTTAGAGTTTATAGAACTATTTAACAAAAGCCAAGAAGACATTTCTTTAAAAAACTTTACTTACAGTGACGGCACAAGCACTTATACTTTTTTGAATGATAGTCTTAAGTCTAATCGATACCTGATTTTATGTGCAAGGGCAGATACCAATGAATTTAAACAGTTTGGAAAGGTTTTGGGTATTTCGCCATGGCCATCCTTAAATAATAGTGGCGATCAGCTCAGTTTAAAAGATGGGAATGGGAATGTGATTTCTGCTGTCTCCTATTCTGATACTTGGTATAAGGATGCGATAAAGAAAAATGGTGGCTGGACATTGGAAAGAATTGATCCTAATTCAACTTGTATTGGCGCAACGGCATGGACAGCTTCCATTGATAGCATCGGCGGAACTCCCGGAAAGCCAAATAGTACCGCTCAAAGCTATGCTACTGCCCAGGATTTACAGATAAAAAATATAGCCATTTTAAACGACAGTACGATAGAAGTTTTTTTGAACTTTTATCCTGACACTACGCAGTTATCACAGGCTCAGTTTAGCTCTTCGCAGTTGGGAAACCCTAAACAGATTAGCTTCAATAAAGTAAATTTCAATAGCTTTAAACTGAGCTATCCGCAAACATTTAAGGAGTCAATTAACTACGATCTTAACATTAGCAATATATTCAACTGTAGCGGGTTTTCGCTACAACAAAACACCTCTTTCTCGGTCCCAATTGTTCCTGTTATCAATTACCCAGTCGTCATCAATGAAATATTTGCTGATCCTAATCCTGCAGTAGATTTGCCAGAGTTTGAATTTTTAGAGTTGAAAAATTTGAGCGACACAGTGGTCTCTTTAAAAGGGATGATTTATGAGAATGACAAAACTAAAATCACCTTTGATAAGGGGAGTATTTTGCCTAATGGTTTCTTGATTGTTTGTGCAACTAAAGATACTTTAGCTTTTCAGCAATATGGAAACACACTTGGGCTTAAATCATTTCCTAGTCTTAATAATGATAAAGGCATACTCACTCTAAAGAACAATAAAGGTTTGGAGTTTAATAGGGTGAATTATGACTTAAGCTGGTACAGAGATAAGGAAAAACAGAAAGGTGGCTGGACTTTAGAACTGATTGATCCTTTCTCCGTTTGTAAACCTTCCCAAAACTATTCTGCAAGTAATGATGTTAGCGGCGGAACCCCGGGCAGGCAGAATTCTATTTATTTAAGCAATAAAACAACCGATCCTTTAAAATTTATCTCAGCAGTTTTAAAAGACAGTCTAACCATTACGCTTACTTTTAATAGAGGTTTAGATAGTTTGCAAGCTACTTTAACAGCTCAATACAGTGTGAATAATGGAGTTGGGTCTCCTCAGTCAGTATTTCCAATTGCACCATCTTTTTCTTCTGTAGAGCTTAGGTACGCACAACCTCTAAATAGGAATAAAACTTATACCGTTACTGCTGATGGGTTGACAGATTGTGGAGCGAATACTTTAACCAATCAGACGCAAACTTTTGTTTTCCCAGCGATAAGTGCCAAAAATGATGTACTCATCAATGAGATTTTGTTTAATCCAAGAATTGGAGGGGTAGATTATGTAGAGGTTTACAACAATTCTGATAAAATTTTAGATTTTAAAAATCTAAAGATCGCATCGGTAAATGATAAAGATTCTGTCATCAATATCAAAAACATCAGTCCAACTATTTTACTGTTTCTGCCTAAAACTTTTTGGGTAATTACTACCAATCCAGATACTGTTAAATCTCAATATTTTACAGCACATCCAAATAATTTCATCAAACTGGCCAGCCTTCCTGCCTATAATGATGATAGTGGGAAAGCAGTTATTTTGAATAAAGACAATACAAGGATAGACCAGTTAAACTATAATGAAAATATGCATTTTGCTTTATTGAAAGATTTAAACGGAATTTCTTTAGAAAGAAGCAACTTTAATCAGCCAACCAATGCACAGGGAAATTTTAGGTCGGCGGCAGCTTCCGTAGGTTATGGTACACCCGGAGATAAAAACTCTCAGTTTTTAGAAGATGTCACTACGGTAGAGGAAATTTCATTGGCCAGTCAAACCTTCTCTCCAGATAATGACGGATTTGAAGATGTGTTACAGATTATTTATCAGTTCACACAGCCAAACTATGCTGCCAACATCACTATTTATAATGATCAAGGTAAAATGGTGAAAAAGCTAATTAGAAACGAGACCATTGCCACCTCTGGTCAATGGATTTGGGACGGTTTAGATGAAAATAACAATAAAGTGAAAACAGGAATCTACATCATTTATGCAGAACTTTTTGATTTGAACGGAAACGTGAAGAAGTATAAAAAGACGGCAGTTGTAGCTTCAAAATTTAATTAAGTTTAGTTTTTGTTTTATAAGTTGTGCATTTCCCCATGAAAAATGGGGTCGGGCTATCCGCTAAATTTTTATGCTGAAGAAAAATCAGCATAAAAGATACCGCTGCTATCCCTAATGCGAAAAATAAGATACCTCATCTATAAATATTAAAACCCAATGCATCTAACTTAATACCTACAACCTAAACACCTATTAATTTCAACTTATAACCTACCACTTACAACTTATTACCTACAATTTTCCACTTTAAACTTTTACCTTTGCCCTTTAAAACCTGATTGATTTATGGCAGAGATTATTTTAGTGATCGGTTCTAACGGACAGATTGGAACGGAGCTCGTAACCGAACTCCGAAGAATTCACAATGTTAATCAAGTAGTGGCGTGTGATATCCGCAGACCGGATTATGATACTAAAAATGCTGGTCCTTTTGAGTTTGTGAATGTATTGGATAAAGAAAATCTAAAAGCCATTTTTACCAAATACAAACCTACACAAGTTTATTTATTGGCAGCATTACTTTCGGCAACTGGAGAACAGAACCCAAAATTAGCTTGGGATTTAAATATGAACGGCTTGCTGAATGTACTGGATTTCGCGATAGATTTTGGCACTAAAAGAGTTTACTGGCCAAGCTCCATCGCTGTTTTTGGTCCAAATTCTCCTAAACAGCAAACACCACAATATTGCACCATGGATCCCAATACCATTTATGGAATCAGTAAATTAGCTGGCGAACGCTGGTGCGAGTATTATTTCCAGAAATATGGTTTAGATGTGAGAAGCATCCGTTATCCGGGATTAATCAGCTGGAAAGCGATGCCGGGTGGCGGAACAACTGATTATGCCATTCATATTTTTCATGAAGCTTTAAAAAAGGGAAGTTATGCTTCTTTTTTAGCCGCAGAAACTGAATTACCAATGATGTATATGGATGATGCCATCCGTGGCACCATTGAACTCATGGATGCACCGGCAGAAAAAATCAGCATCCGCTCCAGCTATAATTTTGGAGGTGTCAATTTTAATCCAGAAGAATTAGCGGCGGAGATCCGTAAACATATCCCAGATTTTAAATTGAATTATACAGCTCATGATCCCCGCCAAAAAATTGCCGATAGCTGGCCAAAATCAATCGATGATGCTACTGCAAAAAAAGACTGGAATTGGAAACCCGAATTTGATCTGGAAAAATTAACTTTGGAAATGCTTACCAACTTGAGAAAAGGGTAAGTTTTTTGATTAAAGAAAAAAGACAAAAGATAGATTTTAGTTGGACAATTCGACTGACAACCGTTAACTGACAACCGATAACTCACAATTAATAAAAAGAATGGGAAGAGCATTTGAATTCCGTAAAGAGAGAAAATTAAAACGTTGGACTAAAATGGCGGTTCAGTTTACACGTATCGGTAAAGATATTGTAATGGCTGTTAAAGAAAACGGACCACATCCAGAAACTAACTCTAAATTGAGAACTGCTATTTTAAATGCAAAAGCAGTGAACATGCCAAAAGATAGAGTTGACGCGGCTATCAAAAGAGCATCAGATAAAGATATGGCCGGTTATGAGGAATTTGTTTATGAAGGTTATGCGCCACACGGAGTTGCTGTTTTGGTAGAAACTGCTACCGATAATACCAATAGAACAGTGGCCAACGTAAGAAGTTATTTCACAAAAGTAGGCGGTTCGTTAGGTAAAACAGGAGCTTTAGATTTTATATTTAAAAGAGTTTCCACTTTCAGGTTTGAACCTGGGGATTTAGATTTAGAAGAACTGGAATTAGAATTAATTGATTTCGGTTTAGAAGAAATTTTTGTAGAGGCAAATGAAGAAGGTGAAGATGTTGCCGTAATTCACGCTGGTTTTGAAGATTTTGGAAACATGCAAAAAGCTTTAGAAGAAAAGGGAATAGACGTAAAACAGGCGAAATTAGAGCGTATTCCTTTGTCTCATGCTGAAGTTAACGAAGAACAAATTATCGATATCACTAAACTGCTAGATAAGTTTGAAGAAGATGAGGATGTGCAGGCAGTTTATCATAACATGGCTGAGTAAGCTTAATGCTAAAGGTAGAAAGCTTAAAGCAATTCATTAAATAAATCAGGATTAAATCGTTAAATTGCTTTAAATAAAAATCTAATGAGCGACAAAGATTTATTGGTGGTGATTTCAGAAATGTTGAGGAAGCAAGATCAACATTCTGAACTGTTGAGTAAACAAACTGAAATATTGAGCAAACAAACTGAGATGATTAATATTCAAACTATATCTATCAATGAGATGGGTTCTTCTTTGAATAATTTTGTTGAAATTTCTATTAATCAGTTTGAACAGCAACAAAAGTTTAATGAAAAATTCCTAGAGAAATTGGACCAAATTGGAGATGTGAATCATAGAAATAGCGAACTTAAAGAAAGGGTTGAAAAATTAGAAAAAGCAGTTTTTAAATCTGATGGGAATAGTAAGTAACAGAAGAAAAGACCAAGAGTTAAAAGTTGTTTTTAACGATGACAGTTTGATTTTAGAACTGGACGGAAAGGAAACTGCTATTCCATTGCTTTGGTACCAAGCGTTATTAAATGCTTCGGAAGATGAAAAAGCAAAATGGACTTTGAGTGATGATGGTAAAAAAATGATTTGGAAAGATTTGAATATCGAGATTTTGATATGATAATTTTATAATTCTTATCTTTATTCAAAATAAACATTATGTACACTGTAATAAAAGGAGTTTACGAAAACGGAGAAGTTAAGTTTTTAGAACCTGCTCCAGATATTGATAAATCAGAAGTTCTAATTACTTTTTTAAATAGTAATGAAAAGAATCAAATACCTAAAAGAAAGTTAGGGGGACTTTTAGATTTACAACATCTTAAAGGGAAGAATTTATCTATCCCAGATGATTTTAACGCTCCTTTAGATGATTTGAAAAATTACATGTAATGAATTATCTAATAGGCACCCAAATATTAATTTGGTATCAGACTAATTCTCCTAATCTTAAATTATCTCTGTAGCTTTAGCTCAAAAATTAACCATCATTACAACAGATGAAAAATTCTTGTTATATAATGATCTTGTTGAAATTGTTCAAGCTTAAAATCACATGACCTTTGAAGAGTTCTTCCTAAAAAAGAAAATTGATTTGGAAACGTTCGAAGTTTCCAATCCTTCCCTCTTTTCCGAGTTTAATGACCACTTTTCCCAGATGAGTGATAAAAGTTTTGACCATACCAAGAAATACTGGTTCAATGAGCTTCGTCATCAATTCCCTCTTTCTGATGAAAAAGAAATTAGATTGAAGGAATCTTTTAAACCCACAGAAATTCCTGAATCGGCAATTACAGAAGAAGTGGTTAAAACTACTGCTTCAGCTAAGCCAGCAGGATTTAAGCCAAGATTTAAAGTTCCTGTAGCAAAGGAAAAACCATCAGAAGAACCAGAAATAAAAGAAGATAATACTCTTGCGCAAAAACCTATAGGGTTTACGCCTAAATTTAAAGAATCTCCCATTCTTGGGGATAAACAAGAATCTGCTGAAGTGACAAAACCTTCAGGCTTTAAGCCGAGATTTAAAGCTGGAGTTACTGCCTCAGTCGAAAAGAAAGAAGACACTTCATTAATAGAAGAAAGCAAAAAAGAAATTCCAGATCTGACAAAACCTGCTGGTTTTAAACCTAGATTTAAAGCAGGCGTTACGGCTGTAGCAGCTATTAATGAAGAAATAACAAAAGAAGAAATTCCTGAAGTTAGCAAACCAACAGGTTTTAAACCTAGGTTTAAGCCGGGTGTCACTCCTCAAAAAAATAAGGATATTGAAAATGAATAAAAGGCAGGAATTTCCTGCCTTTTATTTTTATTATTGAATTACAGTAGTATCAACTTTTAAAGTATCAATATTATCTATTGCCGTAGTGTCGCTCATAGCGGCATTTAACAAAGAATCGGCTCCTGCCTGATTTAGAGAATCAATTTCTTTGTCTGATTTCTTATCATTAGTACAAGCAGCAAAACCTAATGCGGTAACAAATAATGTAAGGGCTAAGAATTTTTTCATGATTAAAATTTATGTTATGATGAATTAATTTTTTTGCGTTAACGATAGAAGCGACATCCTTTTTTGCCTCTTACCAATTTGCAAATGGCAAAAAAGATACAGCGAATAGCGTGTTAAAACGCCCGCAAAATATTAAATTTATAAAAAACGAGCAAATCTTACTTCTGTCTGAAGAATATCTGAATAGGTACACCTTCAAAATCGAAATTTTCTCTCAATTTATTTTCTATAAACCTTTTGTAAGGCTCTTTAATATATTGAGGGAGGTTACAAAAGAATGCAAACATGGGTGATGAAGCATTAATTTGTGTAATGTATTTGATTTTGATGTGCTTTCCTTTAATTGCCGGCGGAGGTGTTTTCTCAATAATCGGCAACAAAATATCGTTCAGTTTTGAAGTAGGTATCTTTTTGGTTTTATTTACAAAAACCTTTGCCGCAGCTTCAATGGTCTTAAATATTCTCTGTTTTTCTGTTACCGAGGTAAATACCATCGGTACATCTACAAAAGGGGCTAACTTTTCCTTAATCTTGGTCTGGAATTCTAAGATGGTTTTATGATCTTTCTCTACCAAATCCCACTTATTGATGACAATAACTACACCTTTTTTATTTTTCTCCGCTAAATGGAAAATATTGATATCCTGAGATTCTATGCCATCTACAGCATCAATCATCAGCACAATCACGTCTGCTTCTTCCAAAGCTTTAATGGTACGCATTACCGAATAAAATTCGATATTTTCGTGAACTTTGGTTTTCTTTCTTAACCCCGCAGTGTCAATGAGCATAAACTCATGCCCAAACTGGTTGTAATGGATATGGATAGAATCTCTGGTGGTTCCGGCAATTTCAGTAACAATATTTCTATCTATGCCTACTAAGGCATTGATCATAGAAGATTTACCTACGTTAGGGCGACCAACAATGGCATAAACAGGTAGTTTATTTTCTTCTTCCGGAATTTCATCAAAATTCTTGATTACTTCATCCAAAAGCTCGCCGGTTCCGGATCCGCTCATAGAAGAAATACAAAAAATCTCACCTAAACCTAAACTGTAAAATTCGGTAGCATCAGACTGTAGCTGGTAGTTGTCAACCTTGTTTACCGCTACATAAACGGGTTTTTTACTTTTTCTCAATACCTGTGCAATGGCATCTTCCAAGTCAGTAATTCCAGTGGTAACATCTACCATAAAAACCACCACGTTGGCTTCTTCAATAGCAATATGAACCTGCTCTCTAATGGCTGCTTCAAAAACATCCTCAGAATTGGCCACATAACCGCCGGTATCAATTACAGTAAAACTTTTATGGGTCCATTCGGCTATGCCGTAATGTCTATCGCGGGTTACACCGCTTTCATCATCAACTATTGCTTTTCTAGATTCCGTTAAACGGTTAAAAAGAGTCGATTTTCCTACGTTCGGTCTCCCGACGATCGCTAATATATTACTCATAATAAAGGGTTTCCCGGTCTTATCATACCGGCATAATTTTTTGCAAAGGTAGTTATTTAAATCGGTTCTGTATCAAAAGGGTGTAAATGAGAATGTTTGTAGGTTTCAAATTTCACGCAAAGAAAAGGAAGAAGCGCAAAGAAAGCGAAGCTAGGTTGTGGAATTATATAAGCTTTGCGAAAATCCTTTGCGCTCTTTGCGTGAAATATGATTGTTCACTCAAAGAAAAGGAAGAAGAGCAAAGAAACGCGAAGCTAAGTTGCCCAATGATAAGCTTTGCGGAAAACCTTTGCGCCCTTTGCGTGAAATATAATTGTTCACGCAAAGAAAAGGAAGAAGCGCAAAGAACGCAAAGCTAAGTTGCCAAATGATAAGCTTTGCGAAAAACCTTTGCGCCCTTTGCGTGAAATATAAAACTTTAAAACCCGTATGCAATCCTAAATCCTGATTTCACCTGTTTTCCACCTTCATAAACTAATCCGTAATACCCTTTTAAACCTATATAAGAGATGCCTACATAAGCTTCCGTGTAATTTTTAAGAGTTGGCGTAGCAAGATAATTCACACCCAGCAATTCCTGCAACTTCAATTTTCTCAGCAATGGAATTTTATTGGTGAAGAAACCTGAGAAATTATGTTCTGCATGTCCTTCAAAATACTCTTTATTGGTGCTTTCATTGTAAAAGTCTAAAAAGAAAAATTGATTGTTCTCAGGCTGGAAAGCCAAAGAATTATTTCCTCTGAAATGATTATAATCAGGGTAGTAAACTGTTTTAGCATTGAGGAATTTACCTGCTTCGGCACTGAAACTGAAATTGCCATAGAAACCTAATTTAATATCAGATTTTCTGATCCCAAAGCTCATAAAATCATAAGCTGCATCAGAAGCAAATACATCAGGGATGGCCTTAACATACTTAAAAGTAACTATTGGCCATTTAGAAGGAACATAAAATTTCCCTGTTGGATAGGTAACATATTTATTGCTGAAATTATAGCTCAATGATAACCTTAATTTGAAGTTCTGATAAGTTGGGAAAACGGCTTGATCTACGGTTGGAGTGAAGGGATTATTGGATGTAAATTCCCTATTATCGTAATCCTTAATTGAATAGCTAGAGCTATTTGGCAACCAGTTATTGTATTGATAAGCAAGGCCAAAACTGCCATTTAAACCTCCTCTAATTCTAGATGAAAAAGTTGCCTCACCAAATTTCTGCTGATAAAATTTAGGATAATTTTTTTCATATAATAAAGAGTTAAAGGTATTGCCTAAAGTACCCATACTGCCTTTATTATTAAGATCTACCACATCAGATCCGAGCGAGAAGCTGATGCTGCTCTTTGTTTTTACCGGTAACGTTAAACTGGTATTTGCGCTAAACAATTCGTTAGCTAATCCATACCTTAAGTTTCCTTTCCAAAATAAAGACCTGTTATTGAGGGTATCTATTCTTTTAGAGTAGGAAGCCTCGTAATTGATTGCAAAGCCTTCTACTGTATTGTAAGACAAGCTGTTGAGTAACCCATCAATATGATAAAACTCTTTTTTATAACGGTCTCTGGGGTTATATCCTCCTAAAAATATTTTAGAGAACTTGAGGTTATTGTTCACCTTATCCAAACTGTCTAAATAAGGTTTTGATTCTCTTCTCTTAGCAATACTATCCTTTTTTACGTAGTTGGTTTCTTCTTCTGCTGTAAGCGGAATAGGCCTGGCGTCTGACCAATAAACAGAATCTTTTTTATTGACTTCTTTTGTGATCTTAATAATTTCTCTGAAAGTTTTAGGATCTACTTTTGGGTTAAGTACATAATTGCTGTAAACACCAACAAAGTAACCTCCAAATTTAAAGCCTAACAGTCCCCCTTTAAACTCAAATTTCACATTAGAAGGCATCCATATTTGATGGCCTACAGGTACAAATTGCTGATTGATGCTTAGCGAGTCTAAAAGATTGATATTGGACTCTTTACTCATGGTAAAATCTGCACTGTGTATCCTCCAGCTATCCTCTACAATATAAATATAGCCACGATATGCCGGGTCATATTTCCGTTTTGGCAAAAGCTGAATCTTATTGATCATTTCTCCGTTTTCCACAAAACTTCCTATCAATTTATAATCATAATAAAAAAATGCATTTTCAGCAATAGGAGATACAAAAGGACGGTTACTCAATCCGTTCCATTCTTGATAGTTATCATAAAAATTTATAATCAGTTCACTGGCTCTGTTAAAGCTGAATGATCGGTTGCTGCCAGCAACTTTTGAAGAGATCATTTCCTCATGGTAGCTATCTGGAGGAGAAAAACTTAATACTGATTGTGATTCTGATTGATAAATAATGCCCGTTCTATTAGAATCTAATCCTATTTCTTGAGTCATTTTTTTAAGGTCCTGTCCCAAAAACTTTTCTGGAGCTTTCAATAACCGCTGAATACCTTTGATGTAAACATCACAACTATAAGGCTGAACTTCTTTTAAATAAGACTTTCGTTTCCTGATGGCACTTCTAATTATTTTATAAGCAGGATCCTCTCCTCCAACATTGACGATCACATCATTCAGTTCAAAAACTGATTCTTCTAAAACAGCATTCAATACAGTAATCTGTTTCAGTTCAACAGCTTTTATTAATTGTTTATAGCCAACTGCAGTAAATGCAACATCATATTTCCCCTCCTTCAATTTTAAATTATATTCTCCGTTTGCATTTGCAGAAGTTCCATTACTGGTGCCCTTTACAAAAATAGTTGCAAATGGAACAGGCTGATTTTTCTCATCTGTAATCAATCCTTTTAAAATAGATTGGGCATTTACAGTAATAGATACAGATAAAAAGAAAAGGAACAGGGAAATATTTTTCATGAGTAGATTTTCCTCAAAGGTAAAAGTTTGTTTTAAAGGTTACACCTTTGAAAATCTTAAATAATGTTAAAAGTTATAGGAAATTTTAAAACCCTGATTTAATTTGCCTGATTTATCAAACGAAAGCGCATAATCCGCTCGAAACATCAGCCTTCTTAGGCCAACGTAGATTTCGTAATAACTCTCTTTTACAGGTTGATATAAATAGGCGCCGCCTAATAATTCCTGTAGCTTTAAAGCCCTTAATAAAGGAATTTTATTAGAAAAAAGGGTGTTGAAATTATGCTCAAAGTGGGCTTCAGCAAAGTATTCATTTGTGCTAAAAGTATAAAAATCAAGTAAATGAAAACTCTTTAAGCCAGAGTTGAATACCAGAGACGAGTTCCCGATAAAGTGTTTCCACTCTGGATAGTAAACCTTTTGAGCATTGAAAAATTTCCCCCCAGAAATAGAATAAGAACCGTAACCCCATAGTCCCATATCTAATTTTTCATGTTGCATCTCCAAATCCACAAAATTATAATCAGATTCTGATTTAAAAACTTGTGGGATTCCCTTTCTGAAATTTAAGATAAACCTTGGGCCTTTTGGGAGCTTGTAAATCTTCTCTCCGTCTTGTTTGATGAAGGGCTGGTTAACCGTATATATTAAGGAAGCGTTTAAAAAAAATGCATTATGATCGGGAAAAAGTTTGGATTGAAAGATTGGGTTTAGGGGATTATTAGAGGTGAAATTCTTATTCTTGATATCATTAAAAGTGTAATCAGTCATGTTCTCTACTGAGAAATTTCTAGAAAATTCAAATCCAAAAGAGAAGTATAAGCTATTACGGATTTCCCTTCCCAAACCCATACTTACATATTCCTTACGATAAAGTTTTAGAAAATTCTGTTGAAAAAAGATGGTATTAATGGTGTTTTGTAAAGAGCTTAGGCTTCCGTTCGGATTTAAATCACGATAAGTACTGCCAGCACTGAAATTAAAAATCCCTCTTTTTTCAGGTTGGTACAACCATGAAAGCGAAACGTCAGAATTCAGCTCTTTATTTGAAATTCCATATCGTACTTTTGGTGTTACAGACCAATATTTTCCTTTATTGGTGTATTTGAAATAAGTTAAGCCATAATTTATTCCCAAACCTTCTACAGTATTAAAGAAAAATGCCGGAGCGATAGGTTGAAAAATCACTGCTCTTTTTGAATTCTCACTTTTCCAGATCAGGTCACTGAACAGCAAAGGGAAAAGTGATTTCTTTTTCTTAGCCCTATCTAATGAATCTATGATGTTTTCTTTATTATACCGCTCTAAATCTTTATCATCTTGATATTCATAACTCAACCGTTGCTGTAAAGTTAAAGGAACTGCTCTATTCCCTTTAAACAGTTCCTGATGATAACCTGAAGAATCATCTTTTACGATTTCTTTCTTTTCAAAAAAATCCGGAGGATTTATTAAGCTTTTATAATTATTAAAATAAGCTTCACTAGTGCCAGAAAATGTGAAATTCAATACATCTCCATGGTAAATAAATTTGGTAGAAATTGGGCAGTTTCTATTAAGGTCAAACTTTTGTATAATACGTAAGCTATCTATAAAATTAATTCCTTTAGCACCTGCAGCCACCAGGTTTAGGGAGACCACCTTTCTGGTTTTTTGATCTATCAATAGTTCTCCTTCAAAAGTAGGATTATGTTTTCTTTTAGCCTTCACACCCACATACACCAAATTCCCAACCGTTTTAACATGAGAAAATGTATAATAATGAAAATTATTTCTTGCCAATGGCGATACAAAACTTTTATCGCTTAAGGCTTCAAATTTCACTTCATTCTGTGTAAAATCTACCTGAAGTTGCTCGGCACTTTTAAATTCCCATGACGGATATTTGCCAAAACTTTTGGTGGCTCTGATCAATTCCTTATAACCACTCTCCGGCGTGTAATATAAATCAGAAAGCGACTCATAAAGCCATATCAATTGCTTGTCTTGCCATCTGACATATTTGGCTACTTTTTTCCCTAATAGCGTATGCGGATTTTGATCTAAAATAAGGGTGTTCTTTAAATAAGCGGTAGTTTGGAAGCCTGTTTTTTGATGATTTTTCTGGACATTGATTGTTTCCTTAATAAAATTATCAATCCACTTAGAAGAGTCTCCCAAATCTGCCGAATAGAGTTGGAGGGTGCATAAAAACAGAAAACATAAGCAATATACGCTCTTCATTCAACTAGTTTAGGGTAAAGAAACAACGTTGGTTTCTTCAAGCTTATTCTTTCATCCAAAAATGATTCCTTAATTTTGAACCTTAAAACTAATTAATATGTACGATACGCTACAACCGGTTCTGGAAAAAGAAATAGACAACATCAAATCAGCGGGATTATATAAAAAAGAAAGAATTATTGTGACACCGCAAGGTGCAGATATTAAAGTAAACGACGGCAAAGAAGTCATAAATTTTTGTGCCAACAACTATTTAGGCCTCTCTTCTCATCCAAAAGTAATTGAAGCAGCTAAGGCCGCTATCGATACGCATGGTTACGGCATGTCTTCTGTTCGGTTTATTTGTGGAACGCAGGACATCCATAAAGAATTAGAAAAAAAGATTTCTGATTTTTTGGGTACTGAAGATACCATATTATATGCAGCTGCTTTTGATGCCAATGGTGGAGTTTTTGAACCTCTATTTGATGCGCAGGACGCAATTATTTCTGATGAGCTAAATCATGCATCCATTATTGATGGAGTGCGTTTATGCAAGGCACAACGCTATCGCTATAAGCATGATAATATGGCTGATCTTGAGAAACAGCTTCAGGATACACAAAACCTACGTCATAGAATCATCGTGACAGATGGTGCTTTCTCCATGGATGGCACCATTGCACAATTAGATAAAATCTGTGATTTGGCAGATAAATACAAGGCTTTGGTAATGATTGATGAATGCCATTGCAGTGGTTTTATGGGCAAAACTGGCCGAGGAACGCATGAACATCACAATGTGATGGGGCGTGTAGACATCATTACCGGCACTTTAGGTAAAGCTTTAGGCGGTGCGTCCGGTGGTTTCACCGCTGGTCCTAAGGAAGTGATTGAGATTCTGAGGCAAAAATCCCGTCCTTATTTATTCTCCAATACTTTAGCGCCAAGTATTGTTGGGGCTTCTATTGCAGTTTTAGATATGCTAACAGAAACCACTGAACTGAGAGATAAATTAGAAAGTAATACCAAATATTTTAGAGAAAAAATGACTGAAGCAGGTTTTGACATCAAACCAGGTGTTCATCCCATTGTTCCGGTAATGCTATATGACGCACAGCTTTCTCAGGATTTTGCCGCTAAAATGCTGGAAGAAGGTATTTATGTAATTGGATTCTATTATCCAGTTGTGCCTAAAGATAAAGCAAGAATACGTGTTCAAATGTCTGCAGCGCATGAAAAACACCATTTGGATAAAGCGATTGCCGCATTTATTAAAGTAGGGAAAGAGTTGGAGGTGATTAAATAAGTAAATTATTTGGGCGTTCGGGCGGGCTTTACAGTATGTCTTTTTGTGAAAAACAAAAAGGATGCCCTTCCAATCCCCGCATGTCCGGTAGGCAAGCTTAACGCATTTGCGTCAATAATTCATCACATTTTCAATAAGTTATAAAGTCCCGTTAATTCGGGACTTTTTTTATTAAATTTGTCGCTTATGCAGTCTAAAATCAATCAGTATACTAGCGAAATCGAAACTTTTGAACCCAAAACAGCAGAAGATTTAGAAAGCTTCCGCATCAGGTTTTTAGGTACTAAAGGCATCATTAAAGATTTATTTGATGAGTTCAAGGAAGTTTCTCCCGAAGAGAAGAGAACTTATGGAAAAGTATTGAACCAGTTTAAGCAATTAGCAGAAGCAAAATTTAACGATTTTAAAGATAGTTTCACATCAGGAACAAAAGATACTTTGGCAAGTGAAGACCTCACCTTAACTGGTGAAGGTTTTGAAATTGGTGGCCGTCATCCTTTATCTCTGGTAAGAAAAGAAATTGTAGAAATCTTTAAAAGGTTAGGTTTTGTAGTTGCAGAAGGACCTGAAATTGAAGACGACTGGCATAATTTCTCTGCCTTAAATTTTCCTGAAGAACATCCGGCAAGAGATATGCAAGACACTTTTTTTGTAGAAGCCCCCCTCTCAATCTCCCCCCAAATGGAGGGAGAAGCGCATGGTGGCTCTGTTAAGGAAAATGAAAAAAATATTAATCCTGTAAATCCATCTGGACAGGCATCTCCCCCATCTGGGGGGGAGACCGAGAGGGGGACTTATGCGCTTCGAACCCATACTTCTTCCGTTCAAGTACGTTTAATGGAAGCAGGGAAACCTCCTTTTAGGGCTTTAATGCCTGGCCGTGTTTATAGAAATGAGGCCATTTCTGCAAGAGCACATTGCTTTTTCCATCAGGTAGAAGGCTTATATGTAGATGAAAATGTTTCTTTTGCAGACCTCAAACAAACCCTTTATTATTTCGTTCAAGAATTGTATGGAGAGGGAACAAAAGTACGTTTCCGCCCTTCCTATTTCCCTTTTACAGAACCATCTGCAGAAATGGATATTTCCTGCACTATTTGTAAAGGAGCAGGTTGCCAAATGTGTAAATATAGTGGTTGGGTAGAAATTTTAGGATGCGGAATGATTGATCCAAATGTATTGGATAATGTAAATATCGATTCAAAAAAATATACTGGCTTTGCTTTTGGAATGGGAATAGAAAGAATCACTAATCTTAAATATCAGATTAAAGATTTGCGTTTATTCTCAGAGAATGATGTCCGTTTCTTAAAGCAGTTTCAAACGGATTAATATCATGAACAAATTGGTCAAAGGCATTACGGTTCTTATTTGCATTACAGTTTTTTCATGTGGTAAAAATTATGATCAGATACCAGACTTGCCTTTCTCTTTTCAAGCTTCCATCAATAACCAGCTTCCAAGATTGAATGCAGCTGGCGGAGTAGAAGTAGTTTCAAATAATGCGATTGGTGTGGCAGGATTAATATTATATAAAACCAATTCAGGGAGAATTGTAGCATATGATAGGTGTAGCTCTGTAAATCCTTCACAAAAAAATAAGGTAGAATATGTAGGTGGTAATCTAGTGGAAGATAAAGTAAGTGGTGCTTATTTTGATTTAAATGACGGTTCACCAGCCGGAGCGCCTGCTGAAAGACCGTTGCGGAATTACAGTGTGACAATTAATGGTGATATAATTATGGTTATAAACTGATGGAAATAGATAAGATAAAAGAAAGCATAAAAAAAGCCGCACAGGATCTATTCCGTAAATACGGCTACCATAAAACCAGCGTTAACGAGATTGCCAAAAAAGCTAAAATAGCCAAAGCAACTATTTATAAATATTTTGAGAGCAAAGAGCTGGTTTTACATGCTATTTTAATGGATTACCTCAAGGTAAGTCTAAATGAAGTGATTCAAAAAGACACCAAGAGCATCAATAAAGAAGAACACCTTAAGGAGTTAATTTTAAGAGTAAGCAAACTTTCTTACACTGTTTGTAACGAATTTATAGGCTGGGATTTTATCAGAGAATCTGCTAATGCACAAGAATTTTTAAAAGATTTATCAGATGAATTAGAGGAATTGCTTTACACAGAATTTCTGGCGATAGAAGAATTAAATGATGATGAAACTTATCCTGAAAGGTTAAGATTTTTGATTAAAGCCAGCAAAAGTATTATTTTCTCTTTTGCTTTTACTTCAGTTTCTGATGCTGATGTACGCAAGAACTTTATCTCTTTCCAAAAAGAAATCTTGCCCTATTTGGTTAAAGCGGCACTTTAAGTTTTATTAAATAGTTTTTTGAAATTTGTACTTATATTTGTACATCAATAGGTACAAATTATGCTCACTACAACCATCTCTGATTTCAGAAAAGATATCAAATCGTATTTTGATAAAGTTTCCCAAAACTTTGAAACTCTTATTATTAATAGAGGAAAGGATAATGGCGTCGTGATTATGTCATTACATGAATACAATTCTTTATTAACTACTAATCACGAATTAAGTTCCTTAAAAAATGAGCAACGCTTAGATTCGGCTATTCAAAAAATAAATAAAAATACCACTTTTGAAAAAGACTTATTAGAGTCATGAAATATGTTTTTGTAGATGAATCTTGGGAAGATTATCTCTATTGGCAAAAAACGGATAAAAAACTTTTAGAGAAAATTAATGATTTGCTAAAAGATATTTCCAGAACTCCTTTTTCGGGTATTGGAAAACGAGAGCCTTTAAAATTTAAATATAAAGGATTTTGGTCGAGGAGAATAACTGATGAACACTGTCTAATTTATAAAGTACACGGAGATGAAATATTAATTGTTAAATGTAGATTTCATTACGATTGAGCTTTCCTCATTTTTACAAATCTCAAACAACAAAATCTTTAATATGCTATTTCTCCAAAGCTTATTCATTAAATTTGCTTTTGAAAAATGGATAAGGAACTCATACAAACGCTATATCAAAGGCAAAAAAGAGCGCAAGCACTTCCGCCTAACCAAGCCATTGCTGATTGGGCTTTTAAGCTAATAGGACTTTTATTTCCAGAGCTTTCCGATAAGATATTCAGTTCTCCGGAAGAAATAGAACAGGAATTTAAGGAATTGCAATTTAACCTGAACAACCTTTTAGATGCTACGCAGGCTTGCAATGATTGCAGTAATGATATCATCGCTAAAAAGTTTGTTCAAAAGATTTCAGGTTTATATGAAACCTTAAAAAAAGATATTCAAGCATTAAACACTGGAGACCCTGCGGCTAGCAACGAGTTTGAAGTCATTAGAACTTATCCCGGTTTTTGGGCAATTGCTTTCTATAGAATTGCTCATGAGCTGTTAAAACTAGAAACCCCATTAATTCCTAGGATATTAACTGAGTTTGCCCATTCCAAAACTGGTATAGACATCCATCCTGGGGCAACAATAGGAGAATATTTGTGTATTGATCATGGTACCGGAATTGTTATAGGTGAAACTGCAATTATCGGGAGAAACGTGAAATTGTATCAAGGGGTAACTTTAGGAGCATTAAGTGTAAGTAAGAATCTTGCCGGTACAAAAAGACACCCAACGGTAGAAGACGGAGTGATCATTTACAGTAATGCTACTATTCTTGGTGGCGAAACAACTATTGGTGCAAATAGCATTATTGGGGGTAACGTTTGGCTCACTAAAAGTGTAGCGGCACATTCTACAGTTTACCACACGCCATCCATTAAAGTAATCGAAAATTCAAACTTCCCAGTATAATGGCAACTATTATAGATTTGGTAGGAAATACGCCATTGGTAGAAATTCAGAAATTAAATCCCAATCCAAAAGTAAAAATCTTTGCTAAACTGGAAGGAAATAATCCTGGAGGTAGCGTAAAGGACAGAGCCGCTTTAAATATGATCAAAAGTGCTGTGGAAAGGGGAGATATTAAAGCGGGGATGAAATTAATAGAAGCAACAAGCGGCAATACCGGTATTGCTTTAGCCATGATTGCCCGTTTATTTGATCTGGAAATTGAGCTGATTATGCCTTCAAATTCTACTAGAGAGCGAACCCAAACCATGGAAGCGTTTGGAGCAAAAGTGATTTTATTAGAAGGCATTGAAAAATGCCGTGATTATGCCGATGAAAAAGGTGCGACAGGGGAGTATTACTTACTGAACCAGTTTGCAAATGAAGACAATTATTTAGCCCATTATAAAACTACCGGACCTGAGATCTGGAAAGATACAGAAGAGAAAATCACTCATTTTGTAAGTTCTATGGGTACAACCGGTACCATTATGGGCACCTCTATGTTTTTAAAGGAACAAAATTCAGCTATTCAGATTATAGGTTGTCAACCTACAGAAGGTTCTTCTATTCCTGGTATCAGAAGATGGCCAGAAGAATACCTCCCAAAGATTTTTGACCCTTCAAGAGTAGATCGGGTAATAGATGTTTCTGAAGAGGAAGCTACTATAATGGCTAGAAAGCTCGCCAAAACTGAAGGTATATTTGCAGGAATGAGCAGTGGTGGCGCCTGCCATGCCGCTTTAAAATTAGCGGAAGAATTACAAGAAGGGCTAATCGTTTTTATAGCTTGTGACAGAGGCGATAGGTATTTGAGCAGTGATTTGTTTGGGTAAAGCTCAGTATTCAAAAATGAAAGAAATGTATTTTAAACTGACTAGTTTTTCAAAACTAACTCTGCTATCTGTCTTGTTAATTCTGTTGGTGAATTACAATCGCAATTAGTTAATCCTACCACATAAATATCTTTACTAGGAATATATATGCTCATTGATTTAAAACCAAAAATTGAACCTCCATGTTCTCTAATGACAACACCATCTACGTTTTCTAAGTGCCAACCATAACCATAATCTATTTTTTCTCGATTGTTTAAAGAGTAATTTGTAAACACTTTATCGGTAGTTTTTGGATTGATGAGTAGATTGTTTTTTATAGCTTGTTGCCAAATATTCATATCGCCTATGGTAGACATCAAAGAACCTGACGCATAAGGTATAGAAAAGCTGATATATCTGTTATTCTCGTAATCGTTTCCTTTCTTACTATATCCAGAGGCTCTATTAGCTGTAACTTTGTTATGATTTGCATAGCAAGAATGATTCATATTCAACTTTTTTAAAATGTTCTCTTTCACAAAATCGGGATAACTCTTTCCAGAAACTAGCTCAATTATATAACCTAATATGATGTATCCGGAATTACAATATTTATATTTTTCATCAGGTTGAAAATCGATAGGTTCGTTTTTAAATAAATCTATCAAATCTTTAGGACTGATATCATTCTTAGCGAAATCATTTAAGTTTTTAAGACTTGTAAAATCTTTAATTCCAGAAGTATGAGTAAGTAAATGATGTAAGCTAATTTTTTCTCCATTAGGAAAATTAGGAATATACTTATTTAGATGATCATATAAATTTATTTTTCCTTGCTCTGTAAGCATTACTATGGATATTGCAGTAAACTGTTTAGTCATAGAACCTATTTCAAATACGTTATTAATATTCATTGGAACATTTAATTCCAAATTAGCCATGCCAAATGCTTTTTCATAAATAATATTCCCATTCTTGGCAACCAAAAAGTTAGCACCTGGTTTATTAGCTGTAAATGTCGCGTTCAATAAACTATCAATTTTAAGTTCTAAATTTTGAGCATTACTTATTGAAGGAATAACGAAAATTAAAATTAAAATTTAAATTTTTATAAAACGGTAGTTTAAATAAATTGGCTTTCGCATAGTTTTGGTCTTTTAAATACTTTGACAACAATTAAAAAAACTAGGTTACAGTAAAGGAAATTTAAAAGATTACTGCAAACATATATCTTGTATGTTTAAGAAATCATTAATTTTTATACCGATTTGGTTTTTGGTATATAAATTGCTAAATTTAACCAAAATCAAAATAAATAAACATATTTTCATGAGTTCTGAAATTAGAGATTTTTCTTCCATGATTGATGAGCAATTTGATTTAGCAACTAATAATAACCAAGGATTTTGGGGATTTATATTAAGTTTTTTCAATTAGATCATCTCAATTTTACCGCTGACAGTTTAATCCTAAATTGATAAGAATCATTTTGTCTTATTTTTTACCAATTCTACTTTAAGATTTTTACTTATTACTGCTTTTAGCTTTTCAAAGACCTTCCACCTCTTACCTTAAACCTTTTTACTAAATTTGCACCCTTAAAGATTTGATATTTTGAGAGAGCAGCAGATTTTAACAGGATTAACCGTATTTGATATTGCAGAACAAGGCAAAGGAATAGCAAAGGCAGATGATTTAGTGGTATTTATTGAAAAAGCCATTCCCGGTGATGTGGTGGATGCATCCGTTTATAAAAAGAAAAAGAAATTTGCAGAAGCTAAAATAGCCAACCTTATTACTCCATCTCCAGATAGAGTGGATGCTTTTTGTGAACATTTCGGTGTATGCGGAGGATGTAAATGGCAACACATGAATTACAGCGCACAACTCAAATATAAAAATAAATCCGTGTTAGATGCTTTACAGCGATTAGGAGGTTTAGAAGTTGCACATGCAGAAAATATTTTACCTTCAGCTCAGGATAAATACTACAGAAATAAATTAGAATATACGTTTTCCAACAAACGCTGGTTAACTGATTTAGATGGAGAAATTACGGATGAAAAAGATTTAAATGCACTGGGTTTCCACGTTCCATTACGTTTTGATAAAATTCTGGAAATTAATCACTGCTATTTACAAGCAGATCCTTCCAACGAACTGCGAAACACCATCTCTGAATTTGCCAAAGAAAACAACATTTCTTTTTACGATTTAAGAGCGCATGAAGGTGCTTTAAGAAATCTGGTAATCAGAACTTCTTCTACGGGCGAGGTAATGGTCATTGTGATTTTCGCTTATCCAGAAGAAGGACAGGTAGCGTTGATGATGGATTTTGTTAAAACAAAATTTCCAGCTTTAACCTCCTTACTTTATATCATCAATCAAAAAAAGAACGATACTTTTTCTGATCAGGAAGTGTTATTGTACAGTGGCAGGGATTTCATTTATGAGGAGATGGAAGGTCTGCAATTCCGTATTGGTCCAAAATCTTTTTACCAGACCAATTCTGTTCAGGCTTATGAATTGTACAAGATTACCCGTGATTTCGCAGATTTAAAAGGCGATGAACTGGTTTACGATTTATATACAGGAACGGGTACCATTGCTAATTTCATTGCAAAAAAGGCGAAGAAAGTAGTTGGGGTAGAATATGTGCCCGAGGCCATTATAGATGCTAAAATCAATTCACAGATCAATGGAATTGAAAACACGGTTTTTTATGCCGGAGACATGAAAGATGTTTTAAACAACGATTTCATCAATCAAAATGGGAAACCCGATGTAGTAATTACAGATCCTCCTAGAGCAGGCATGCACCCCGATGTGGTAGAACGCTTAATGGAACTGGAAGCAGAGAAGATTGTTTATGTAAGTTGCAACGCCGCTACACAAGCCCGTGATTTAATCCGTTTAAAGGAAAAATACGATCTGATACGCATTAAGCCAGTTGATATGTTCCCTCATACGCAACATGTTGAAAATGTGGTTTTATTAAAATTGAAGAAATGAATCCTGAAGAATTGTTAGGGCAAAACGATGGTCAACAGGCTCCAGAGGAAAGTCCGTTGATCAGTCTGAAAAAAGACTTAGAGTTTTATAAAGATACCTTAAGAGAAGTTGCCATAGAGATTATGGTGGAAGGCCTTTCTGCGTATCCTATTTTTATCGCACATCAGCATGAAATTGCACTTGGTGAAATCATATTAGACCATAAGGAATTGGGTACAAGTTGGACTATCCAAGCTTCCACTTTGGAAGAATTTCAGGAGAAAGGCATTATTCAATCAAATAAAAAAGATGCCTTTTTGCAGAGTTATAAAAGTGCGGATGATTTTATGTGCGTATTTGTAGTAGTGCCAGAAGGGGCAAACTTTGTTTATTATCCTTATAACTAATTTAAAAACCGAGCGTAATTTTTAGTTTAATCTTCAATCAGGATTTACTTATTACACCTATAAGTTCCAATAATTATTTTCTGATTAAATTTTGGCGTTAATTAGACTTTTTAGTAGAAGAGCGGATGATTAATTTTGGCTTAATACTTACAATCTTAGGGTTTTTGCCCTTATTTTCAGATTCAATTTCCTGAAAATAAAGGTTAGCGATGGTTTTTCCCATACTTATACTTTGCTGATCTACTGTAGTAATTGATGGATGCGTAAGCGCAGTAAACGGCTCATTTGAATAGCCACAAATACCTAATTCTTCAGGTACTTTTAAACCTTTTTTAGATGCTACCTCTAAAACACCTAATGCAGAGAAATCTGAGGTTGATGCAAATATGGCATCTGGCGGTTCAGCCATATTTAACAATTCATTGGTAGCTTTAGCTCCAAGCTCTTTTGTCCAGGCATTTTCCTTCATTAATTCAGGTAAAAGAGAAAAATTATGCAATTTAAGTGCAGCCAAATAACCCGCTTTCCTTTGTCTAAAAATATTGAGATTTTGTGGGCCCTCTAACAAGGCAATTCTTTTATAGCCCTCTGCTATCAGGTGAGAAACTGCCTCCATAGAAACCTGTTCATTATCGTTCACAACTTTAAAAGTATCTAAATCATCCGTTACCCTATCAAATTGAATGAGCTGTATGCCATGATCAATAATACTTTTCAGATGGTCAGTATGATTAGATTCGGCACTAATGGATATCACAATACAACTCACATGCTGATTGATTAAGGTATTTACGCATTCCACTTCCTTTTCATAAGATTCATTAGATTGGCAAATAATTAAATGGTAACCTTTTTGATACGTGATTTCCTCTAAGCCTGTAATGATATTAGAAAAAAAATTCTGATTGATTCGAGGTACTATTACTCCAATAGTTTGGTTATGGCCACGTCTAAGGTCGGCAGCTAAACGGTTATGTTTGTAATTCAGTTCCTTCGCAGTGTCTAAAATCAGTTTTCTGGTCGCCTCACTTATATTGCTATTTTTATTGAGCGCTCGTGAAACAGACGATGCATTCAAATTCAATTTTTTTGCAATGTCATAGATCGTTGTTCGCTTCTGATTCTTCATACTAAAAGTAAAGGTTATCAAATATTTTTTTAGCAATCGATTGCATAAACTAAATATTTATTTTATTTTCGGCTATTAATAACCAAATTAAACTAATTTATTCAAAACTAAATGCTTTTATTAGGTATTGATGTAGGTACATCATCTATTAAAGTTTCTGTTGTAGATTCACAATCAGGTAATCTTTTGGCTAGTGCCAGCTATCCTGATAAGGAAACCGAAATTCTTGTTCCACAATTTGGCTGGGCTGAGCAATCTCCGGATCTATGGTGGGAGCATGTACAAAAAGCAATTCTGCGTTGCCATTCAAAAGGTAAATATAATGCTCAGGATATTGGCGCTATTGGAATTGCCTACCAAATGCATGGTCTTGTTTTGATTGATGAGC
>JBDSHZ010000155.1:0-11814 GCA_039918235.1 Pelobium sp.
AAGAAGCGCAAGTAAGACGTGTGCTCATGTGTTCTGGTAAAATTTATTATGACTTAGTAGAGGAGCAGGAAAAATTAAAGAAAGGCGATATTGCGGTCGTAAGATTGGAGCAAATTTATCCAACTCCTTATGAGCAATTGGCAAAAATAAGAAAGAAATATAGCAAGGCTGAATTCTTATGGGTACAGGAAGAATCAGAAAATATGGGTCCATGGCCATTTATTTCAAGGATTTTCAGGAAATCTGATTTTAATTTTGAGGTGATTTCCAGAAAACCTTCCAGTAGCCCGGCAACAGGTTTTGCAAAACAGCATCTGGCAGAACAAGCTGCAATTGTAGCGAAAGCTTTCGATTTAAAAGATGTAGAAAAAGTTAAAGAAGTAATAAAGAAAACAACTACTGCCAAAACGGCTAAAGTAGATTAGTGCAATCAACATTCAAAAATTTATGAGCTTAGAAATAAAAGTCCCTTCGGTAGGTGAATCAATTACAGAAGTAATTCTTTCAAAATGGATTAAAAATGATGGCGATCAGGTAGAAATGGATGAAGTGATTGCAGAATTGGAATCTGACAAAGCCACATTTGAATTAACCGCAGAGGCGGCAGGCGTTTTAAAAACCATTGCTAATGAAGGTGATACCTTAGAAATTGGTGCTTTGGTATGTAAAATTGAGGATGGCGAGAAAGCTGAAAGCCAAAAGCCTAAGGCGGAAAGCACTGAATCTGCTAAGGAGGAGGAAGAAAAACCAGCTAGCTCATCATCAGCGAAAGCGGAGAAAAAAGAAATAAAAGTTCCATCTGTAGGAGAATCCATCACTGAAGTAACCTTAACCAAATGGCTGAAGCAGGATGGTGAAAGTGTTGAAATGGATGAAGTGATTGCCGAACTGGAATCTGATAAAGCTACTTTTGAATTACCTGCAGAAAGTGCTGGAATTTTAAATACAGTTGCCAATGAAGGAGATACTTTAGAAATTGGAGCTGTAGTGGCAACCATTACAAGTGGAGGTTCTCCAGCTCAAAGCTCAAAGCCAAAAGCTGAAAGCAGTACGCCTGAACAAAAAGAAAAATCTGGTGTCTCTTATGCTGATAAATCTCCATCTCCTGCTGCTGCTAAAATTTTAGCTGAAAAAGGAATTGACGCTAAAGATGTGAAAAGTTCAGGGGTGGATGGAAGGATTACTAAAGAAGATGCAATGAACGCTCAGAAAGTTGAAAGTTCAAAGCCGAAAGTGGAAAGTTCAGTTGCAAAAACTGAATCTGTCCCAGCTGTTTCTGGTGCTAGAGAAGAGCGAAGAGAAAAGATGACTTCTTTACGTAAAACGATTTCTAAACGCTTGGTTTCTGTAAAAAATGAAACCGCCATGTTGACTACTTTTAACGAAGTAAATATGGGTCCGGTAATGGACTTGCGTAAAAAATATAAAGATCAGTTTAAAGAAAAGCATGGCGTAGGCTTAGGCTTTATGTCTTTCTTCACCAAAGCAGTGACGGAAGCATTAAAAGATTTCCCTTCTGTAGGCGCAAGGATTGATGGAGAAGAATTGGTTTTCAGTAATTTCGCCGATGTTTCTATCGCTGTTTCAGCACCTAAAGGATTGGTAGTTCCAGTAATTAGAAATGCAGAAAGCTTATCACTAGCGGGAATTGAAAAAGAAGTGATCAGACTGGCACTTAAAGCAAGAGAAGGTAAATTAAGTATTGAGGAAATGACTGGCGGAACTTTTACCATTACCAATGGTGGTATTTTTGGTTCTATGATGTCAACCCCTATCATCAATGCACCTCAATCTGCAATTCTAGGAATGCACAACATTGTGGAAAGACCAATGGCAGAAAACGGACAGGTAGTCATCCGTCCGATGATGTACCTGGCCTTATCCTATGACCATAGAGTAATTGATGGAAGAGAATCTGTAGGGTTTTTAGTGAGGGTAAAACAACTGTTGGAAGATCCAGCAAGATTATTGTTGAGTGTATAAACGATAAAAATATCAAAAAACCTCTGACTAGTCAGGGGTTTTTTATTTATATTTCAATTCTAAATGATATTAGCATTCAATCTCAGCAACGAATTTATTTTCAAATTTATACGGTTTGGGCTGGTAGGTTTTTCTGGAATTTTTGTTGATTTTGGAGTTACCTGGGTTCTTAAAGAAAGATTTAAAGTTCATAAATATATTGCCAACTCCTGTGGTTTCTTATTGGCTACCGTTAGCAATTATCTTTTAAACCGTTATTGGACTTTCCAAAGTCAAGATCCTAAAGCTTTTGAGCAATTTGGTAAATTTTTCGCTATTGCATTGGTTGGCTTAATCTTCAATAACCTAATTATTTATGTCCTGAATGATAAATTGAAAATCAATTTTTACCTTTCTAAAGTATTTGCAATTGCAGCGGTTTCCTTATGGAACTTTTTTGCCAATTATATTTATACTTTCGCAGGATAATGGAGCAATCAATCGCTGAAGCTTTTAAATCAAAGCAACCTAAAAAAATTCTTTTGATATTTTTAGGGCTGGTTTTTCTATTGAATTTATTACAAGCCTATTTAACAGGACTACATCCTGATGAAGCTTACTATTGGATTTATTCTAAATTTTTAGATTGGGGCTATTTTGACCATCCACCAATGGTGGCAATATTTATAAAATTAGGAGACAGTTTATTTCAAAACACTTTAGGGTTACGTTTATTAACTGTTATCAGTCATATAGGTTCTCTTTTCCTGTTGTGGCTTATTGTAAAGAAGTACACCTCCAATATTAAACTCTTTATTCTTGGGGTTACTTCCATCCTTATATTTCACGTTTACGCTTTCATTACCACACCAGATGTTCCATTAATGTTCTTTAGTGTGCTTTTTCTTTATACCTATCAGATTTACCTGAAAGAAGATAAATTGAAATGGGCTTTGTTGTTAGGATTGATCTCTGCTGCATTGTTAATGAGCAAGTACCATGGAGTATTACTAATTTTCTTCATTCTAATTAGCAATCTTCAACTTTTTAAACGTAAGTCTTTCTACGCTACCCTTGTTTTTGCCATAGTGCTATGTTTGCCTCATTTATACTGGCAATACCTAAATGGCTATCCTTCTTTTTATTATCATTTGATAGATCGTTCTGCAACGCCTTACCGCTTTTCTTATACCTCACAGTATTTTCTAGATCAATTATTGATGATGGGGCCATTGGTTGGCTGGCTCTTTTTTTACTACGGCTATCAATTAAAAACAGTGGAAGACCAATTCTTAAATGGATTGAAGTTTGTTTTCTACGGCGTTTTTATTTTCTTTTTCTTGAGCACTTTTAAAGGTAGAGTGCAAGCGCAGTGGCCATTGATAGAATATATTGCCTTATTTATTCTGGCTTATATTTATGCAGGCAAAAATTTGGAGCACTTTTCTAAATTCAAGTGGCTTTTTGGCATCAATATCATTTTAATCTTATTGGCAAGGTTCATTTTAATGGGTGCAATCCCATTTGCCAATAAAATAAAATTTGTAGCCAGTTTCCAAAACTATGATGTTTGGGCAAAAGAAATAGCAGCCATTGCAGGAGATCATCCTGTAATTTTTAAAGATGGATTCCAAGCGCCTTCTTATTATAACTATTATACACAATCCTTGAAAGCCATTGCTTATAACTCTATCAATTACCGCCAAACTCAGTATGATTTATGGCCCTTAGAAGATAGCATCCAACATAAAAAAGTATTATTAGTTACCCCAGAAGATGGCTATTCAAAAACAGGAATAAATTTACAGACCGCAAAAGGTGTTTACAATTTACAATGGTTAGATGGGGTAAGGTTTTATCCTAAAATCAATTTTAACCCTTTACATTTTCCCAAAGATTGGAAAGTAAATGAAGAGCGTCTCATCACTTTTGAAGTGAAAAACCCTTATGCTCAATCAGTAAACTTTTCAGATCAAAACGAAAAATGGACCTGTAGTTTTCAATATGGATTTATGGAAGAAGGGAAAATCTTTAAATTGACTCCGTTTGAGAGCGAACTTAAACAAGCAATTCTAAAAGCAGGAGAAACAAAAAAAATCCAGATCAACATCAAATCACCATCAAAACCTGGTGATTATAAACTATTTTTATCCATTAAAACACAACCATTTGCTGGCACACGCAACAGCAAAATGATTTCTGTGAAAGTGAAATAACCCATGAAAATTAAAAAAAGCTTTTTCTTCATTCTTACGATAATTATTTTCATCCACACCGAAATAAAAGCTCAGGTGATAGAAGGAGATTTAAATTATTTTGGTTTTATGGATAACCGGGAATATGCGAGATCTGGCAGGGTTTCTCAGACGATTTTCGGGAATAGGATTGCTCCGGAGCTAGGACTTAAATTAGACAGTTTTAATAGGCTTCGAGTAGGTTTTAATGCGCTTTATGAGTTTGGTTCCAAGAAAAACACATTTATAGATCAGATTCAGCCAGTGATTTATTACGAGCATCAGAAAAATAACTGGAATTTCTTCATCGGTTCATTCCTGAGGTTAAACTTATTGACCGATTATCCTAAAGCTTTTTTAAAAGATACTTTAAATTATTACCGTCCAAATATTGAAGGGATGCTGGTTAAATATCAGACCTCGAAATTTAAAGAAACGGTTTGGCTAGATTGGACCAGCAGGCAAACAGCTAATGACAAAGAAACTTTCCTATTTGGTTTTTCAGGCAAATATCAACCGGGTTTATTTTTCCTTTCTCATTATGCTTTTATGTACCATAATGCAGGGGCAGGTATTCCAATTCCTGGAGATTTCTTGCAAGATAATGGAGGAGCAATGGCAGAAATTGGAATAGATCTTTCCAAAAAAACAGTTTTAGATTCATTGACAATTTCTGTCGGTGGCATGTTCTCTATAGAACGTACACGAGCAGTTTCCTCCTCATTTAATACGCCTGGCGGTTTTATAACTAACCTTTATGCGTCTTATAAAAAATTCAGTTTACAAAACACATTCTATTCTGGGAAAGGACATCACATCATTTACGGAGATCCTTTTTACACCTCTAAATCCTATGATAGGATTGATTTTGGCTACACTCCTATCCGCTATAAAAATCTGGAAGGTCAATTTGTTTTCAGTTATCATTTTGTAGATGGCGTTTCTGATAATCAACAAGCCTTTTTTTTAAAATACCATATTGGTGGTTCTAAATCATTAAAGAAAAAATAACTAGCTTGAATTTTGAGTTTACCTCCAGCCTAAGTACAGACCATAATTGAGCTTATTTTCGCCCTTGGCGGTTGCGGATTTGATGAAGAAATTAAAGCGCTTCCTTTGTAGCAACCGGCGCAGGCGGGAGTTTATTCAATTTATCAATTGCTTTTTAAAGGCTTTCATGCTTTCGCTACACTCAAGATTGGGTACTTTTTTCGGAAAATTGCGTAGCACTCTTGAATTCAAATAAGGAAAAAATAAAGAAATGAAAAAAAGTGCCTGCCATTGCCCGGCAGAGGGCAGGAAAGGTTGTGCGGAAAGGCAAAATTGAGGATTACACCAAATAGAAGAAAATATTTAGTTTGAAATATCACTTAACTCAATCTAACTAGCTTTCTTAAATAAAACTGTTCTTCATCATTGTTGTTAAGCTAATATGAAGATTTTACTCACCGGAGCAAACGGTTATATAGGCACCCGACTTTTACCAGTTTTACAGGAAGCAGGTCATGAAGTTTTTTGCATGGTGAGAGACAAAAGGCGGATGAAGGAAGAGATGAAAGAGACGGATAAAACCCATATCATTACCGGTGATCTCCTAGATGAATCTTCTCTAACCGATTTCCCTAAAGATATTGACGCAGCCTATTACCTTGTTCATTCTTTGGGTAATGCTGATACTGATTTTCGTGAATTAGAAGAATTATCAGCAAATAATTTCATTAAGGCTTTAGAAAAAACGGCTTGTAAGCAAGTCATATACCTTACAGGAATAGTTAATGATGAAGAATTATCAGAACACTTAACTTCTCGCTTAGGGGTAGAAAAAATCTTAAAAAACAGTGAAATTAAGCATACTTGTTTAAGAGCAGCAATTATCATTGGTTCTGGAAGTGCCTCTTTTGAAATTATCCGTGACCTTACTGAAAAACTTCCGATAATGGTTGCGCCAAAATGGTTGAAAACAAAATGCCAGCCCATTGCGATAAGGGATGTACTCGCTTATTTAGAAGGTGTTTTAGGCAATGATGAAGCTTTTGATAAAACATTTGATATTGGTGGGCCAGATATTTTAACCTATAAAGAAATGTTAATGGGCTATGCAAAAGCAAGGAAATTGAAACGATATATCCTTACCATTCCTGTTCTTACCCCAAAACTTTCTTCTTATTGGCTCAACATGGTCACTTCAGTAAATCACAATATTGCCAGTAGTTTGGTAGAAAGCATGAAAAATGAAGTAATCTGCCATAATAAAAACATTGATGAGGTTGTGCCACGCAAATGCCTGACTTATGATAAAGCCTTAAAACTTGCCTTCGTAAAAATTGAGCAAAACTCTATAGTTTCTAGCTGGAAAGACGCACTTAACCGTGGTTACCTCAATACTACTTTTATGGATCAGGTAAAAGTGCCTCAAAACGGAACGTTAACCTATAAAGTAAAAAGAGAATTTAGCCAGGATAGTAAAGCGGTATTGGAAAATATTTGGTCTATCGGCGGAAAAAGAGGCTGGTATTACCTCGATTGGCTTTGGGGAATAAGAGGTTTTATAGATCAATTGGTTGGAGGTGTTGGTAGGCGAAGAGGAAGACGGGTAGGTAATAATATTAGTGCAGGTGAAGCTTTAGATTTTTGGAGAGTGATTTTGGCTGATAAAAGTAACCAACGTTTATTGTTATATGCCGAAATGAAACTTCCTGGAGAGGCTTGGTTAGAATTTAAAATTGTAGAGAGAAACGGAAAAAAATTCTTAAACCAAATTGCCACTTTTAGACCAAGTGGTTTGTGGGGAAGGGCATATTGGTGGCTCATGTGGCCTTTTCATCTTTTTATTTTTAACGGAATGGCCAAAAATCTCATCAATTATAAATGAGTTGAAAACAATTTATATTGTGCATAAATTTTTATTAATCTCAAAAAGCAATTCTATATCAGCACATTAACCTTATTAATTTTGAATTAAGGATTTTTTTTAGCTATTTTTAGTAACACCAAAAACCCTCCCGTTATGATAAAGGTAAACCAAATTCTAAGTCAAAAAGAAATTCGATTGATTACCATTAGTGCTGAAGCTACCGTTTACGAAGCACTTCAAATCATGATGGAATATAATATCAGTGCCATTCTAATTACTGACAGTGATCAATTGTCGGGTATTTTTACCGAGCGTGATTACGCCAGAAAAGTGGTTTTAAAAGGAAAATCATCTAAAGAAGTTCACATTAAAGATGTGATGACCGCTGCTCCAATAGTGATTTCCCCTGAAGATAGCCTGGATCATTGTATGGAATTGATGACACATAAGCATTTTAGACATTTACCGGTAATTGAAAATGATAAATTGATAGGCATGGTTTCAATCGGTGATTTGGTGAAATACATTATAGAAGACCAAAAGCAAACCATCAAAAATTTAGAAAGCTACATCAGCAGTTAAATTTTATTTTCTCAGCGCAAGCGCAAAATTATCAAGCTCATTACGTAATTCTCGATAAAATAGCTTTTAAGAAAAACTAAAAGCGCTCCTATCGGTTTTCAATCTGATGGATAAGAAAAAAATTCTAATAACCGGAGGCAGTGGAACTGTAGGTAAACACCTCAGCGAAATGCTATTAAAAAAAGGCTATGAGGTTGCTCATTTAAGCCGCAGTGAAGGAAATCATCCAAAAATTAAAACTTATTTATGGGATGTTGACCAACAACAGATTGATGAAAACTGCATAGATGGTGTGGATACGATTGTGCATTTAGCGGGTGCGGGCATTGCCGACAGTCGTTGGACCGATAAACGCAAAGACATTATTATTACAAGCCGGACAGATTCTATTGCTTTGATTTACGATTTGTTGAAACGTAAAACTAATCAGGTGAAGAATGTTGTCTCAGCATCTGCTGCAGGTTTTTATAGCGATAGAAAAAATACATTACTTTCAGAAACAGATAGTCCAAACACTGATTTTTTAGCCCATTCCTGTGTATTATGGGAAAAAGCGGTAGATAAGGGAGCAGCTTTGGGTTTAAGAGTGGTGAAATTTAGAACTGGCGTAATCTTAGATTTAGAAACCGGTGCATTGCCAGAAATTGCTAAACCCATTAAATGGGGAGTTGGCTCGCCTCTAGGTTCAGGGAAACAATGGATTTCCTGGATTCATCTTGATGATGTTGTAAACATGTATCTGAAAGGAATTGAGGATCAACGATTAAAAGGTGCTTATAATATGAGTACACCTTATCCCTTAACCAATGAAGCGTTGACAAAAGCCATCGCAAATCAGCTTGATAAAAAACTTTGGGCACCTAAAGTCCCTGCATTTGCATTAAAATTAATGCTTGGCGAAATGAGTGCGGTAGTATTAGGAAGTACAAAAATGAGTGTTCAAAAAATAGAAGAAACGGGTTTTAAATTCAAATTCCCTGAAGTAAAAGCTGCCTTGAAAGATATTTATGGATAAAGAGACAGCAGTAATATTTTGGTTCAGAAGAGATTTAAGATTAAACGATAATGCTGGACTTTACCATGCGTTAAAGAGTGGTTACAAAGTATTGCCGCTCTTTATTTTTGACAAAAATATTTTAAACGAGCTGGAAGATGAAGATGATGCAAGAGTAACTTTTATCCATCAACAATTAGAAGAGCTAAAAACGAATATTCAGAAACATCACTCTTTCTTAATCATAAAATACGGAGAACCTTTTGCCATTTGGGAAAAGCTGATCAGCGAATACGACCTAAAAGCCGTTTATACCAATCATGATTATGAACCTTATGCTTTTGCCAGAGACGAACAACTGAATCAATTTTTCACTAGTCAGGACATTTCTTTTTATACCAATAAAGATCAATGTATTTTTGAAAAATCGGAAGTGGTTAAAGACGATGGAAATCCTTATGTAGTTTTTACGCCTTACAAAAGAAAATGGCTCGCCAAACTGAATGAGTTTTACATTAAACCCTATCCAACAGAAAAATATTTCCATAATTTCTTAAAGAGTAAACCTCTTGGTAGCATCAGTTTGGAAACAATGGGCTTTAAAAAATCTACACAACAATTCCCTGATCAAGCTTATACCTCTATTTTAAAAGATTATGCTTCTGCTAGAAATTTTCCTGCTCAAGATGCTACTTCCAGAATTTCTGTCCATTTAAGATTTGGCACTTTAAGCATTAGAGAATTGGTAAAAACTGCATTGGAGAAAAAAAGCGAAGTTTGGCTGAGCGAACTCATCTGGCGTGACTTTTACTTCGCTATTATTTATCATTTTCCTTATGCTGCTAAAGATTCATTTAGAAAAGAATATGAACAGATAAAATGGAGAAACAATGAACAAGAGTTTGAAGCTTGGTGCGAAGGAAAAACAGGCTACCCAATAGTAGATGCGGGGATGAGGCAGTTGAATGAGACAGGCTTTATGCACAACCGGGTAAGAATGATTGTAGCCAGTTTTCTGACGAAACATTTGTTGATAGATTGGCGTTGGGGCGAACGTTATTTTGCAAGAAAACTATTGGATTATGAATTATCTAGCAATGTAGGTGGCTGGCAATGGGCTGCCGGTTGTGGAGTAGATGCCGCACCTTACTTCAGGATTTTTAATCCTTATGAACAGGTGAAAAAATTTGATAAAGATTTAAAATATATTAAAAAATGGGTACCCGAGTTTTCAGATCCTTTTAAATACCCCCAACCAATTTTGGACCATAAAATGGCTAGGGAAAGGTGCCTGAAAATTTATAAAGAAGCGTTAAAATAAAAAAACCACTCAAAAGTGGTTTTTTTACTTAGAATAATATTATTTTATTTAGTGACTTCGATAAGTTCAATGTCAAAATCTAATATAGCATTTGCAGGAATTCCTGGGGGCGGATTTGCACCATATGCAAATCTTGAAGGGATAAATAACCTTATTTTACCACCAGATTTAATTAAAGGAACAGCCCTTACCCATCCGTTTATGTTATTACTCAAAGTAGTTGAATATGGAGCACTTGTAGTAGCCTGATCAAATATAAAACCTGTTAATAACCTACCAGTATAGGCTACTTTTATAGTCGCATTAGTATTGGTAATAGCTGTACCCGTACCAGGTGTGATAATTTTGTAATAGATACCGCTTGTATCTTTTGTTGCGGTTAGGCTGTTTTCTTTCAAAAAACTATTAATCAATCCATCTTCATATAATGGCCTATCCGTATCGTTAGCAACCGTTAATTTAGAATCTAATATTGCATTACCGGGTAAGGTACTTCCGGAACCATCTTTTCCAAATGCTAAATATGAAGGCGTAATAATTCTAACTACAGCGCCTTTCTTTACCTTTATTAAAGTTTCACGCCAAGAAACTGGAGTGATGTAACCCACATAATTAGGTTGTGGCGAGTACAATGAAAATTCATAATCAACTATCTTATTAATAGAAGTTGTTTTTTGTGATAAGCTAATGTAAGAAGGATATTTAATGTCTTCCCCTATTCCAGGACTAACAATCTGGTAATAATATCCACTGGTATCTTTCACAAATCCTGTTAAATTATTACTCTTAATAAAAGCCTGAATCTGTTCGTCTTCCACCTGCTTTAAATTTCTATCCTCTCTTTTACAAGCGCTTAAAGCAACTACAGCCAATAATAACAGGCCCAAAAATTTCTTCATCATATTATTGTATATCAACTATTTCTATATCAAAATCTAAAATGGAATTGCCCGGTATTGATCCTGGTGCTTGGCTCCCATAAGCATAACCACTTGGTATAATCAAACGGATTTTACCTCCTTTTTGTATCAACGGTACACCTATTTTCCAGCCATTAATAATCCTATCTCCTAAATTAAACACAAAAGGCTGATTATCCTTGCTGAAATCAAATACAGTTCCATTCAGGAGTTTTCCTTTATATTGTACTGTTATTTTTGTGTTAGCAGTATAGTTAACACTGCCTGACCCTGGCTCAATAATCTGATAATATACGCCAGATGCATCTCTTAATGCAGGAATATTATTATCAGCAATAAATTTTTTGATAATTACTTCGTCTTTGGCTAATTGTTCTTCCGCCTGTTTATAAGGGTCAACCGGGTCCTTAATACAAGAACTTAATCCAAGCACACCGGCCAATAAGAATAATAAAAGGTATTTTTTCATTTTTAATTCAATTTGCAAATTTATCCATCTTTTAATCAAAACCTAATGATTAACACTATTTAACTTAAAATAAGCTTTTATGTTATCCATGGTTTTATAACCTTACGATGAAATGTTTGGGATATGATACAAATGGCGGCAAATTTTTTAGCGCTCAATTATAGACTTGAGAGCACCTCGTTCTATGAACTTTTCTCAGTCTCTCGTTAAATTTTTCCCGCAGATTTATTAGATTCTCGCAGATTTTTTTTTAATGAATAATCTTTAATTTTCTATTTAAACCTTTCTAAAATTAAACAGCTACTTTGCTCTTTTCGATTACTTCTCTATAAAAGTCCTCATACATTGGTAAAATACGGGTTAAATCAAATTCGCCAGCTCTTTTTAACGCATTTTCCTTAAACTGATTTAATCGGGTTTCATCTTCTAAAATGTAGATAGAATGATTGGCCATTCCTTCTATATCGCCTACATTATC
>JBDSHZ010000156.1:0-15929 GCA_039918235.1 Pelobium sp.
CTTTAAAGAAATAGCAAAAGATGCGGCAGCATTTTTTAGTCCTCAATCTGAAGACGATCTTATTTTCAAAATTGAACAGCTAATAGGGGATGAAAAAAAACGTGAAGAGCTGGTAAAAAAAGGAAATGAAAGACTGCTAGATTTCCCATTAGAAAAATCTTTAAAGGAAACTTTAGCGGTTTACAGCTCCTTAAAATAATTATAAAACTTCACACCAAATAAATTTGTCGGTCATAATTCCTTTAGGATGTTCTCTTCCTAATCTAAAACCAAACCAATCTTTGGGCGCATAAACAATTCTATCTTTTTTAGGATTGAGATATGCTGCCCACCAAGCAAAAGTACTATTAGAAATAATGCTGATATCGGCATTCTGGATCAACTGAAAATCCATAATCTCACTGTTGTTTGAGAAAATAAAATTATCTTTTTCAGGAAATACCTCTTTAACTTTAGCAGTATCGTCACTTACAAAAATCACTTTATACTTATCTAAATCATCAATAGCATCTAAACGGGTTTTAAAGTACGCTAAAGGCAAAGAAATATCTCTCTTGCGTCTTTCGCCATAGCTCATGTAATCTGTTCTTCTAATGTGAACAACAACAGTCTTATGATCTTTAAACAACATCCCATATTTCTCTTGAAATTGCTGTTTAAATTCTGGCTTTAAATTAAGTGATAGTGGTTTTTTTAAGTGCTCATAATAATAAGCAGTTTGAAAGTATCCTTTATAATAAGACCAATTTTTCACATCTACCGGTTTCGGTGCAACCCAATTATGAAAATAAATGTCTTTTAACCTTAAAATAGTGGGTAAGAACCTTGTTAATCCGGAGTAGGCTTTTGAAGCGAGTAACTTATTATCATTATTATCCAATTCAAAATACCGCTCTAAATAAGCATGATGCGGGTTAGGAAAGAAATAGTTCCACTCATTTTTTCTTTCTTTTATATATTTCAAGAAAACATATTGAAAGAGCTGATTGCCTAATCTTCCTTTAAATTCTACTCCAACCATTTATGATTTTCCTTTTATTATTTTGTATTCAATCAATTTTGGTTTTACATATTTATTGTAGAATTCCGGATAAAAATAATAGGCATAAACAAAGGTATTCCAAACACTCACATTCAATTCCTTCTTCAGGATATATTGTGCGATCACAAACCCTACAACATTCGTGATCAATGTAGCATAAGGAGCACCCATAATTCCTATGCTGCTAATTAAGATATAGTTTAATATTAGATTGAATGAAGCAATAAAAACCACCATATAAAAAGTTGTTTTAGTTTTCCCAATTGAATCTAAAATAACCCCAAACTGTCGACCATAAGGAATCAACAATACATAAAACAACATCACCCTTAGCAGAGGCCCAGTATCGGCGTAGGCATCTCCAAAAGCAAGATAAATAATTAAATCACTAAAGATATAAATTAAGATTACCGAAGGGATGAGTATAGATAAGATAACCCCTACAGAGCGCTCATACAAGTATTTTATAGCCTCTTTACCTTCAGTTTCCATCCTTTTTGCACTTTGAGGAAAAACTATGGTAGCCACTGCATTTGAAGGAATATCTATTAAATTTGATATTCTTACAGCTAAATTAAATACTCCGGATGCCACTGGTGAAATTAAACCTCCTAACATCCATTGGTCAACAGTTCCCGACAATATAGAACTCACAGAAGTACCAAATGCATATTTACCGTAATTGAACATTTTTTTCACCCATTCTTTATGATATCCTTTTGCAAAAAATAGATACTTTCTAACATAGAAATAAGCAATTAAAGCACTAATTGCATTCCCAACAATTTGAAAAATAACCAGTTGAAATATGGTAATGTTAATTTTAAAAATAAAACAGCCTAAAACAACCAGAAAAAAAACAGTTTGGTTTGCTGTATTGGTGACAAATATGCCGTCATATTTCAAGTTTGCCTGTTCAATACAGTTAAACTGGGTAAGAATTCCGCTTAAAACATATACAATATTATAAAGGTAAAAGACAGGAATTAACTCTGGTGTATCCCAGAAATTGGTAAGTACATGAGCAAATAAAAAGTTTAAAATAATAATACAAGTGGTTAAAATCCCATCTAATGTAAAAGATGAAGTGATAATTTTCGGCTTATCTTCTTCGCTTGCTGCTGATAAAAATTTAACAACTGCACTTCTTAATAAACCATCTCTAAATACATTTAATATAGTTACCGTACCTGTAAACAGCACCCAAACACCATATTCCTCTTTTGATAAAACTTTAACCAGAAAGAAAAGACTGCCAATGCCAAAAAGTAACCCCGACATATTTTGCAGTACATTCAGCATTCCTGATTTTAGCCAGTAATTACTTTTGTTTTCTTCTTGCATTTTTTAGTTAAGGTAATGATTTTGGATAAATTCCTTCACTTCTTCATTATTCTTAGCATGGTAAATTGTTGCTCCTGATAGTTTAGGGAAAAGCTTTTGAAAACAACCAAAATGGTGTTCGGGACCTTGTTTAGAAAGGATGATGTTAGCCCCTTCAAAGCAACTTGCTAAAGCCGCAGTGCCACCATGGATAGATATAAATTTTGAAGCATTGGCATAAACCAATAATTGAAAATGATTGTAATTATTTGCTCCTATTTTATTTTCTTCATATAAATCTTCCATTAAAACAACTTCTGGATATTTATTTCTAATAAAATCATATTCATCAAGTTCAGATACTTCACTTGTATCTGAAGTGATGTTCTGAGGTCTCGGTCTATTGTAGATGATGGTATATTTATCTTTCAGCTTTTCAATCATATATTCCAACATTTCTATACTATAATAGCTAATTGGAGGTCCCTCCCATTCGGTATTATATCTATTGGCAATTACTAATCCTGGCTTTTCAAAAACATATACATCATTTTTAAAATGTGCTTTAAATGGAACTTTAGTCCATTTCTTCATATCATAATCCTGACTGTAAAGAATACGTGGTGTTTCATAATTGTAATTCCCTTCATTGGTACGCACATCATAAACTTCATTGTGTTGCGGAGAGAAAAAATACATTTCCTTAGTAAACTTTGCGCCTTCAGTTCTTAATAATGTACCGTTTTTATAATGCCAGTAAGCAAATGGAAGTACAAATTCCAATTCAGGTGCAAATTCTCCGTCAAAAGAAATTACTTTATACTTTTTTTTAAAAAGGTAGTCTTTTAAAATGTACTTGAGCTGAATAAGTTGGCAGTAATAGGTATCTCTGTAATAATATCTTACTCCATAATGCAGTTTTCCGAATTTAAGCCTTACAAATAAACTTAAAATCTTAGTGATGATATTACTTTTTATATGATCTTTTTCCAATGCTATTTTCCTTTTACATATTCAGATAATCGCTGAGTATGCGTTTTTAATCTACTAGTGAATGAGATTAATAAACCTCCTTCAGCAACTAATCTTCTTGATGATGTAAATACTCTTGCTTTATTCGATTTTATGAGCTTTAAGTTTCCAGTTTTTTTAAGATTAATAGCCATACGTCCGTCTTCAGCCTCATCAACAAAATACTCGCTTCCTAAAGCATTATCAAATTTTCTTACCTCAGTCACTTTAAACCCTCCGTTATTCAATCCAACTTGGGTAACAAAGCCCATATTAAAGCCAAGTACATTAATATATTCTCTGTTTTTTTTTCTTATTCTGACTAAAACACCTGTTACCCGTTCATAAAACCACAGAAACATCCTTCCGTTGCCTTCCGGAGGCAGAAAAGCATATCTGCCATAAACACCTACAATGTTTTCACTTTTCTCCATGGGTTCCACCATACAGTCAATCCAATCTGGCGGATAAAAAGAATCTGAATCGGCACATAAATGATATTTTCCCTTAGCATTTTCCAATCCTAACTGGCGGGCGAACGGAGTGCCTTGCGTAGGTTGTAAATAATTTCTAACTCCCAGTGTTTCCAAAACTTTTTGAGTTTCATCCGTAGAATTGTTATTGATCACAACCAGCTCTACTTTTCTTTTTGTGTTACTGCTTGCAAGAGATGACAATGCCCTGTAAATATTGTTCTGTTCGTTCCATGCCGGAATAACAACAGAAACTTCTGGAGATTGATCTTGAAATTTACTTATTCTTAATTTGATATCGGCAATTTCGTCTACAGTTAAGTCTTCAAAATTCTTATTTATATAACGATGTTTTTTAATCCAAGAAGGGAGGTTTAATAAAGATACGCTCATTAATTTTTACCTTTAATTTTATAGAAAAGCAATTCTATATTAAGTCTTAAATATCTATACAAATCTCTTAAAAGAGAAAAAACAATACTATTATTATTTCTCAAGAAATTCCTTTTTACTGTACTTGGTTCATGGGCCGAGTTTTCTTGTTCAATCAATCCCTTAAAATCTTCATAAAAATATGCTTTGGCGCCAACATTTAAAACCTGCAACATCATTTTATATTCAGTTCTGTCTGGTTTTATACCTTCTGGATATCTCCCAAATTTTTCAAAGAAATTGCTTCTTCTAAGATGTGGATGGTCACTATAAAGATAAAATTTCCTATATCCTTCCCAAATATGAGCATGATTAAAAATCATCTGCGAGAAGCCATGTGCTACAGGCTTTAAATTTGGATATTTAAAGTAAGCATAAAACCTCACTAGATCCAATTCCTTATCATTCTGCATCATTTCAGATGCTATTTTCAGCTTATCAATAAATGCTTCACGAGGCACAAAATCTTCTTGAATATAAAGTGTTAATGGTGTTTTAACCGCATCTTGGCCTTTATTGATATTGTTTCCTAAACCTTTGTTTACAGGAGTGGTAATTAACTTAAAATGAAAGCTGTTTTTTAAAATTTCTAATTCTTGAAGATGTTCAGCATTACTTCCATCATCTGAAACCACTATATCTTCAAACTTTACAGATAAGTCTTGAAAGGATTGTAACAGCTTTGCTAAAGAGTTACTCCTATTATAGTGTGTAATTAATAAAGTTATCTTATCGAAAGTATACATTAACTTATTTAAGCAAAGGCAAATGCCTTTATAAATTTCTTTTTTATTTTAATGATAACTTTCTTCAGTAATCTCTCATAATCACTTTTTAAAGTCATTCCTTTCCAAGGTGTCATGTCAAGATATTTAAAAAATTCCTTTCTAAAAGTCTCGTCAGATCTGTAGGACTTAAAGATAGGTTTAATATCCAAAAAATGAATACTTTTTGGGTTAGGATGGTAGTTATGTGCGAACCAATTCCACATTGGGTCAATTTCCAACCATTTTTCAGCGAAAACAACATTTAAGCCATACTGATCAGCAAAGTTGACGTAATTGATGTTGTCTTCCATTGATTTAAAAACCTTACTAGGTATATGCTCTTCTTTCCATTTTTCAACATCAATAATCATTAAACCAGAATTAAAATATTTCGCTTCTCCAGGAATTCCTAGTTCTTTGTAATTTCTGATGCCTCCCCAGCTACAATCAGCTGTTTTACAAATATCGGTAACAGCGGCCATTGTAAATCCTTTCAAATCTGTATTCCAAAGATCAGATACGTCTTTTTTCACAATCATATCTACATCAAAGTAGATTAATTTTTCTACGCCTTTTGGCAATACATATGGCGCAAAAAGTCTTAACAATGCCGTAAATGGAAAAGCGGAATTGTCAATAGGGAACTTTGTGCCTTTAGGTACCACGTTTTTAGCGGAAAGCCAATTGATTTTTACTTCAGGAGAATTGCTGATCAGTGAATTTATTTTATCCTTGTTGACTTCTGAAATACCGTCATTCAGAATATAAAATTCAATATGTTCATCAGTATGGTGATTATAAATGATTGATTTTATAAATGCAGCCATTAAAACAGAATATCCGTTATTACTAGCTACAGAAATACAAATTGAATCCTTAATAATCATAATTTAAAATATGAAATTAAAGATACTTACACAATTATTAATAAAACATGAAGTTTTTAAGAGGAGGGTTAAATTTTAATATTTGAAGATTACTTCAAATACGTTTTGGTTGTTTTTCTCATTAAATTGATAATGAAACACATCACAACATTGTGCAATGATCATTAATCCAAAATGCTCTGGTATATCTGCAAACGACTTATATTCAATTTCTTCTGGCGCTATAAACTCTATTAAATGTTTATCTTTTATCAGTAATGTTAACTTATAATTATTACCTAGTAGTGCTGTAACTTTTGTTCCAGGTAAAATATCAAGTGGAAATTCATGCTTATTGTCTGTATGGAGATCCTTAAAAGAAAATCTGTTTCCTTCATCAATTTTCCTGATGGATAATTGATTAGTGAGCTTTTCAATTTCTATAAATGAACAGGTACTGCTATGTTTCATGGCATTAGTAAGTAATTCCATTATTACTAATTTGAATTTGGCAGTTTCTGCAAAATTTTTACTTACATCAGAAACGTCTCCAATAAAATCACAGCAGTAATCAATAAAAGATTTATAATCATTTATTTGATTTGGTATTTGCAACTTGAATCTTTCTGGTTTTAAAGCCATTATTTGATATCCTCAATTGCCTCGTCTACGCTATTGTAAATTTTAAAAACTTTATCTAATCGGGTAAGTTCAAATAATGCCAAAACATCTTTCTGGATTTTAACCAGTGCCATTTCTCCATTTTTTGAAAGTACATTTTTTAACCCCGCAACCAATGCGCCAATAAAGGAACTATCCATATAGTTCACTTTATCCATATCAATTACTAATTTGGGTTCAGTATCTTCAGTGCAATCGTATAAAAAACTCTTAAAATCATCTGATTGATTTAAACCCGCTTCGCTGATATTAATGGTAATCAGCACCAATTTCCCTAATTTCTGTTTACTGAAATTCATATTTAAATTCTTTTAATCTGTATCAAACTACAATCATCAACTTGGTATTTCTCTGTATTAAAAATTTTTGTAGTTACCGTTTCAAAATCCGAATCCTGATTTAACAAACCTTCCAATTGGGATATAAAAAACGATATGTCTGTTTTCTTTACTCCGTTAGATTCAAAATCAATAGCTCCATCAGAAAGCAGGTAAATCCTATCGTCTTTACTGCTTTCTATTTCTTGCTCATTAAAATTTCCATTCTCAAAAAAACCTAACAGCAATCCTTTTGATTTATATTGTGTTATTTTCTTATTTTCTGTTTCGTAAACTAAAACTGGCAAATCACTTGCTCCAGAATAAGTGAGCGTACCCTCTTCGTCATCAATCATCACCAAACTTAACGTAGAGTAAATATCATCTAAAAAATCATCAGCGTGTATCACCTGATTAATTCTTTGCATAATTTGAGCCACAGATAAATTGCCGTCAAAAACACAAATCCTAATTGCAGATCTAATATAGCTCAGAAAAGTAAAGGAGAAAAACCAAGCTCCCCATTTTTTTCCCATCACGTCTCCTAAAACCAAAAAAGAATACCTATCGCTTATTTTAATTAAATCGATGAAATCTCCACCAGGATGATTTTGAAAAGTCTTGTGAAATATTTTAATTTCAAATTTCTTAAGTCTTAAGCCTTTAGAAGGTACATTTTTAAGATTTAATTTATCTGCGACTATCTTTAATTCATTTATTGATTTTTCTTTTTGTTCCTGTACTGCGGCTAAAATATTATTGATTTTTGCCAATAATTGATTTTGCGGGATTCCTTTAGGAATATAATCAATTGCTTTAAGGTCTAAACCTCGCTGCACAAATAACTGATCATTATGAGAGGTGAGAAACAAAAATGGGATATCTTTATAAGATTCATCTACTAACAATAATTCTTTAAAAGCAAAGCCATCCTTCTCTCCCATTTCAATATCAGAAATGATAAGATCAGGGATCTCTTTTTCTAATATACTCATTGCGCTATCAACAGAGTTGCTTTTGATCACTTCAAACCCTCCGTTTTCAAGAAGCTTTTGCATCAGCATTAGCTGAATGATTTCATCGTCTACTATTAATATTTTTCTTTTCACGGATTAAGATTGATTGGCAAATTTGAAATAAGATTTTATAATCACAAATATACCTGTCAATATAATAATTAATGATATTAAATCCATTAAAGTAAATCCATCATCTACAGTAAAATGAAAAATGGTGAACATTTCAAAATACTTTGGTGCTGGCAAAATAATCATTGCAAAGCCTAAAGTCACCATAATAAACCCAATGATTACCGGCACAATCATTTCCATAAAGTTTTTTACTTTGATTGATTTTACAGCTTTAGTATCAATATAATTGGTATTTAATAACATTTCAATTTTATCCAACTTATCTAATCGGGACAGTTCAACCGTATCTACTTTTTTAAATTCAGCAATCAACTGTGTGTCATTCAGCTTTTCTTCAATTGCCGAATTGAATTTGTTTTTTAAAGTCTTAATATTTTCAGAATTGATATCGCTATGGTTCAAAAGATTGATGAACTCAGTCAACTTCTCATCCACACTTTTTTGCTCTTGCTCTATTTTAGCAAAGCTTTCCATGTCTTCAAATATTTTCTTATCTATTGGCAATTTTATTTTATTTTGCTGCTTTTAATATTTCTATGAGTTCAGTTTCAATCATCACTGTAAATTTCAATCAGCCAAAGGCCACTTTGGAGTTATTGCAATCTTTAAAAGAAAATGGGATTCATCAACTAGAAATTATTTTAGTTGATAATGCCAGTGATGAAAATAACGAATCTGATTTTAAAAAAATCATCCCTGATTTAATATATATACGCTCAGAAAAGAATTTAGGTTTCGCTGGCGGAAACAATTTAGGGATAAAAGTTGCAAAAGGTGAATTTATCTTTTTATTGAATAACGATACTGAAATCCCTAAAAATTGTATTGAAACTTTAGTTGAGGAGCTGAAAGAAAATCCGAAAATTGGTTTACTCTCTCCATTAATACTTTACGATGATGATAGAAGCATTATTCAGTATGCAGGTTACACGCCTTTAAACTATCTTACTGCAAGAAATTCTCAAATTGGACAATTCGAAAAAAACAATGGACAATATGATGGTCTTGATTATGAAACAGGCTTTTGCCATGGCGCCGCAGTAATTTGCAGAAGGGAAGATTTATTAAAAGCAGGTTTAATGGAAGAAAGCTACTTTTTATATTACGAGGAACTGGATTGGTGTGAAAAATTTAAACGTTTGGGGAAAACGATAAATTTTACAGGAAAAACCTTTATTTATCATAAAGAATCTATTTCTGTAGGTAAAGAGAGTAGCATCAAAACCTATTTCATGACCAGAAACAGAATGCTTTTTATAAGAAAGAACACTGGCTTTTTAAACACTTTTTTCTTCAGCATTTATTATACTTTTATTGCAGTTCCAAAAATGGTTTTTCTTTACCTAAAAAACGGAAGGAAAGATTTGGCGAAATGGGCTATAAAAGGCTTATTATGGAACTTCACACACCGTAAGAATAGCAAATCATTAGGATTTAAAATAGATTAAATATGACTGTACTTTTTTGGATTTGCTTATTCATCATCTTTTATACTTTTTTAGGTTACGGAATCCTATTATTTATCATCGTTAAGATTAAAAGAAAATTCATAAAACCTTTTTTATTTAAAGCAGATGTTAAACTGCCAACTGTTACTTTGCTCATTGCAGCTTTTAATGAGCAGGACATCATTGAAGAAAAAATTCAAAACTGTTTCCAATTAGCTTATCCGAAAGAAAAATTACAGATCATTTTCATTACGGATGGTTCCTCTGATCAAACACCGGAAATTGTTAAAAACTTCTCTGAAATTACATTGCTTCATGAGGACATTAGGGCAGGAAAAATGGCCGCTATTAAAAGAGCCATCCCATCTATAAATGGAGAAATAACCGTTTTCACGGATGCAAATACTTTTTTGAACAGAGAAGCAATACATGAATTGGTAAAGCATTATCAAAACCCTAAAGTTGGAGCTGTTGCCGGTGAGAAGCGGATTATGGTAGACCAAGAAGCAGACGCTAGTGCTGCCGGTGAAGGTTTTTATTGGAAATATGAATCGGCATTAAAAAAATGGGATTATGAACTTTACTCTAACGTTGGCGCCGCAGGAGAACTTTTCAGCATTCGAACTGCATTATACCAACCTGTAGAATCTGATACGATTATTGATGATCACATGATTGCCATGCGGATTGCAGAAAAAGGATACATCATTGCTTACGAGCCTAAAGCTTATGCAATGGAAACAGCTTCTGCTGATACTAAAGAAGAATTAAAAAGAAAGATTAGAATTGCAGCGGGAGGTATTCAGAGTATTTTGCGCTTAAAAAAATCAGCCAATCCATTCTGTTTCCCAATCCTTACTTTTCAATACATCAGTCACCGGGTTTTAAGATGGGCAATAACGCCTTGGTTAATGCTCGTTTTGTTGATATTGAATGTTTTCATTTGCATTCAATATCCTGATTTATGGCTTTATCAGCTGATACTTTTGGGTCAGCTATTATTTTATATTGCTTCCTTAGCAGGTTACTTTTTAGAAAGTAAAAAAATCAAAATTAAGGTATTATTCATCCCGTTTTATTTCTCCATGATGAACTACGCAGCCATGGCAGGTACCTTTCGGTATTTTAAAGGAAAGCAGTCTGCAGCGTGGGAAAAATCTAAAAGAAAATAATTGATATAAATATGAAAAAACTACTCCATTTCACTTTAATCCTATTTTTCGTTTGTTTAACAAGCAGTATCATTGCACAATCAAAAACCGACGATGCCACAAAATCTAGTTACGTATTTTGTGAATTAATTGCAAAGAGCACTAAGTTAAACACAAAGACAAGAGTTGCCGTAGATTTTGGATTGGAAAATCCGAAGTTTAAAGACACAAGATTAAAAGACGAAGATACCGGTAAAATAAAAACCTTTAATTCTATGATTGATGCCTTAAATTATATGAGTGAAAAAGGATGGGAATTTGTGCAGGCCTATGTTACGGTAGATGAAAAAGACAGCACCACACATTGGCTATTGAAAATGAAAGATGAGTAGTGCATCATTGTAAAATTTTAGTACCTATTTTAATTTTAAATAAACAATTCAGCATATTTAGGGATTAAAATCCTTGATATGCATAAAATCTTACTTCTCAGCAGTTTATTTTTAGTTTCAGCTACTAGTTTTGGTCAGAAAAAACCTATAAATCATTCTGTTTATGATGAATGGCAATCAGTGTCTGGTGAAAAAATTAGTTCGACCGGAAAATGGGCAGGCTATTACATTGAACCACAAGCTGGAGATGCTAATTTTCACATTAAAAACCTAAAGAAAAATCAAGACTTTGAATACCCAAGAGGAGCATCTTTTTCTTTTAGCGATGATGAAAAATATGCCGCATTTACTATAAAACCTTCTTATCAACAAACTCGTCTAGCTAAAATAAAAAAGAAAAAAGGAGATGATTTACCTAAAGATTCTTTAGGGATCTTGAACCTTAAAACCATGGAATTGATAAAAGTTCCAAGAATTAAATCTTACTCCTTTCCTGAAAAAGCAAGTAATATTTTGGCATATCTTGTAGATAAAGAACCTACTGACACCACAAAAAAGAAAAAACCTGCACCAAAAGAAGATTCAGATTTTTTCTTTGCAGATGAACCTGCCACACCTGGAGCAACAAAAGAAGGAACAAATCTATTCCTAAAAAACCTAGAAAACGGAACCGAAATTATTTTTAAAGGCGTAACAGAATATGAGCTCAGTAAAAATGGAGCTCAACTATTATATGTTTGTACAGGGGTCAAAAAAGATTCTACCCTAACTCCGGGTGTTTACGTTTATGATATTAAAACTGGTAAATCAATAATACTGACTACTGGAAAAGGGATTTTTAAAAATCTGTCATTTGATGAAAATGCAACTCAGTTGGCGTTTACAGGCAACAAAAGTCCTGAAAAAGCTTTAGTTAAAATTCATGACCTTTATTATTTCGATTTCAAGACAGATGCTGCGAAGATTTTAGCCGGTGCAAATACCATTGGAATGCCTACAAAATCAAGCGTAAGCGAAAACGGGAAATTATTTTTCAGTAAAAACGGGAGCCGTTTATTTTTTGGAACTGCTCCAATTCCTACCGCCAAAGATACTACGATTGTAGATTTTGAAGTTGCTAAACTAGATATATGGAATTATCAGGATGATTATTTACAGCCCATGCAACTTGCTAACCTGAGTAAAACGCAAAAAGAAAATTTTCAGGCGATGATTGATCTGAAAACGAACAGATTTTTACAGATAGGTGCTAAAGAATTAGACAATATCGATTTATCGGAGGAAGGAAACGGAACATACGCTTTAGGTTCTTCGGATTATGGGAATAGGGGTTCTTTTCAATGGGAAGGTTCAACTGTAAAATCGGCTTACATCATCAATTTAATAACTGGTGTAAAAAAAATGATTAATCAAGATGCCAGGACTAATTATCAGATTTCTCCAAAAGGAAAATATGTGGTTTGGTTTGATAGGCAAGATCAAAACTGGTATAGTTACAGTGTGGTTACGGGTAAAAAGATAATGTTGCAGAACTCTGAAAACATCAAATTTGGAGATGAAGAAAATGATGTTCCTGATGATCCTTCAGGTTACGGTTCAGCCGGTCTTACCGATGATGACAAACAGCTGTTGGTTTATGACAGGTATGATATCTGGAGTTATGATCCAGAAACTGGTATTGGTAAAAATATCACAAACGGCTTCGGTAGAAAAAATGAAATTACTTTAAGGTATGTGAAATTAGATCCTGAAAAGAAAAGTATCTCTCCGAAGGAAACTATTTTATTAAGTGCGCTAAATCATAAAACCAAGCAGAACGGTTTCTTTAACAAGGATATGAGCAAGCCTGCCGATCCTATTAAATTAATAATGGCCAATTACAGTTTTTCAAGACCACAGAAAGCTAAAAATGGAGAAACCTTAATCTATGAAAAAGGCAATTATGAATCGTCTCCAAATCTATATGTAACAAACAATTTTAGTAAGGAAGATAAATTAACGGCTACCAACCCTCAACAGGGCACATATAATTGGGGAACAGCAACATTGGTTCATTGGACTACTCCTAAAGGATACAAATCTGATGGAATTTTATATAAACCAGAGAATTTTGATCCAAATAAAAAGTATCCGATGATTGTTTATTTCTATGAGAAATTATCAGACGGCCTCTACAATTATCAGCCTCCCGCTCCTACTCCGTCAAGATTAAATATTTCGTATTTTGTAAGTAATGGCTATTTAGTTTTCACACCTGATATCAGTTATGAAGATGGACATCCGGGAAAATCTGCGGAAGAGTTTATCAACTCTGGCGTAGAAGCTTTGAAGAAAAATTCTTGGGTAGATGGAAGTAAAATTGGCATACAAGGGCAAAGTTGGGGTGGTTATCAGGTGGCACATTTAATAACGGTTACCAATATGTACGCCGCGGCGTGGTCTGGTGCACCTGTTGTGAATATGTTTTCTGCTTATGGCGGTATCAGATGGGGAACCGGGATGAACCGTCAGTTTCAGTATGAAAAAACACAAAGTAGGATTGGTGCAACCATCTGGGAACGACCCGATTTATACATTGAAAATTCTCCACTATTCAAAATGCCAAACGTACAAACTCCGGTGGCCATTATGGCCAATGATGCAGACGGATCTGTGCCTTGGTACCAAGGGATTGAAATGTTTACTGCTTTGCGCAGATTAGGGAAACCGGTTTGGCTCTTAGTTTATAATGGGGAAGACCATAATTTGGTACAAAGACAAAACAGAAAAGACATCTCTATTAGAGAGCAACAGTTTTTTGACCATTACCTAAAGGGAGCTCCAGCTCCAGAATGGATGACAAAAGGAGTTCCAGCAACTGAAAAGGGCAAAAACTGGGGATTTGAGCTAATGGATAAATAATTTGAAATGACAGTGCTTCAAAATTTATAGCTGAAGCGCTGTCATTTTATCTTTAGGGATACAGAAAGTATTTAAATGCCCTCTTCCCAAACTAAATTTCCCTTCGTGGTAAGCATAAAAATTATAGCCTAATGGTCTCAAAAATGCTTCAATCTCATCATTAATTGACTCAATTAAAATAATCGGACTAAATTCTTCAATAGTTTTAATACCTCCTTTTAAAACTTCCAATTCAAATCCTTGAACATCAATTTTAATAAAGTATGGATTGAGTTTTTGGTCATCCAAAGTTTCAACTTTACAGATCTGATGTTTAACTGTTAGAAGATTTTCTTTATAATTCCACATTCTACCTTCCAACCAATCTGCTGCTTCTTCTCTCTTAAAAGAAGAAAGACCGTCAAACATCCAATTGCGGTAATAAGGAATATACAATGGGAATTCAGACTTTTCAGATCCTAAACCTACATTGTTTATTTTTACTCTTTTTTCATTACTGAATGCACTTTTTGCCTTATCAAAAACTAACTTATTAGGTTCAAACCCAATAATGTCGCAATCAAGATTCTTGGTCATCAAAAGCATAGACAATATTGCTTCCCCTCTATTTGTACCTATATCAACAATTATTTTATCCTTTGGAAATTTCAATAATTTTAAGGCTGTAAAGTCAGGATCATGAGCTTTATTTCTCATTTTCCTATTTAAAAACTGTAAAGAATACCTGAGGTCCTGTAAAACTGGAAAGTATGTTTGAAAATTTCTTATTATATCTTTATTCATTATGATTAGTTCTACTAAATAGAACCTTTAAATATAGTATTTTTATATAAAAATTAATTTTTAACAAAAAAAGGTTTACCATTTCCAAATGGTTTTCATGAAAATAGGAATTGAAATTACAATGTTTAAAAACAGCCTAACTCATCAAAAATACCGCCTCACACAAATTACAGATAGATTATTTACTTTTCTTGAAGTAGATGAACTCATTAAAAAGTTTGAAGACTTAAATTGGAAAGATTTAGGAAATTCATTTGAAGGAAGACCCATTCGGATGGTTAAAATTGGAAACGGAGAAACCAAAGTGATGCTTTGGAGTCAGATGCATGGTGATGAACCTACCGCTACCGCTGCTATTTTTGATTTACTCAACTTTTTCCAAAGCTCAGAAAGTTTAGCAGATGAAATCTTAAATAAGCTGAGTATTTATTTCATTCCTGTTGTTAACCCTGATGGATTAGCAGTTTTCACACGCAGAAATGCTCAAAAAATTGACATCAATAGAGATTTTTTAGCGTTACAATCACCGGAAGCTAACCTATTAAAAGCCACATTTAATAAAATTAAGCCTGATTTTGCGTTTAATCTTCACGACCAGAGTAGTTTATACTGTACCCCTTCAAATAATCCAGTTGGTATTTCATTCCTCGCTCCTGCGGCAGATAAAGCGCTTACTGTAACCTGGAACCGGGAACAAGCTATGAAGGTTATTGTGGAAATGAACCATACTTTGCAAAAATTAATACCGAATCAAACAGCAAGGTTTAAAGATGATTTTGAACCTCGGGCATTTGGAGATAATTTTCAGAAACACTGCCCAACCATCTTGATAGAATCTGGGTTTCTTAAAAATGACGAGGAGAAACAGTACATCAGAGCACTTAATTTTGAGGCAATCATCGTCGGATTACAATCAATTGCTTTAAAATCTTATCAGGAAATAGATTTGATGAATTACCTGATGATACCAATTCAAAGCCAGGATTTGTTTCATTTAAAAATTAAAAATTGCATCCAAAAAGAAGAAGACAAAAATTACAAAGTAGATTTAGGCTTTGTTTATGAAGAAAATTTTTACGCCGAAACCCGAACTCTTGAAAAAAAATTAATCTTAACTGATATTGGAGATTTAAGCGCTCAACATGCCTATGAAATTATAGATGCCTCAGCGTTAGTTTTTTCAGGAAACCT